>JBEKQJ010000115.1:0-9108 GCA_049519835.1 Caulobacteraceae bacterium | reverse complement strand
ATATCGGCCGGGGCCGATGGATTCGATCGACGAGTACGTCGACTGCAAGATGGGCCGGCGACCGGTCAGTATCCTGCCCGGCCTGGAGGAGGCTCTGGCCGAAACCTACGGCGTTATCGTCTACCAGGAGCAGGTAATGCGCATCGCGCAGATCCTGGCCGGCTATTCCTTGGGCGAGGCGGACTTGCTGCGTCGTGCCATGGGTAAGAAAAAGAAGGAGGAGATGGACCAGCAGCGGGCTCGGTTCCTCACCGGCGCCGCGGAGCGCCGGCTGGCGCCGGCCGACGCCGAGACGATGTTCGAGCGGATGGCCAAGTTCGCGGGCTACGGCTTCAACAAGTGCCACGCCGCGCCCTACGCCCTGATCAGTTATCAGACTGCCTGGCTCAAGGCGAACCGGCCGGTGGAGTTCTTCGCGGCCTCCATGAGCCTCGACATCTCCAACACCGACAAACTGGCGATATTCTACCAGGACGCCAGGCGGCAGGGAGTCGCCATCGCGCCACCAGACATCAACCGCTCGGGAGCCGACTTCGAGGTGGAGGACGGCCGGGTGCTCTATGCGCTTGGCGCCATCCGCAATGTCGGCCGCGGCGCCATGGACCACTTGGTCAAGGTGCGCGAGGTGGGCGGCCGGTTCATCGATCTGTTCGATTTCCTGGCGCGGGTCGATCCGCGCGAGGTCAACAAGCGTGCCCTGGAGAGCTTGGCGCGGGCGGGGGCTTTCGATTCCATTCACTCGAACCGCGCCCAGATCGTCGCTGCATCCGACCAGCTCATTGCCTACGCCCAGAGCCTTGCCGCAGATCGGGCTTCGCATCAGGAGAGTCTATTTGGCGAGGCGTCAGACGCCGCCCACCCGCGTCTGCCAAAGACAGAGTCGTGGAATCCGGTCGCCCGGCTCGACGAGGAGTTGGCGGCGGTCGGCTTCTATCTGAGTGGCCATCCGCTCGATGATGTGATCGGCCTGCTACGGCGGCAGCGCGTGACGCTCTATCTGGATGCCGTAACCGGGGCGCTTGCCGGGGGCGAGGCGTACCGGATGGCGGGGGTCGTGCGCCGCCGCCAGGAGCGTACGGGCGGCAGCGGCAAGTTCGCCTTTGTCACGCTTTCGGATCCGACGGGCGAATACGAGGTCATGTTTATGCCTGAGGTGCTGCGGGCTCACCGCGACCTGCTGGAGCCTGGGCGGCAGATCGTGATCAAGGCGCGGGCCAAGAGCAATGACGGCGAGGTGCGCTTCTATGGCGACGACGCCAAACCCCTTGGCCGGGTGGTCGAGCAAGCGGCCGCAGGCCTTCGCGTTCACGTCTCGCCACAGCTCTTCGATCCGCAGGCTATTCGCGCTCGCCTCGAACCTCTGCCAGGTGGGGCCGAGGTGATGGTCGTGGCCGCATTCCCGGGGGGGCGGGAGGTCGAGCTAAAGCTGCCAGGCCGCTACCGGCTTGATCCCGCCGTCCGCGGCGCAATCAAGGTGGCGCCGGGCGTGGCGGCGCTTGAGGACGTCTGAGCCCCACCGCCGGATGACTGACGCTAGTATCAAGCGCGGGGGGCTTCGCGCGCGAGCGGCGCCAATCGGGGCCGTGGCGATCGCCATGGTCTCGGTCCAGGTTGGCGCCTCAGTAGCCAAAGGTCTCTTCCCTGAGGTGGGTCCGCTGGGCGCCACAGCGCTGCGCGTCGGGCTCGCCGTGCTGATGATGTTGGCGCTCTGGCGACCCTGGCGGACTCCGCTGCCGAAGCAGCGCTGGCCGATCCTGGCTTACGGAGCGGTGCTCGGCGCCATGAATCTCGTCTTTTACCAGGCGCTGGCGCGCATTCCCCTCGGGATCGCAGTAGCCGTAGAGTTCACGGGCCCGCTAACGCTAGCGCTGTTGGGTTCGCGAAAAGCGCTCGACTTCCTCTGGATCGGTCTGGCGGTGGCAGGGCTGGCGCTGCTGCTTCCCTTTGGACCTTTGGCCTCGCATCTCGATCCGTTCGGCGTCGTCCTGGCGCTCGTCGCCGGTGTGTGCTGGGCGCTCTATATCGTCTTCGGGCAAAAGGCGGGCGCCGGCGGTCAGGGTCAGGCGGCGGGATTTGGCATGGTGGTGGCGGCGCTCGTCGTCCTGCCCTTTGGCGCCGCCCAGGCGGCGCACGGCATCGCGATGGCAGGCGTTGCGCCCAAGGCGCTGCTGGTCGCGCTGCTTACCAGCGTTATTCCCTATTCCCTGGAAATGCTGGCCATGGCCAGGCTGCCGGCGCGGGTGTTCGGCGTCCTGATGAGCGCCGAACCGGCGGTGGGAGCGGTCTCCGGTTTCCTCATCCTGGGGGAGCGGCTTTCAGCGTTCCAGTGCGTGGCCGTGGTCCTCATCATTGCTGCGTCTGCGGGGGTAGTGGCGACTCATCGTCCGACGGAGGCCGTTCCGGAGGTCTGAACGCTCTCCCTTGCCTTTTGTCGCTTGAGCGCCTATCTGCCGCGCCCATCTCGCACGCGAAGCTCTCGGTGAGGCGCGGGTCAATCCCCGTGGCCGCCGTTCCGGTCTCCCCAGGGGAGGTTCACTTCGCGGAGGCCAACCGGAAGAAGGACTTAGAACTATCCATGGCGTTGCCCGATTTCACCATGCGTCAGCTGCTCGAAGCCGGCGCCCACTTCGGCCACCAGACCCACCGCTGGAACCCCAGGATGGAGCGCTACATCTTTGGCGCGCGCTCCAATATCCACATCATCGACCTTTCGCAGTCCATGCCGCTGCTGCACCAGGCGCTGGTCAAAGCCCGCGACGTGGCGGCGGCCGGCGGCCGCGTGCTGTTCGTCGGCACCAAGCGGCAGGCTTCCGACCCGGTGGCGGCGTCGGCCAAGCGTTGCGCACAGTACTACGTGAATCACCGCTGGCTGGGCGGCACCCTGACCAATTGGCGGACCATCTCGGCGTCGATCGCACGGTTGCGGGAGTTGGAAGCCGTGCTCGATGGCGGCGACGCCGGCGGCCGGCCGAAGAAGGAGCTGCTGCAGCTCACCCGCGAACGCGAAAAGCTCGAGCTTTCGCTGGGCGGCATCAAGGACATGGGCGGCATCCCCGACCTCATGTTCGTGATCGACACCAACAAGGAGGCGATCGCGATCCAGGAAGCGCGCAAGCTGAACATCCCGGTGATCGCCATCCTGGACACCAACAGCGATCCGCAGGGCATCACCTATCCGGTGCCGGGCAACGATGACGCCGCCCGCGCCCTGCAGCTCTATTGCGACCTGATGGCCGACGCCATTCTCGACGGGTTGACCGAAGGCCAGGCGGCCATGGGCGTCGACCTCGGCGCGGCCGAGAATCCGGTCGAGCCGGCCTTGGCCCGCGCCGAAGAGCCTGAGCCGGCGGCTGCGGCGCCGGAAGCGGTGGCTGATGAACCCGAGCCGGTGGCTGAGGTTTCGGAGCCGCAGGCCGTGGAGTCGGAACCGGCCGCCGAAGAGGTTGTCGCCGACGCCGAGGCAGCCACAGAGGCCTGACGTCGCGGGCGCGTCATCGCGTTCTGCTAGCCACGACCGGGCGCCGACGCGAATCGGCAGCCCGATGCTGATATTTGAAGAACAGGAGATTATCATGGCCGAGATCACCGCCGCCCTGGTCATGGCGCTGCGCGAAAAGTCCGGCGTCGGCATGATGGATTGCAAGAAGGCCCTCCAGGAGACGGGGGGCGATATGGAAGCGGCTGTCGACTGGCTGCGCGCCAAGGGTCTGGCAAAAGCCGCCAAGAAGGCCGACCGCGTCGCCGCCGAGGGCGTCGTGGCGCTGGCCGTCCGCGAAGACGGGACCGGTATGACCGGCGCGCTCATCGAGCTCAACGCCGAGACAGACTTTGTGGCCCGCAACGAGGGCTTCCAGACCATGGCCCGCCAGATCGCCGTCGCCGCCCTCGACGTCGACGGCGGAGTCGATGCCCTGCGCGACGCCAAACTCGCCGACGGTCAGACCGTCGGCGAGGCGGTGACCCATCTCGTGGCCACCATCGGCGAGAACATGGTTCTGCGGCGTTCCGCCCGCTTCTTGGTCCCGAACGGGGCCGTGGGGGCCTACCTCCACGGCGCCGTGGGTGGAGCGCCCGATCTTGGTCGTATCGGCGTGCTGGTGGCCGTTGAAGGCGAAGGTGACCAGGCGAAGCTCAAGGAGTTGGGCCGCAATGTCGCGCTGCACGTGGCCGCCGCGGCGCCCCTGTCGCTGTCGGTCGACGATCTCGACCCGGCTGCGGTGGCACGCGAGCGGGCGATCTTCACTGAACAGGCCGTGGCTTCCGGCAAGCCGCTGCAGGTGGCCGAGAAGATGGTCGAGGGACGGTTGCGCAAATTCTACGAGGAAGCCGTGCTTCTCAAGCAGGCCTATGTCCGCGACCCCGACCAGACGATCGAGCAGCTGGCGGACGCCGCCGCCAAGGCTTCCGGCGCGCCAGCGGCGATTAGAGGCTTTGCCCGGTTGGCGCTGGGCGAGGGCGTGGATAAGGGCGAGGCTGGCGATTTTGCTGGCGAGGTGGCCGCGCTCGCGGGAGTCTGACGGCTTCCGTCGCGCGCGGCCCTGGCCTATGCCTTCCGCCCGCTGACCTAAACACGCCGTGAGTCGGGAGCCGTAGCCACACCCATGCGTCCCTTCCGCCGCATTCTTCTGAAGGTCTCGGGCGAGGTGCTGATGGGCGACGCCCCATTTGGCATCGACATGCCGACGCTCGACGCCGTGGCTGAGGACATCGCCTCTGTCGTGGCTGAGGGCGTCGAGCTTTGCCTAGTGATCGGTGGCGGAAACATCTTTCGAGGCGTCTCCATGGCCGGTCGCGGTATGGAGCGGGCCAGCGCAGACTACATGGGCATGCTGGCGACGGTGATGAACGCGCTGGCGATGCAGAGCGCGCTCGAAAGGGTGGGCGTCAACACCCGGGTGCAGTCGGCAATTCCGATGGACGCCGTTTGCGAGCCCTACATCCGCCGTCGCGCCCTGCGGCACCTCGAGAAGGGGCGGGTGGTTATCTTCGCCGCCGGTCTCGGCGCGCCGTTTTTCACGACCGACACACCCGCGGCTCTGCGGGCCGCGGAGATGGGTTGCGACGCCCTGCTCAAGGGAACGAGCGTGGACGGCGTCTACACGGCCGATCCCAAGAAAGACCCTTCCGCTCAGCGGTTTGATCGCTTGGGCTACAGCGAAGTTCTGTCGCGAAATCTCAAGGTCATGGACGCCTCGGCGATCGCCCTAATGCGCGACAACGACATTCCCATCGTCGTCTTCTCGATCCGCGAGCGCGGCAACCTGCTCAAGGTGGTAAGGGGCGAGGGGGTGCATACGACCATAACGGAGCCGCGCGAGGCGGCCTAAGAGGTGAGGTCATGGCGACCATCGAAAAGCCCGAACTCGGAAAATATCGCGGCCGAATGGACAAGGCCGTGGCCGCTCTGAAGGAAGAGTTCGCCACGCTGCGCACCGGTCGCGCATCGGCCAGCTTGCTCGACCAGGTGCAAGTGGAGGCCTACGGCTCGCGAGTGCCGATCAGCCAGGTGGGTGCGGTCTCCGTGCCGGAGGCTCGTTCAATCAACGTTAGCGTCTGGGACCGTGCTGTCGTGGTCTCGGTGGAGAAGGCGATCCGCAACTCCGGTCTTGGACTCAATCCGGTGGTGGAAGGGCAGAACCTCCGCATCCCCATCCCGCCGCTGACCGAAGAGCGGCGACGCGACCTCGTCAAGCTGGCCGGAAAGTACGCTGAACAGCAGCGGGTGGCCGTGCGCAACATCCGGCGTGACGCCATGGACGACCTCAAGCGGGCCGAGAAGGAAGCGGTCATCAGCCAGGACGAACATCGCCGCCTCGATCACGACGTGCAAAAGCTCACCGACGAGGCGATCAAGCGCGTGGACGAGAGCTTGAAAACCAAGGAACAAGAGATCATGCAGGTCTGATCCTGCGGTGCGCGGCCAGATGAGCGAGGGACCGGAATTGACGCCCGTCAACGGCGCGCCTGCGGCCGATCGCCTGCACGTGGCCATCATCATGGACGGAAACGGCCGCTGGGCCCGGCAGCGTGGCTTGCCGCGCACCCTCGGTCATCGCGCGGGCGTCGCGGCGCTAAGGCGCACCGTCGAAGGCGCCGTCGATTGCGATATCGAACGCCTGACGGTGTTCGGCTTCTCCACGGAGAACTGGGGGCGACCGCGGTACGAAGTATCCGAGCTGATGGGGCTCGTCCGCAGCTATTTCGAGGCTGACATCGATCGGCTGGAGCGCGAAGGCGTCAACGTGCGGATCGTCGGGCGGCGCGCCGGACTCGAACCCGACATCCTGCGCGTTGTCGAAACGGCAGAGGCGCGGACAAGCCACAATCGCCGGTTCTACCTCCAGGTTGCGTTCAACTATGGCGGCCGCGCCGACATTGTCGACGCCGCGCGCAAGTTCGCCCAGGCCGTCAAGGATGGCCACGCGAACCCGCTGGATCTGGACGAAGCCGCCTTCGAGGGATGGCTCTCGACGGCCGGTGTGTCGCCGCCAGACGTCATCGTGCGCACCAGCGGCGAGCGCCGCATCTCCAACTTCCTGCTATGGGAGGCCGCGTACGCGGAGCTCGTGTTCCAGGACGTGTATTGGCCCGACTATGGCCCCGAGCACCTCAAGGCCGCCGTCGCGGAATTCAAATCGCGGGAGCGGCGCTACGGTCGGGTCGCGATCGATGACGTCCTTGCCACGGGATAGGGGCTTCGACTGGACCAATCTCGGATTGAGGGTCGCCTCGGGCCTGGTTCTGGCCGCCGGCGCTCTCTGGGCGGTTTGGGCGTTCGACGGCGCGGGGGTTTGGTGGAGACTGCCGTTCTTCTTCCTCGTGGCCGGCGGCGGCGTCTTGCTGTCGCTCGAGTGGGCGCGCATGGCGACGCCGACGCGAGCCGTTCCGGTGGGCATCGCCACGGCGGCCGCCGTGGTTGGCGTGGTGCTACTGGCCTTCCTGGGGTTGTACTGGCAGGCTTGGTTGGCGATGGCGCTTGGCGCGGGCGCGGCGGCGCTTTTGGCGCGTGGCTCAGGAGCTCCGGCCACACACGGCGCCTACGGCGTGCTTTACATCGCGCCGGCGGGCCTCGTCCTCATCTGGCTGAGGCAGTCGCTGCAGGGCGCGGGCTGGACCCTGATGCTGCTGGCGACCACTTGGGCGGCGGACATCGGCGCCTTCGCGGTCGGAAATTTATTCAAGGGCCCCAAACTTTGGCCTCGATTTTCGCCGAACAAAACCTGGTCCGGGTTCTTCGGCGGACTGCTGGCGGCGGCGGTCGCCTCCGTGGGCGTGGCGGCGGTTTTCATGCGGCTGTCGCTTGCGGGCGCGGCGCTTATCGGTCTGGCGGGAGGGTTGGCGACCATGGCCGGTGATCTCTGGGAGTCGATGTTGAAACGTCGCTTCGGGGTCAAGGATTCCGGCGACCTGATCCCCGGACACGGAGGTCTGCTCGACCGGGTCGACGGCTTGATGTTCGCGGTAATGGTCTTCGCGCTGGCGCGCCTCGTCGTGCGCCTTGGCTGGGCGCATTGATGGCCCACCGAACGGCCGTCATCCTGGGATCTACCGGTTCCGTCGGAGTCTCGACGCTCGACTTGCTCGAGCGCGCAAACGCGGATGTCGAAATTCTCGCGCTGACGGCCGGCCGTAATGTCGCCGGTTTGGCCGAACAGGCGCTCAGATGGCGGCCCAAACTGGCGATCATCGAGGACGAGCGAAAGCTGGATGAACTCAAGGCGCGCTTAAAAGGTTCGGGCGTTGCGGCGGCTGCAGGCGCCGACTCGATCGTAGCGGCGGCCGCCCAAGGGGCGGACTGGGTGATGTCGGCCATAGTCGGAGCCGCGGGCCTCGCGCCGACCCTTGCGGCCGCGAGGGCCGGCTCGACCATCGGCCTCGCCAACAAGGAGAGCCTGGTGTGCGCCGGACCGATCCTGCTGGCGATCGCCCGCGAGGCGGGCGGCATGATCGTGCCAGTGGATTCCGAACACTCCGCCATCTTTCAGGTGTTCGATCGCTCGCAGGCGGAGGCCGTGCGCCGGCTAATCCTGACCGCGTCGGGCGGCCCTTTCCGGTGCTGGACGCGCGAAGCCATGCGAGGCGCCAGCCGAGAACAAGCAGTGGCGCATCCCAATTGGAGCATGGGTGCCAAGATCTCGGTCGATTCGGCGACGATGATGAACAAGGGCCTCGAGACGATTGAGGCGGCCTACCTCTTCGACATGCCTCCGGAGAAGGTGACAGTGGTCATCCATCCTCAGTCGGTTATCCACAGTCTGGTGGAATATGCCGACGGCTCGACCCTCGCCCAACTCGGCCCGCCTGACATGCGCGCGCCGATCGCCTGCGCCTGGGCATGGCCCGAGAGAGTGGATTGGAACGCGCCAGGGCTTGATCTAGCGGCCGTCGGCTCGCTCACATTCGAAGCCCCAGACGAGGAGCGGTTCCCGGCTCTCGCTATTGCGCGCCAGGCGCTGGCGACAGGCGGCGGCGCGCCGGCGGCGATGAATGCAGCCAACGAGATCGCCGTGGGGGCCTTCCTTGAGGGCGGCATCGGCTTTCTCGATATAGCCGCAACGGTCGAAGAAACCTTGACCCGGATGAACGGCGCGGGCGACCTAGGGGCCTGCGCCAATGACGACGCCGTCGAGTGGGCGCAGATGATCGACGGCGCGGCCAGACGCGTGGCCGCCCAAGTCCTGTCGCGTTTCTAAGGCATGCGAAGCATTCCGGAGGAGCCAGCGTTCCCATGATTGCATTCCTGCAGAGCGCGGCGCTGCTGGTGATCCCGCTTCTGGCGGTCATCACCGTCATCGTGACCGTTCACGAACTGGGACATTTCCTGGCCGGTCGGGCGTGCGGTGTTGCCATCGAGCGGTTCTCGATCGGCTTTGGCCCGACCCTCTTCGCGTGGCGCGACCGGACCGGCGTGGAGTGGCGAATCGGCGCGGCGCCGCTCGGCGGATACGTGCGCTTCGCCCTCGACGAAAACGTCGCCAGCGTGCCCGACTACGACAATCTCGAAGCCATGCGGGCCACCATCCAGGCCGGCGAGGGGCCGGGAGCAGAGCTGAAATACCTGCCCTTCAAGCCACTCTGGCAGCGGGCGATCATCTCGCTCGCCGGCCC
>JBEKQJ010000114.1:0-9189 GCA_049519835.1 Caulobacteraceae bacterium | reverse complement strand
CCTCCTGAACGCCCATCGGCGAGTTGACGGAGGTCTTCCAGGCGCCATCGGCGGACATGTGCGTCTCCCTTAAAGTTTCTTTGATGAGGGCCGGCGGGTAGATTATTCGGCGGCGACCAGAAGCGCGCTCTCCGCCTCAATCTGAGCCGCCCTCGCCTCGACCAGCTCGACGATGTGGTCGATCATCTTGTCGTTGTCCAGTTTGTGGTCGGCCTTGCCGGCCACGTAGACCATGCCGGCGCCCTTGCCACCACCGGTGAAGCCGAGATCGGTCATCAGGGCTTCGCCCGGTCCGTTGACCACGCAGCCGATGATCGAAAGGCTCATTGGCGCGGAGACGTGAGCCAGGCGCTCCTCGAGCTTGGTGACTGTGTCGATGACGTTGAAGCCCTGCCGTGCGCACGAGGGGCAGGCGATGATGTTGACCCCGCGGTGGCGCAGGCCAAGGCTCTTGAGGATGTCGAAGCCGGCGCGGATTTCCTCCACTGGATCGGCGGCGAGCGAGACCCGAATGGTGTCGCCGATGCCGGCCCACAGCAGCGAGCCCATGCCGATCGACGACTTGATGGTGCCCGAGCGTAGCGCGCCGGCCTCGGTGACGCCGAGATGCAGCGGGCAGTCCACCGCCTCGGCCAGCATCTGATAGGCGGCGACGGTCATGAACACGTCCGACGCCTTCACGCTGATTTTGAACTCGTGGAAATCGTGGTCCTGCAGGATCTTGGCGTGGTTGAGCGCGCTCTCGACCATCGCCTCGGGGCAAGGCTCGCCATAGCGTTCCAAAAGTTCGCGCTCCAGGGAGCCGGCGTTGACGCCGATGCGCATGGAGCATCCATGATCACGGGCGGCCTGGATGACCTCTTTGACGCGTGCGGCCGAGCCGATGTTGCCGGGGTTGATGCGCAGGCAGGCCGCGCCCGCCTGGGCCGCCTCGATCCCGCGGCGGTAGTGGAAGTGGATGTCGGCCACCAGGGGCACGTTCGCCGCCTTGGCGATGGTCTTGAAGGCGGCGGTGGCGTCCTCGTCCGGACAGGAGACGCGGACGATGTCGGCGCCGGCCTCCTCCAGCTGGCGGATCTGCTCGATGGTCGCCTTGGCGTCGCCGGTGACGGTGTTGGTCATCGACTGCACGGCGATCGGGGCGTCGCCGCCGATCGGCACCGGACCGACGTGAATCTGGCGCGACTTGCGGCGGTCGATGTGGCGCCAGGGGCGCAGGCGGGTGTGATCTTGGCTCATGACGTCCCGCAACATAGAGCCGAACGTCGCCGACCCCAAGTGTCAGTTGGAGGTTGTCTTGCTCGGAGGCTGGGGCGACTTGAGGGTCGACAGCGGCGTCAGGCCGGGCGCAAGCAGGCCAGCCGCCTTGCCGCCGACATAAGCCTCGATCGCCCGGGGTGCGTCCACGTCGGCCGACAAACCGGCCGCGTCCGGCGCGCGCCAGGCCTCGCCGGCGGCGAGCTGGCGGGCGAAGAGGATCGCGCCGCCGCTGCGCACCACAAGCGACATCGGCCGCAAGGCCTGGAGCACGATCGGCCCCTTCGCGGCCCCAAAGATCTCACCGTGCGGCGAGAACGGCGCGCCCGACGGTATAGGATCGGCAGGGCGTGCGGCCGCGGCCTCGGCCGCGATGCGGGCCGTCACGGCGGCGGCGGCGTCCGGGCCCGTCCGCGCGGTGGCGTCAGCAAGGCCGGGAGTCTCGTAGGGGGGCGGCGTGGTTGCTTCCGGCGGGGCCGGAAGAGGCGCGCCTAGGATCGCCGGCCCGGCGGCGGGCTTGGACGGCGCAGCCAGTGAGGGCGCCGCGGCTGGGGTGCGCGCCGGGATACTTCGGATGCGGACCAGCAGATTCCAGGCTGTGAAGCCCGTCACGACGACGAGCGCGGCGGCGGCCAGGCCGCGCAGACGGCTCCAACGTTTGAACCGCAGGCCGAGGGGCGAGCGCAGTTCGACGTCCGGCTCGGGGGTTTCGCCCTTGAACCGCGCGGCGACCACATCAGGGTCGAGTCCGAGGGCTCGAGCGTAGGCCTTTACATAGCCGGTGGCGAACGGTCCCGCCGGCAGGGCGTCGAGGTTCATCTCCTCCAGCGCCGCGACGTAGCTGGCCCGCACCTTGGTCGCCAGGGCGATGTCGTCGACGTCGAGGCCGAGCCGCTCGCGGGCCCCTCGCAAGGCCTCGCCTACGTGACCGGCGGAATCAAGGGTGACGCTGGCCGGACGCAGCGCAGCGATGCCGTCGTGAGACGCTGCACGCTCTTCGCTTTCACCGGTCGAAAGCGGGGTCAGACTCACGGCGCCACCTTGCTGGACCCTCCGCCCCTAACAGACGAGGAACGGGGTTACAACGCGCACGGAACGACTGGAGCTTCACGCGTCGACATGAAGCTTTCGGGCCAAGGCCTCGATCTCGGACCGGACCGTCCCGGCCGAGCTCCCGAGCAGGCTGTCGACGCCGCGCATGGCCGCCCCGCGGTCGCAGGAAAGCACCATCTGCTTGACCGGGCCGATGCCGGTGGGCGGCATGCTCAGCCGCTCGAAACCCAATCCCACCAAGGCGAAGGCCTCGAGCGGCCGGCCGGCCATCTCGCCGCACACCGACACCGGCGCGCCGGCGCGCTCGCACGCCTCCTGGATGGTCTTCAGCGCGCGCAGGGCTGGCGGCGACAGCGGGTCGTAACGATCGGCGAGGCGCGGATTGCCGCGGTCGGCGGCGAACAGGTACTGCATCAGGTCGTTGGTTCCCACCGAGACGAAGTCGGTCAGCGGCAGCAGTGCGTCGAGGTGGAACAGCAGCGACGGCGCCTCGATCATCGCCCCCACGCTGAGCCGCGAGGGGCTGGGCCGGCCGCGCCGCTGGGCCCACGCCGCTTCATGATCGACGAGGCTGCGCGCGGCGCGGAATTCTTCGACACTGGCGACCAGCGGGAACATGACTCGCAGCGGCCGTCCGGCGGCGGCGGCTATCAGGGCGCGCAGCTGCATGCGCAGCAGCGCCGGGCGGTCGAGGCCCATGCGGATCGCTCGCCAGCCCAGGGCCGGGTTGTCCTCCCGCTCGGCGTTCAGATAGGGCAGCACCTTGTCGCCGCCGAGGTCGAGCGTGCGGAAAGTGACCGGCAGGCCATCAGCCGAGTCCAATACCTTGGCGTAGAGGTCGGCCTGGGCCGAGAAGCGGGGCAGATCCTCGGCCACCATGAACTGGAACTCGGTGCGGAAGAGGCCGATGCCCTCGGCGCCAGCTTCGGCGAGCAATTCGAGGTCGACCGCGAGGCCGGCGTTCATCAATAGTTCGATCTTGACGCCGTCGCGCGTGAAGGCCGGCGTTTCCCGCAGGCGGGCGAACTCGGCGCGGCGCTCGGCCCTGGCGCCCATGCGGGTCCGGATCGCCTTGACCACGTCGAGACGCGGCCGAAGATAGGCTTCGCCCGTTTCGGCGTCGACGATCACCGGGTCGCCTTCGCTCACCTTGTCGCGCAGGCCGGGAAGTCGGCCCACGCAAGGAATGTCGAGGGCGCGTGCGACGATCGCCGCGTGGCTGGCTGGCGAGCCGTCCTCGAGCAGCAGCCCACGCAGCTTGGTGCGATCGTATTCGAGCAGGTCGGCGGGCCCAAGGTTGCGGGCGATCAGGATGGCGTTGTCGGGCAGGACGCGGGTCTGGCCGGCGTCGCCGGTCAGGTGCCGCAAAAGCCGGTCGTTAAGGTCTTCCAGGTCGTGCACCCGCTCGCGCAGGTACGGGTCGCGGGCCTGGCCGAGGCCGGCCCGATGTTCCGATCGCACCCGCTCCACCGCCGCTTCGGCGGTGAGGCCGGAGTGGACGGCGTCGACCAACGAGTGGTTCCAGCTGCGGCTATGGGCCAGCATCCGGTAGGTCTCGAGAACGTCGTAGGACGCGCCAAGGATGCCCTCATGACCCTCGAGCATGGCGTCGATCTGGCCCTGCAGACCGGCGATCGCGCCCTTGATCCGCTCCTCCTCAGCAGCGCTGTCATCGGACAGCAGTCGGCCAGGCGCGACGGGCGCCTCGTGCAGCACGGCCACGCCGAAGGCCAGGCCATCGGCCAGTTTGGCGCCCTTCAGCCGCTCCGGACGGCGCGGGGCGATCTCGACATCCTTGAGCTCGTCGCGGGAAAGCAGCTCGCCGGCGGCCACGGTCTCCGCCATCACCATGGCGATGATCTGCAGATCCTCGACATCGTCCTCGGTGTAGATCCGGCTGGTGCGGTTCTGCACGACCAGCACGCCGATCGCCCGGCCGCCGCGCAGCAGCGGCACGCCGAGGAAGGCGTGGAAGGGATCCTCCCGCGTCTCCGGCCGATACGAAAAGGCCGGGTGGCTGGGCGCGTCAGACAGGTTGAGCGGCCGTCCCAGACGCATGATCTCGCCGACCAGACCCTCGCCGGGTTTCAGCCGGGTGATGTGGACGGCGTCCGGGTCGAGACCCTCGGTGGCGAACAACTCCAGCTCACCGGAGGCGCGGCGCAGATAGAGCGAACACACCTCGGCGACCATGGTGAGCGCGATCGTGCGCACCACGATGTCCAGCTTGGCCTGGGCCGGCGTATCTCCCGCCATGGCTTCGCGAATCTGGCGAAGCAGGCTGCGGGGTCCGCGCATGGTGAGGCCGGCGCTAAGCGCCATCTGGTCCCTCCCTGGGGCTGGCGTTTCCGGGCGGCTATAGCAGACTTTCTCGCGCCCGATGGGGAACGAGACCGTGAGTGGCGATTTCACCGGCTGTTGAACAGTCCTGCGGCGATCAGGCTCAGAGCTTGTCGAGGCCGTAGGCTGCGTGCAGGGCGCGAACGGCCAGTTCGGTGTAAGCGGCGTCGATCAGCACGCTGATCTTGATCTCCGAGGTTGAGATGACCTGGATGTTGACGCCCTTCTCCGCCAGGGCGCCGAACATCGTCTTGGCGACACCGGCATGGCTGCGCATGCCGACGCCGATCACCGACACCTTGGCGACGTCCTCATTCACGGCCACGTCGTCGAAGCCGATCACGTCCTGAGCAGTTCGCACGATCTCCACCGCCCGGGCGGCGTCGCGTTTGCCGACCGTGAACTCCATGTTGGCGGCGCCCTCGTGACGCGCGTGGCTCTGGACGATCATGTCGACGTTGACGTTGGCGTCGGCCAGCCGACCGAAGATCTCAGAGGAGACGCCCGGGTGGTCAGGCAGCCCGAACAGGCTGATCTTGGCCTCGTCGCGGCTGAAAGCCACGCCGCTCACGATGCGCTTTTCCACGATGTCCTCCTCGTCGCAAACTATGGTGCCGACCGGGCCGTTCGTACTCCCGGGCTCGGCGAAGCTCGACAGCACGCGCACCAGGACGCCGTGCGCCATGGCCATCTCCACCGAGCGGGTGTGCAGCACCCGGGCGCCGAGCGAAGCCATCTCCAGCATCTCCTCGTAGGAGATGCGCTCCAGCCGCCTCGCCTTGGCTTCGATGCGCGGATCGGTGGTGTAGACGCCGTCGACGTCGGTGTAGATGTCGCAGCGCGAAGCGTCGACCGCCGCCGCGATGGCGACCGCCGTGGTGTCCGAGCCGCCACGGCCCAGCGTCGCCAGCCGGCCGCTGCGGGTGACGCCCTGGAAGCCGGCGATGACGGCGACCTCGCCGCTGTCCATCGCGGCGCCGAGCGCCTTGTCCGGAATTTCCTCGATACGGGCCTTGCCGTGGGCGTCGTCGGTGATGATCGGCACCTGCCAGCCGAGCCAGGAACGGGCCCGGAAACCCATGTTCCGCAGCGTCATCGCGAGCAGACCAGCTGTGACCTGCTCGCCGGAGGCGACAACGGCGTCGTATTCGTCGTCGGACGCCTCGAGGTCCGGGTCTGCGGCGCCGGCTCCGTCGGTCCAGGCGACGAGTTCGTTGGTCTTGCCGGCCATGGCGGAGACGACGACGGCCACCTTGCGCCCGGCGCGCGCCTCGCCGGCCACCAGCGCGGCCACGCGGCGGATGCGCTCGAGGTCGGCCACCGAGGTGCCGCCGAACTTCATGACCAGTCTGGACACCCGCCCTCCGCGCGCAAAGCGGCGCGTTCTAGCGGCGCGTCAGGCCAGCGACAAGCACACGGCCCGAGGCTATAGCCACCTCATGACTTCGAGCGTCGATCCGGCCGATGTCGCGCGCTTCGCCGCCGTGGCCGAGCAATGGTGGGATCCGCACGGCAAGTTCGCCCCGCTTCACCGGCTCAATCCGGCCCGCCTGTCGTTCGTGCGCGACGTGTGCCTCGACCACTTCGCCGCCGATCGGCGCGCGCGCGCCCCGTTCGCCTGCCGGCGATTGCTGGACGTCGGTTGCGGCGGCGGCCTGGTTGCGGAGCCCATGACGCGCCTGGGTTTTTCGGTGACCGGCATAGACGCCGCCGGCGAGAGCCTGGCTGTAGCTCGCGCTCACGCCGAAGACCTCGGGCTCTCGATCGACTACCGGGCGGCGACAGCCGAGCAGCTGGTCGCCGCGGGCGAGGGGCCTTTCGATGTCATTCTGGCCCTCGAAGTGATCGAGCACGTGGAGGGCCCCGAGGCGTTTCTCGCCGACCTGGCCGAACTGCTGGCGGCGGACGGCATGATGATCGTCTCGACGCTCAATCGCACGCTACGCTCTCTGGCGCTCGGCAAGATCGCCGCCGAGTACGTGCTGCGCTGGGTCCCGGCCGGGGCCCATGACTGGCGCAAGTTCCTGTCGCCAGACGAACTGCGCCGCCTGATGGAGCGCGCAGGCCTGGAGCCTGGGTTGCTGGAGGGGTTGGTCCTCGATCCGATCGGGGGCGTGTGGCGACGGTCGTCCGACACGGCCATCAACTATCTGATGGCGGCGACGCGCAGCTCTAGAATCATTTAGTTGAGCGCGTTCTTGTCGGAAAACCGGCGTCCACCTTCGCGGAACGCGCTCTAGTTGACCTCCGACTTGCGCGGCGCGGCCGGCGGCAGGGGCGCCACGGGCACACCATCGTCCACCAGCGCTCGCACCTCGTCCGGCGAGGCCTCGCCGTAGACGCCGCGCCGCTCGGCCTCGCCGGCGTGGATTCGCCGCGCCTCGGCCGCGAACTTCGGCCCCACGTAGTCGAAGGTCTCCTCGACGTGGGCGCGCAGCGCGCCCATCGCCTCCATCATCATCGACTGCCGCTCAGGCGACCGCCGCGAAGGCGCCACCGCCGGGGCCATGATCTGCTTTCGCACCTCGCGGGAGTCGCACACCGGGCAGGTGAGCAAGCCGCGGGCGCCCTGGTCGTCATAATCATGAGAGTCGCCGAACCAGGCCTCGAATTCGTGGCCGGCCTCGCAGGCGAGGGCATAGCGGATCATGGAGCGGCGAACGCCCGGTCATGTCGAAGCGCGGGAATCGAGCCGCGCGCCTTGCCCACTTCCGCCAGATCGACAGAAACTCTCAGCACACAGGGCGCATCGTGATCGGCCAGCGCGATGACCTCGCCCCAGGGGGCCACGGCCATGGAGTGGCCCCAGGTGGCGCGGCCGTCCTCATGAAGCCCACCCTGCGCCGCCGCCAGGACGAAGGCGCCGGTCTCGATGGCTCTGGCCCGCAGCAGGGTCTCCCAGTGCGCCGCTCCGGTGGGCTGGGTGAAGGCCGCCGGAATGGTCAGGATTTCGGCGCCGGCCTGGGCCAGGGCCCGGTAGAGCGCCGCGAAGCGGATGTCGTAGCAGACCGACAGGCCGAGCTTGGCGTCATCGACCGCGGCGACGACCGCCTGCGCGCCGGGTTCGAAGCTGGCGGACTCCCGATAGCGTTCGCCACCCGCCAGATCGACATCGAACAGGTGCACCTTGTCGTAGATCGCGGCGACCGCCCCCTTGGGATCGACCAGGATCGAGCGGTTGGCGCACTTGCCGTCTGGGCGCAGCACCATGGCCGAGCCGATCAACACCCAGACGCCCAGGTCGGCCGCCAGCTCACGCAGACCGACGACGCAGGCGTCGTCCTCCATCGGCCGCAGGGTCTCGAACAGAGCTGTGCGGTTGCGTTGCAGGAGGTTGGTCCCTTCCGGGGTCACGATCAGGCGCGCGCCCTCGGCGGCCGCCTGGCGCACCAGGGGCGCGGCGTGAGCGAGTCCGGCGGCGGCGGTCGCCGGCGTACGAAGCTGGACGAGGGCGATCTCGAGCGCCATCAGGCCGCCTGCAGCAGGGTGTCGAGCTGGCCTTCGCGGTCCAGTTTCACCAGCTCGTCGCAGCCGCCGACGTGCTTCCCATCGATGAAGATCTGCGGAAACGTGTTGCGGCCCGAGCGCTCGACCATTTCACGCCGCATCGCCGGGTCCATGCCAGCTTCGATCTCTGTGACGTCGGCGCCTTTCTCGCGCAGCAGCGAGAGAGCGCGGGCGCAATAGCCGCAGAACGGACGGGTGTAGATGGTGACGTGGGCCATGGGGTCTCGTGATAGGTCGCGCCGCCTCATATAGCCTGCTGTCGTCTTTCTTTCACGCGGGCGATCACGGCCAGATCGACGCGGGCCGCGCCGGCGGCTTTCAGGGCGCGGGCGCAGGCCTCGGCCGTGGCGCCGGTGGTGAGCACGTCATCGACGATCACGACTTTCGCTCCGGAGAGGCGGCCGCGCCAACCGGAGGCGGCTGTGATCGCGCCGGAAAGGTTGCGTCGCCGGCCGGTGGCGGACTTGCCCGCCTGGCTGGCGGTCCGTCTGGGCCGGGTAAGGGCGTCCGGCCAATAGGCGACGCCCGCCGCCGCGGCCAGAGGACGAGCGACCTCGGCGGCCTGATTATAGCGGCGCGAGAGCATGCGCAGGCGGTGCATGGGTACGGGGACCACCGCGTCGGCGTCCGCCAGCAGGTCAGCGGCCGCTCGCGACATCCAGCGGGCGAAGAGCGGCGCGAGATCTGTCCGATCGGCGTGCTTGAGCTTGAGGATGAGGTCGCGCGAGGCGTCGTCATAGAGGCAAGCGGCGCGGGCGCGGTCGAAGGCGTGAGGCTTGGCCAGACAAGCCGGACAGCGAACCCCATGTCCGAGTTCATAGTCGAATGGCGCGCCGCAGCCATCGCACACCGGAGCCTCGAGGAAGTGGATGCGCGTCCAGGCGTCCGCGGTCAGGCCGACCGAGAGAACGGTGTCGGCACGGGCGTCGAGCGCCCGCGGCGGCAGCACCAGATCGAGCAGGCGCGCGCCGGCGCGGCGGGCGATCCGCGGCGCGGACCGGACGGTCTCGGCGAGCAACTCCGGCAGCATTC
>JBEKQJ010000113.1:0-9273 GCA_049519835.1 Caulobacteraceae bacterium | reverse complement strand
TTCCAGGCGCTCTCGTCGAAGGCCGGAAAATGGACGTCACCCTCGGGCGCCGCATCGACCTCGGTGAGATAGATCCGACGCGCGCGCGGCAAGGCGAGGGCGAACAACGCCGCTCCGCCGATGACGCAGACCTCCGCCGCGTCTGCGTCCTCGGCCTGTTCGCGGGCGATCTGCACCGCTTCGGAGAAGTCCTCGCAGACCACCGCGCCGGGCGGCTGGAAGCTGCCGTCACGGGAGAGCACGATGTTGGACCGGCCGGGCAGGGGCTTCCTCGGCAGGCTGTCCCAGGTCTTGCGGCCCATGATCACCGGTTTGCCGATGGTCATTTCGCGGAAGATCGCCAGATCTGACTTGAGCCGCCAGGGCAGGCCGCCGTCACGACCGATGACGCCGTTGGTCCCGCGGGCCACGGGCCCAAGGGTCAGGAGGATGCTCAAACCGCGATCGGCGCCCGAATCAGCGGATGGGCGCGGTAACCCTCGAGCGCGATGTCCTCACCTTCCAGGGCGAAGAGTCTGGCGCCGGGCGCGAGGCGCAGGGTCGGGAAGGCATAGGGCGCACGCGCCAGCTGCTCTCGGGCCTGCTCGACATGGTTTAGGTAGAGGTGGGCGTCGCCGAGCGTATGGACAAACTCGCCGACCTCCAGGCCCGTCGCCTTGGCGATCAGGTGGGTCAAGAGCGCATAGCTGGCGATGTTGAACGGCACGCCAAGGAAGATGTCCGCCGAGCGTTGATAGAGCTGGCAGGACAGCCGCCCGCGCGCCACGTGGAACTGGAAGAGGCAGTGGCAGGGCGGAAGGGCCATGGACTCGACGTCGGCCGGGTTCCAGGCCGAGACCACGTGCCGCCGGCTCTCAGGGTTGCGTTTCAGGCTCTCGACCACAGCCGCGATTTGGTCGATCACCCGTCCGTCTGGCGCGGCCCAGGAGCGCCATTGCTTGCCGTAGACGGGGCCCAGCTCGCCGTCGGCGTCGGCCCACTCGTCCCAGATCGTGCAGCCGCGGTCCTGCAGCCAGCGAACGTTGGTCTCGCCGCGCAGGAACCAGGCCAGCTCAACCACGATCGACTTGAAATGTACCTTCTTGGTGGTCAGCAAGGGAAAACCCTGCGTCAGGTCGAAGCGCATCTGCCGCCCGAAGACGCCGAGCGTGCCGACGCCCGTTCGGTCAGCCCGCTGGTCGCCGACGCTGAGAATCTCGGCCAGCAGGTCGAGATAGGCCCGCTCCGGGTGCTCAGCTTCTGTGATGGCGGGCTGGGCGCTCATGAATCTCAGATCGTAACCTCAATACTGATTCGCCGCATCCCGCGGCGACAGGCGATCAACAATCTGTCCACGAAAATCACGATATCGCCCCTCAAAGCCTATAGCTTGACGCGCGCGCGAAAAATCCTATCGAGGGCGGCTTTCCCGAACGGCTTTTGCTCTTGCGCACCCGTTCCGCGCCATCCGGAGACAGATTCATGCGCGTCTACTATGATCGCGACGCCGACCTCGCCCGCCTGCTGGACAAGAAGATCGCCATCGTCGGCTACGGCTCGCAGGGTCACGCCCACGCGCTCAATCTGAGAGACTCTGGGGTGAAGCAAGTCGCCGTGGCGCTGCGGCCCGGTTCCGCCTCCGCCAAGAAGGCCGAGGCCGAGGGCCTTGCGGTCAAGACCGTGGCGGAAGCCGCCGCCTGGGCCGATCTGGTCATGGTCCTGGCCCCGGACGAGCACCAGCGCGCCATCTATCAGGATGAAATCGCGCCCCACATCCGCGACGGCGCCGCTCTGCTCTTCGCCCATGGCCTCAACGTCCACTTCGGCCTGATCGAGGCCAAGAAGACGCTCGACGTGCTGATGGTCGCGCCCAAGGGCCCCGGCCACACGGTGAGGGGCGAATATTTGAAGGGCGGCGGCGTCCCCTGCCTGATTGCCGTGGCCCAGGACGCCACCGGCAATGCGCTCGATCTTGGCCTGGCCTACGCCTCGGCGATCGGCGGCGGCCGCTCGGGAGTCATCGAGACCACATTCCGTGAGGAATGCGAGACCGACCTCTTCGGCGAGCAGGCGGTGCTCTGCGGCGGCCTGGTCGAGCTTATCCGGGCCGGTTTCGAGACCCTCGTCGAGGCCGGCTACGCCCCGGAGATGGCCTATTTTGAGTGCCTGCACGAAGTGAAGCTGATTGTCGACCTGATTTACGAAGGTGGCATCGCCAACATGAACTACTCGATCAGCAACACGGCCGAATACGGCGAGTACGTCTCCGGCCCGCGGGTGGTCACGGCTGAAACCAAGGCCGAGATGAAGCGCATCCTCGGCGACATTCAGTCCGGCCGCTTCGTGCGCGACTTCATGGCTGAGAACATGACCGGCTCGGCCTCGTTCAAGGCTACCCGCCGCCGCGCCGCCGAACACCCGATCGAGGAGGTCGGCGCCCGCCTGCGCGCCATGATGCCCTGGATCACTAAGAACAAGCTGGTCGATCAAGTGAAGAACTAGGCCCAGTTCAACCGAGCTTCGCCCCGCAGGATCGCCTCGGCCTCTGCGGTGTGCTTGCCGCCTTTGCGGGGATGCAGGATCAGGGGTGGCAGGAGCTTGAGCGGGGCCTTGCCGGCGCGCGTTGCGCGGACGATCACGCGGCCGGCCGGCGCATCGGCGAATGGATGGATGGGACGGATCTGAAACGATCCCGACCGCCGGCCGAGCAGGCCGAGCAAGTCAGCCAGACGGTCGGCGCGGTGGATGACGATCACCCGCCCGCCTTCGCGCACCGCTTTGGTGAGGGCCTCGGTCCAGGCTTCGAGACCCTCCGCCGTGATCCAGGCCCCCCGCCGCTCGGGCGCCGGCCCGCGCAACGCGCGCTCGTCGTCGAAGAACGGTGGATTGGCGAGCGCCAGATCGTAGTCGCCGCGGGCGGCGAGACGCGCGACGTCGCCGGCCTCGACCTCGATCCGCTTGGCCAGCTCATTCAAAGCCACGTTCTGCGCGGCCAAGGCAAGAGCCTCCGGGTCGCGCTCGATACCAACGAACTTGGCTTCGGGCGATCGCACGGCCGCCATCAACAGTACGGCGCCGGCGCCGCAGCCGGCCTCCAGCACGATCTCGCCGCCGGTGGCGTCGCAGGCGGCGGCCAGGAGCGCGGCGTCCATGCCGGCCCGATAGCCCTTGGCGCTCTGGACCAGTTTGACGGCGCCGCCCATCATGGCGTCGAGGTTGGCCTCGGAGTTAGCGTCGGCCATCTTCTCCCTCGCCCGGCTTGACCCGATTGTATCGCGCCAGCATTGTCGCGCCGCAACGGAGGGCGCGGGGGCCCTTGTATTCGAGGAGCTCCGTCACTTGGACGCCGCCAGAGCCGTCATCGACCGTCCGACCAGCGCCGCCGACGCGCTGGTGGAGCTGGCCGCGCCGGACATGGCCCGTGTCGACGCCCTGATCGCTGCGCGCATGCAGAGCCCCGTGGCGGTGATCCCGGCCCTCGCCGATCACCTTATCAATGCCGGCGGCAAGCGCCTTCGGCCGCTGCTCACCGTCGCCGCCTCGCGGTTGGCTGGCGGGCGGGGCGAGTCGGCCCTCAAGCTCGCCGCCGCGGTGGAGTTTATCCACACCGCCACCCTGCTGCACGACGATGTGGTCGACGCCTCGCAGCTGCGGCGCGGCCGCACCGCCGCGCATCTGATCTGGGGCGCGCCACAAGCCGTCCTGGTGGGGGATTTCCTTTTCGCCCGGGCCTTCGAGCTGATGGTCGAGACCGGCGTTATGCGGGCGCTGGAGATTCTCGCCCGCGCCTCGCGCGTCATTGCCGAAGGCGAAGTGCTGCAGCTGACCCGCGCCCACGACCTTCACCTCGACCAGGCGGTCTATCTCGAGATAATTACAGCCAAGACCGCGGCGCTCTTCGCCGCGGCGGCCGAGGCGGGGGCCGTCTCGGCCGGCGTATCGGAGGCGCGTTCGGATGCCCTGCGCGACTTCGGCCTCAACCTCGGTCTCGCCTTCCAGTTGGCTGACGACGCCTTAGACTATGGCGGGGCCACCGAGACACTTGGCAAAAATGCCGGCGACGATTTTCGTGAAGGCAAGGCCACGTTGCCATTGATACTCGCCATCGCCCGCCTGCCGGCCCGCGAGCGGCCGTTCTTCGAGCGCACGGTCGGCCGCCGCGAGCAAACCGAAGACGACTTCCGGCGCGCCCGCGAACTGATCGCCGGCGCTGGAGCTCTGGACGCCACTCTGGCGCTGGCGGCCGACTACGCCGTCCGCGCAAAGGGGGCCCTGGCGGCCTTCCCGCCGAGCGACTGGCGCGATGGGCTGGAAGCTCTGGCCGACTTCGCGGTCAGCCGCAGAGCTTAGAAGGCCTAGATCAAGACTCGCTAAGGCGCGTAGCCGGTCTCATCGGCGACTTCGGTGAAGGCGTGACGCACCGCCTGACCGTAACAGTCGTGCCCGTCATCCGCGCTCACCGGATAGCGGTCGTCAAGGTCCTGGCAAGCGTCGGAGGCCGCGCGTCGGATCCGGAAACGAAGGGCGTTCATGCCCCAGTCAGTGCTCAGGTCCAGGTCCGCAATGGGCACGACAACGTGTTCGCTATGAACTTCGATAGGCGCGCCGATCGCCGAGCGGCCAACGATTCGGGGCGCGTAGACCGTCACTCCGCGTACGGTTGCGGGAGGGCCGTATTCATAGGGAGGCGGCGCTTCGCTCCCGTAGTAGGGCTGAGCGATTGCGGCCGACCCAGCCAGGGCGAGTGCAAGCCCGGCCGCGGCGAAGATGGGTTTCAGGGGGCTCATCAGGGACTCCTTTGCCCCCACGGACTTCGAAACGGCCAGGCGCGGTTGAGGTTGCCTGCCGCGCCTGAAGGGCGCGCTCGATCCAGCCGATTCGTGTTAGGCGATCGAATGCGGACCACCGCTGACGTCCGCAGCGGGGCGGGCAGACTCTGGATCAGGAACCTCCAAGGCCGGACGGCCACGTCTTCATCAGCTATGCGCGCCCTGACCGCGAGCGCGTGCGATCGATCGTGGGCGCCCTGGAGGCCGCCGGCCGCCGGGTCTGGTGGGACCACCACATCGAGGGCGGCGCGGCCTTCGCGCGCGAGATCGAGGCGGCGCTTCGCGATGCGGCGGCCGTGATCGTCGTCTGGTCGCGGTCTTCAGTGGACTCCGACTGGGTGCGCGACGAGGCCGCCGTGGGGCGCGACCGCCGCCGACTGGTCCCGATCCGCCTCGACGATGCCGCAGCGCCGCTGGGCTTCCGCCAGTACCAGGCGATCGGGTTCGAAAGCTGGGACGGTCGGTCTGAAGCCGACCCGTTCCAGTCCCTATTGAGGGCACTGGACAGGATATCTTTGGGGGGGTCGGAACCTGCGGCGATCGCCGGGGCCACCGGACTCGCCGAGCGGACGCGGTCGCCGTCGCGGCGGCTGCTGCTGGCGGGAGCGGTGGCGGTTCCGGCGGTCACGGCGGGGATATGGTTCGGCCGCGGCTGGCTCACGACAACCGCCTCGGCGCCGGCCAACAGCATCGCCGTCCTGCCTTTCGCAAACCTCAGCGCCGATCCGGCCCAGGACTACTTCTCCGACGGCCTCACGGGCGAGCTGATCGACGCCCTGGCCTCTATTCCGGGGCTGCAGGTCGCCGGCCGCATTTCCTCGGCCAGCTTCAAGGACAGCAAGGCCGGCCCCGCCGAAATCGCTCGGCGACTCTCCGTCTCAACACTGCTCGACGGCAGCGTGCAGCGCGACGGAGATCGCGTCCGGATCAGCGCAGAGCTGATCGATCCGGCGAGCGGCTACGAGCGTTGGGCGAAGAACTACGACCACGACCTCCGGGACGTCCTGGCCACCCAGACCAATATCGCCCAGGCCGTGGCCGGCGAACTGCAGGTAAAGCTCCTTGGCCGCGACGTGGCGCGGCTCCAGGCGGCGGGTACGAGCGCGCCGGTCGCCAACGACGCCTACCTCGAGGGCCTGCGGCTCTTCCAACAGGGCGGCGGCGAGTCGGTCTACCGGCAGGCTTTGGCGCAGTTCGACGCTGCCGTCGCCGCCGACCCAGGCTTCGCCGTCGCCCACGCGGCGCGGGCGCGCGTGCTGCTGACTCTGGCCGACGAATTCAGCGGCCCCGCCGCTCAGCAACAGGCCGGGGCCCAGGCGCTGGCGGCGGCCCACAAGGCCGTGGCGCTGGCTCCCGACCTCGCGGAGACGCAGGCGACCCTCGGCAACGCCCTTGCCAATATCTTGCTCGACTTCGCCGGTGCGCGGGCCGCCTACGCACGTGCGCTTGCCACCGGCCCTGGCCAGGCCGGCGTGCTCTACCGCGTCGGCCTGTTTCAATGCTGGATCGGCGACTTCGGCGCCGGCCTTCCAGCCGTCCGGCGGGCGGCGACGCTCGATCCGCTCAACCCGGCCGCTTTCGCTGTGTTGGGCCGCGGTCTCCTGGCGGCGCGCCGCTGGGTGGAAGCGATTGCGGCGCTGCGTCAGGCCCTGGCGCTCAGCCCCGGCCGCAACGCCGTCCACGGCTACATCGGCGAGGCCCTGATGCAGCAGGGCGATCTGACGGGCGCCCAGATGGAATATGCCGCCGAACCTGTAGACCATCTGCGGCTTATGGGTCAGGCGATCACGCTCCATCGCGCCGGCCAGACGGCGGCGGCCGAAGCGGCGTTCAACGAGCTGGTGGCAGACCCCAATGACGTCGTCTTATATGAACAGGCTCAAGTCTTCGCCCAATGGGGACAACCGGAGCGGGCCTTCGCCGCGCTCGACGCTGCCGTGAAGGCGCGCGACGACGGGCTCGTCCTCCTGAACACCGACTCGATGATCGATCCGCTGCGCCAGGACCTGCGCCTCGCGGCCCTGCGACGGAAGTTGGGCCTGGCGTAAACCCAGCTTGTATTCGTTCTCCGGGCGCGTACCTTGACTGTGCGGCCGGTGATCTTCGCCCGCCGACAACGCCTTCGCGGGGAATAACCCATGACCCTTCGGTCCAGCCATGCGGCGCTCGCTCTGGCCGCGCTCGCGGCCTTGTCACTGGCCGCCTGCAACCAGACGAACACGTCGAACAACACCGCCTCCGCCGACAACTCGGCGATGGCGGCGGACAACAGCGCCATGAACGCCGACGCCAACACCGACGCCTCGCCGAGCAACGGCAACCAATCCAACAACGGTCCGACCTAAGTCACCGTCCCGGCCGGGCGATCTGGGGTGGGGCGCCCGCTCTCATGGTCCGCTTGATCCAGGCCAGGTGTTCGTAAACCCGGGTGTAGACTCCGGGCGCGACGGCGCACCCCACGGCCCAGCCCACAACGGCCACCAGTTCCGGCGTGTCGCCGTTGCGTCCGCCGTAGGGTTTAACGATCGGACCGCCGCTGTCGCCCTGGCAAGTGGATGCCGGCGCGCCCGAATCGTCGCGCGCGCCTGCGCACATCAGCGTGTTGTCGAGACGGAACGGCGGCGGGGCGCCGGTGTTCATCGCTCTCGCCGCCAAGGCTGCCTGGGCGCCGATCCTCCTCGCGCAGTCGGCGGCGCCGTACTGATAGAGCGACACCTTCTCCAGATAGGGTGACATGGGCTGGAGGACTTGGTTGGTGGTCGGCTGCACGGCCTCGAACCGCACCTCGTCAGCGGCTGTCGCAGCCGCCGTCGCGCCCCATCCTGAGGCGACCAGCAAGCCGCCATAGGCCGTGTTTCTCGGCATGGGCCTCGTCGGCAGGGCGAGGATCCCAAACCGGCGCTTTTCCCGCGGCGTGCCCGGCGGATCGAGCGGCGGACGGCTGGCAAGATGGACAAGCGCCAGGTCGTGGCGGGGTGGGGTGAAGTTCGACCCTCCCTGAAAATCTGGATCGAATACGATCCGCTCGATCTCGAACTGCACCAGATCCGGCGCGGGCGAGATGTTGTCAGGCCCCGAGAGCTTCGTCGCGCCGCCGCGGACGACATAGGTCGCCAGCTGCTTGGGGTCGCCCGGGTCGATCTCGAAGCAATGCCTGGCGGTCAGCACCCAGTCCGGGGCGATCAGGGCGGCCCCGCACTCATGGTCGTTCACCGTCGTCTTGGCGATGGTCATGCTGCGGGCGTGCAGCCAGTGGGGCGGGATGGTGTCGCGGAGCGCGATTTCCATCTGGTATGGAAACTCGCCGGGGTCGACCGGCTCGCCGCCGACGATCCGCACAGGGTTGAGCGGCTTGATCTCGGTGGGCGCTGCGGGCGTGGACGGGCTTGGCGTCGGTGATTGGATTGGGACGCTCGTGGGCGTCCCCGCTAGCGCAGCGGTCGCCATCGCCAGGACCAGCCCAACTGCTGCGCCTGTCAACGCCCCGCCCCGACTAGGCCGGCGACTGGGCAGCTTCCCCCTCCCTCAGGCCCGATATTGGGCGCCTCATCCTGCGCGCGCTTGTCGCGCAGGGTCAACGACCGAGCTTGAGCGTGTTCAGCCGGGTGAAATCATCTTCTCCGGCCGCACCCACGCGTCGAACTGCGCTTCGGTGACATAGCCGCCGCCGACCGCTTCCTCGCGCAGGGTGGTTCCGTTCTTATGCGCCGTCTTGGCGATCTTGGCGGAGGCGTCGTAGCCGATGTGCGGCGCCAGCGCCGTCACCAGCATCAGCGAGCGGCTGAGGCCGGCGGCGATGTTGTCGAGCCGCGGTTCGATGCCGACCACGCAGTGCTCGGTGAAGCTCTCGGCCGCGTCGGCCAGCAGGCGCACGCTCTGCAGGAAGTTGTAGGCCATCACCGGGTTGAAGACGTTGAGCTCGAAGTGGCCCGACGCGCCCGCGAAGGTCAGGCTCGACTGATTGCCGAACACCTGAACGCAGACCATGGTCAGGGCCTCACACTGCGTTGGGTTAACCTTACCCGGCATGATCGAGGAACCCGGCTCGTTTTCCGGAAGGGCCAGTTCGCCGAGCCCCGAACGCGGCCCGCTGCCCAGGAAGCGGATATCGTTGGCGATCTTGAACAGGCTGGCGGCGACGGTGTTGATTGCTCCGTGGCTGAACACCATGGCGTCGTGCGCCGCCAGGGCTTCGAACTTGTTGGGGGCCGAGGTGAAGGGAAGGCCAGTGATGTCGGCGATCTTGGCCGCCACCTTCTCGGCGAAGCCGACCGGCGCGTTGAGGCCGGTGCCAACGGCCGTACCGCCCTGGGCCAGCTCCATCAGCCGCGGCAAGGTCTGTTCGATGCGGCCGATGCCATTGGCCACCTGCTGGGCGTAGCCGCCGAACTCCTGACCGAGGGTCAGCGGCGTGGCATCCTGGGTGTGGGTGCGGCCGATCTTGATAACCCCCTTCCAGGCCTCG
>JBEKQJ010000112.1:0-9371 GCA_049519835.1 Caulobacteraceae bacterium | reverse complement strand
GATTCCGCACGCCACCTCATAATCGCTGCGGAGCAATCTGAAGACAGCGTCAGGTTGAAACCCGATATCACCGTCAATCCAGAACAGATGAGTATACGCAGGGTCGGATAGAAATTCGGCAACCATCGAATTCCTGCAACGCGTTATCAAACTATCGCCACCTCTTATGATGAAACTTATCTCGAATTCGCCCGACTTGCTGACCGCAGATGTAAGCTCGATCATGCCAATCAGGTAATTTTGAAACACTTGGTAGCCGTAACACGGCGTCGCCACACAGATGTGCGGTCTTCTTGGGCCGCCGTCCTGTGCCTGGATGGCCGGGACCGGCGTATCCGACGGACCACTATCAATCGGCTGCTCGGCGTCCGCGCTCATCGAGGGTCCTGGTGCGGTTGGGGCCGCCGGAAGGGTGGCCACATTCGCCATTGGGTCAAGTTCCTGATCTGGCCTGCCGAGACGCCACTTCGCTGACCGAGCGGTTGACTGCGCGCGCCCATACGAGCGAGGCCACGATCAAGGCCAGCACGATGACCGTCGCCAGGCTGCCGTTCATGCCCTCGGGGCCGCCGCTCCACAGGGCTGACCCTTTCAGTGTGAGGCTGATGATCGAGCCGGGAGAGGCCGGATTGGGGTCCAGCCCGAGGCCCCCGGACTCCAGCCAGTTCCAGGTGAAGTGCGCCGCCCACGGGGCCCAGAGACCCCCGCTGCGCAGGGCCAGCAGGCCAAACATCAAGCCGCCGAGGACCAGCGAGGCGACGGCCGTCGGACTGCGCGTTCCGGAGACCAGGTGAAGGAGCGCGAACAGGACGGCCGTCGCTGCCACGCCGAGCCACGGGCCCCAGCGAGCGCAACACAGCGGCTGCAGCCAACCGCGGAAGTACACCTCCTCCGTCGCCGTCTGGAATGCGAAGCCGAAGAAGCCGAGAGCGATACTTGCGAGCGACAGCGGCGTGGCTGTGCCGCGCGCCACGGCGCCGGCGAGCGTGGCGATGGCCACGCTCGAGAGCAGGCCGCAGGCGCCCAGGGACGCGCCCCAGAACGTCGCCGCGGGCGGACGCCAACCGGCTAACCATGCCGAGCGCCCCTCGAACCGCGCCGCCGCCAGGGCGAACAACAAAAGCGAGGTGAAGATCGCGGCGTTGCGCACCGACCGGGCGGCAATCATCGCCCAATGCGTCCCGAGCGCCGGCGCGACGTCAGCCGCAGCAGCCCACACGGCCGGCGCGGTCAGGCGTGCGACGGCCAGCGTCAAGGCGACCCAGGCGGCGGCGAGCAGCACGGCGGCCAAGGCTGGCACGCGCCTTCGCGCGGCCTCGACCGCGGCGATCCACGGGTTGTCGAAGGTGACAGCGAACATGCCGGCGCCCTCCGAAGCGAGTGTCAGACCCCGGCGCCGCCTCGGGCGGGCATCGGCCGTGCGCCGTCGCCGACGACGGTGAAAGCCGCCCAGTAGTAGGGATGGGAGTGGTCGTCCGAATCCATCAGGCGCAACTCGGATCGCCTCAGCGCCTCGGCCTCGCCGACGGACTCGCCCGGCTTCGCGACCGTGAACATGCCGGTCATCAGCGCCAGGGTGGAGGCCGAATCGACCTCCCAGTGCGAGACGATCAGACCCCGGCTGCCGGCGTAGATGAAGGCGCGCGTTAGGCCGCCGAGGGCGTCGCCGTCGTCCATCGGGCCGGTCCCGCCAGCAAACGCGCCGCCGCCGGTGTTGCAGGCCGAAAGCACCACAAGGTCGGCGTCGAGCTTGAGATTAAGGATCGAACTCGCCGTCAGCAGGGCGTCGCTGTCGCCGGATCCAAGCGAGGTGACGAGGGCCGGCTCGGGCAGGCACCAGCCGGGCCGCGGCAGGAGGCCGTGCGTGGCGAAATAGAGCACCCTGAATTGATCCAGATCCTTGCGCGACTCGACCGACACGTCGGTGAAGTCGGCGCCCAGAACCTCATCGCTGCTCGGCGCGTCCAGCGCGCCGCCGACTGTGCGCACTTCATCGGCCGTCTCGGTCAGTCGCCGCAGGCCCGCCATGCGGTGGCGCTGGTCCTGGCAGAAGTCGACCTCTCCGCCGCGCCGCCCCGTCACCGCCGCGAATAGCCGCGGATCGTCGGCCGAGCCGATGATCGCATCGCCGAAACCGAGGAACGGACTTCCCGCCGACGAGGCCTTGAACCCGCGCGACTCCATGAAGCTCGGGGCGGACACCACGAGTGAGGTGTCGACATTACGGCCCAGCCAGTTGACGCCGGCGTAGGAGAGGAAGCCCCGGCCCTTGGCCTTGATCGCCGCCAGCCGCGAGGCCATCAGGTCGACGCTCTGCTGGTCGGCCACCAGGGTCGCCACCGGCAAGCTGATGAGCGCTCCGTCGGGATCATAGATCAGGTGGCTGACGCCGGCGAGTTCGGCGGCTGCCGGCCCGAGCAGGGTTTCGTAGAGCTGGTGAGCGCCTTGGACGTCGAACCGCGTCAGCGAGGCGCCGTCGAAAGGTTTGCGGAGCAACTGGACGGTTTCGGCCGCGCTGGTCCGCGTGAGGTCGATCGCATAGGGCCGCACCTTGTCGGGCGTAACCACCAGACCGAAGCTCTTTTCGCCCAAGAGGACGATCTTGACGTAGGCCTCGCCCGGCCGGAGAGCCTTCTGGAGTTCGTCGAGCGTCACGGTGGTGAATTCCAGTTCGCCGTAGCGCGGATCGCTGGTCAGCAGCTGCCCCTCGAGGGCGACCGCCTGATCGTTCAGCGATTTCAGGTCCGCTTCGGTAGATGCCCGCGCTGCGCTCGTCTGGGCTCCGGCCGGTTGGCCAGCCAGATCGCTCAGCGCCGCCTGCTTGACAGCAATCAGCCGCCGCGTGTCCTCCAGCGCCCGAGCCACGCCTGCGGCCGAGCCGCCGCCGGCCCCGATCCGCCTGGCGAGGTTGGCGACGGTGCTCGCCGTGCTCTCGCTGACGATGCTCTGGGTCGCCTCGAAGAAGCGCTCGTCGTAGGCGCGCGCCTGAGTGGGGTCGCTCCCGCGTTTGGTCAGCAGCAAGTCGAAATAGACCTGGGCGGCGTCGGCGGAGGCGCCCAGCGACCCGCGCGCCTGGCGGAACAGGCGGAAGCCGTGGTCGTAGTCGGCCAGGGCCTGGTCTGACTCGCCGGCCGCCGCTTCCACCCGGCCAAGCTGAAACAGCAGGTAGGCCTCCACCGGCGAGCCGACGAGGTAGGCGGAGTCAGCGCCGTGATGCAGCGCCACCAGAGCGGCGGCGAGGCGCGCCTTGGCCGGCGCGATCTGGCCGGCCTGCAGCTCCTGGCGCGCCAGTTCGGCCTCGACCTGGGCGCGCAGCCAGACGACGGAGTTGAGCACACCGGGGTTGGAGACGTCCTTCTCCGCCTGATCCAGCGCCTCGCGGGCGCCGGCCGCATCGCCGAGCTCGGCCTTGGCCGAGCCGATGATCAGTTGCGACTGGGCGTCAGGAATGCGCAGGCGCTCATCGGCGGTGAGATTGCCTGACGCGAATTCGCCAGTCCGCTCGCGCCGGTTGAGCGCGTCGGCCAAGACAGGTCCGATGACGACCCCGCCGGCGCCGCCGGAAACCGTGATGGTCTGGGCGGTCTCCGAGACCGAACGCAGGTGACGTCGCGCTTCCAGCCCTTGCTCGGCAAAGCCGATCGCCGCCTTGAAGTCGCGGCGGTTGAGGGCGTCGAGGCCGCGGTAGTTGAACGCCAGCGAGGCGAGATAGGGATCGTCCAGTCGCTTCAGCTGGTCATCTGCCTGGGCGAACAGCTTCGCGGCCTGATCGAACCGTCCGAGATTGGAATAGGCCAGGGCCCAATTGAGCGAGGACTCCGCCTGATCGGAACCGCTGGCGGTGTCGGCCAGGGCCAGCGGACGCCAGTTCTGCTCGGCGCTGGCGAACCGCCAGGCCTGGTTCTGGGTGTAGGCGAATTCCTTGCCGCGGTCGGTGGGGCCGAGCGCCGCGTCGGTCGCGTCGGTAAGACTCATGTCTGAACCACCCGCGGCGCCGACGGCGGCAGCCTGCATGTCGGTGGCCAGCTTCGGCGGCGGCGCCGCACCGGCGACGACCCTTAGGCCCGACTGAAGTATATCGGCCAGGGCGGCAAAGCCGTCGGCCGCCGCCGCGTGGGAAGGGCTGGCGTAGGCGACATAGGGCGAGCCGCCCTTCACAGTCACGCAGCGCGCCTCGACGGCGCCTTCGAGCCCGCCGAGCGCCAGCGGCGCCGGGGCGTCGCATTTGGCCCGGTCCGCGAGCGCAGTGCGCCACAGGCCGCCGTCGGCGAGCGCGGGGTCGGAGGCGCGCGCGTAGAGATAGAGATGACCGAGATCGCCGGTCCATCCCCGACACCTCACCGACCAGGCGATCGCGCCGCGTGTCTGCACGGCCGGATCGTCGTCGTTGCGGATCGCCTCGCAGACCGCGCCGGTCTTGGCGCTCTGGCCGAGGGGGAAGTCATCCGGCGGCGCCGCGGTTGCCGGCGCCGCGGCGAGCATCAGGCCGCCGCCAATGAGAAGCCAGGCGAGACGGGCGCTCATTTGTGCCTACCATCCGGCTTGCGCCAGATCTCCTCATTGCCGGAGCCGATGATCGTCACGTCGGCCTGCCCCTGGTAGTCGCCCGGCGTCAGCAGCGGCGGTGGCACGGGCAACGTGGCGAAGATGCTGTCGAGTTCGCTGCCGGGCGGCAGGTCGTCGATGATCCACAGGATGGGCAGGGTGTCGCCCGGCTGGCAGTCGCCAGCGTCGGCGATGATGCAGCCGTTGGCGCGGTACTGGAAGCTCTTCTCCAACGGCGACAGCAGCACGATCTGTGGGGAAATGGCCATGGCCGGGCCGGTCACCGCCACGCCGGTCGGCGTATCGATAGATCCGAAGATATCGATGACGCTGGGGGCGCTGGAGCAGGTCGAGCAGCCCAGGAACAGCGACTGGGTGACGCCGGTCGGCGTCTCGACCAGCAGGCCGGCGTAGCCGCCGTCGGTCGAAGTGTTCTGCTGCACGATCTTGCCGTTGGCCAGGAACGTCGCCGTCTGGGTGGCCAGCAGGACCTCGCCGTTGGCCGGCGCCGGGCCGGTGGGGGCGCCGAGATGCACGTTGATCGCCGTCGCCGGCAGGGCCTGGGCCGCCGCGATGAATCCAGGCGTTCCCATCAGGATGTCGCCGAGGGCATTGAACGTCACCTGTCCGAAGGGATCCGCGGAGGTCCCGATCGAGCCAGCCGGACCGGTCCCCGACGCCGCGCCCGCCTCGATCAGAATCGAGTTGGGAATCCAGGCCCCGATGGCGTCCGCCGGCTGACGGGCAGTGACGCTTTCCTCGGCCGCAGCCGCTGCCCCACCGTTGCCGCCGACGACGAGGTTGGCGAATGTCGTCCCCGTGCTGGTCACGGCGCCGGTGAAGATCACGTCGTGGGCCGCGTCGGCCAGCAGCAGGAGCTCGCTCATCGACCCGCCGTTCACGGTCAGAGTCCCGACCGTAAGGTCGCCGCGCGCCGCGCCGAATGGATCGCCGGCATAGAGCGCGACCGTTCCAGTGGTGGATATCTCACCGAACGTGGCGTTGCTGATGTCCAGCCCGGCCGGGGCGCCGGCGACGTTGTCGCCGAGATTGAGGGCGCCGGCCGTGGAGGCGATGGTCACCCCGCCCGCTCCAGCCGTAAGCGGCGCGTCGAGAGTCAGCTCGGCCGTGCGCACCAGCACCGAATTTTCGGCGTTCGAGGCGCCCGTGAGGGTCACGGCCCCTCCTTGCAGGGTCATGTCGCCGGCGATGGCCTGGCCGATGGTGATCGAGTTGGTCGGATCGGCGGTCCCGTTCGGACCGGCCGTAACCGTGAGCACGCCGGCGCCAGGGGCGACGAGGCTCGTCGCCGTGAGCGAGCCGGCCACGGAAATGGAGATGGTTCCCGAGCCGTTGCAATCCATTGGCGCGCAGAAGCCCTGGGCGAATACGTTGCCCACCGTGTTCGCTCCGGGTCCGGTTGCCGTGAGCGATACGTCGCCGTCGCCCACCGCGCCGATATCGAACGTGGCCGCCGTCACATTCACCGACCCTGGGAAGAAGTCGGAGCCACCGGCGGTCAGGGTCGCATTGGCCGCGTCGAACGCGCCGCCGACGGTGATCTGGAGATTGCCCCCCTCCGCCGCCGCCTCGGTCGTCAGGTCGAAGGCGCCCGCCGCCGTGATGGTCACGCCGCCGCCGCCGATGACACTGCCGGCCTGGCTGGTCGCCGGCCCTGTCGCGACCAGCGAGGCGGCTAATCCAGCGCTTGCGGTCCCCAGCGTGAAGCTTGGGGCCGAAACGTTCAGATTTCCGGCCGTGGCCGTGAGCGTCGGCGCCGAAAGGGCGCCGGCGGTGGTGATGTCGAGATCGCCGACGGTCGTTGTGGCGGAGGTCTCGATCAGGTCGGGGCCGGCCCCGGTCGCCGTCAGCGTCGCCGAGCCGGCGGTCAGGGTCCCGATGTCGAAGGTGTCGGCCGAGATGGTCGCGGCCCCGGCCGGCGCCGAGAGCGTGGCGTCGGTCGCCGTCAGCGCGCTGCCGGCCGTTATCGCGAGGTTTCCGGTGGTCGCTGTCGCCGTGTCGGCCACCGTCAGCGGACCGCTGGCGGTGAGGGTGACGCCCGTTCCGCCGGTGACCGTGGTCACCATGCCGGCTCCGCCCGTCGCGGTCAGCGAGGCTGTCGTTCCGGCGGTCGCCGTTCCGACGTCGAAGCTCAAGGCAGACAGATTCACTGCGCCGCTGGCGGTGAGCGTCGCCGCGCCGGCGGCGAGCGGACCGGCGGTGGTGATGTCGAGATCGCCCGCCGTGGAGGTCGCGGCGACGTTGATCGTGTCTGTCCCTGCGCCGGTCGCTTGCAGGGTCGTGGCGTCGGAACTGACGGAATCGATGGTGAAGGTGTCGGCGGTGATACTCGCCGTCCCCGCCGGGGCCGTGACCGTCGCTCCGGTCGAGGTGAACGCCCCGCCGTCGGTGACCGCAAGGTTGCCGGTCGTCGCGGTCAGCGCCGCCGTCACTGCAAACGCTCCGCCGGTGCCCACCGTCACGCCGGTCCCGCCAGTGACGGTTCCAGCCTGACCTGCGCCGGTGGCCGTGAGGCTCGCCGCGCCGCCCGCGGTCGCGGTCCCGACATCGAAGCTGGCGGTCGTGAGATTTACGCCGCCCGAGGCTGTGAGTGTCGCCGCGCCGGCGGCGAGCGCGCCGGCTGTGGTGATGTCGAGATCGCCCGCCGTGGCGGTCGCGCCAATGTTGATCGTATCGGTTCCGGGCCCGGTGGCCTGGAGTGTCACCGCCTGGGCGTTGACGGAATCGATTGTGAAGCCGGCGGCGGTGATCGTCGCCGCACCGCCCGTGGCCGCCATCGTGGCGCCCGTGGAGGTGAAGACGCCGCCATCGGTGACGGCCAGATTTCCGGTCTCCGTGATCAATGAAGTCGTGACCGTGAAGTCGCCGCCGGTCATGACGGTGACCCCCGTCCCGCCGGCCACGTCGCCCGCCTGGCTGGCGCCCGCGCCGGTTGCGGTCAGATTGACCGCTGCGCTGGCGCCGGCCGCGCCGACGTCAAAGCTGGCCGCCGACAGGTTCACATTGCCGCCGGTCGCGAGCAGCGTGGCGGCGCCGGCGTTCAGCGGGCCTGCGGTGGTGATGTCGAGATCGCCGCCCGTCGACGTCGCCGAAGTCTCCAGCGTGCTGGCGCCAGCGCCCGTCGCCGTCAGGCTGGTCGCCACGGCGGTGACCTGGCCGATATCGAAGGTGTCGGCCGTAACGGTCGCGGTCCCGACCGGCGCGGACAGTGTGGCGTTGGTCGCCGTCAGCGCGCCGCCGGCCGCGATCGACAGATTCCCGCCTGCGGCGTCGACGGCGTTCAGAACCGTGAAGCCGCCGCCTGTCGAGACCGTCACGCCTTGCGGCCCGGGCGGCACGGTTCCGCTCGTGTTCGGGTAGCCACCGCCGGTGAGCGTTCCCACCGTGCCGTCTCCCGTCGCGGTCAAGGTCGCCAAACCGGCCGCGGTGGTCGAGCCGATATTAAAACTGGTCGAGCTGACCTGAATGTTTCCAAACGGGGAGGAGAGCAAGGCGGCGGTCAGAGGCCCGGCCGTGCTGATGTCCACGTCGAACTGAGTGGCCGTCGCCGAGACCTCGATTGCATCGGGGCCGGTTCCAGTTGCCGTCAACGAAATATCCGCGGCGGAGGCCGTGCCGATATCGAAGGTCGAAGCGGTGACCTTGATCACCGAGTTTGTCGCCGAAATCGTCGCCCCGGCGGCGTTGAAGGCCCCGCCCGCGGTGACCGTCAGGTCGCCAGTGTTGGAAGCCGTGACCAGCGTGAAATCACCTCCGGTGCTGATCACGCCCACGCCGCCATTGAGCGTTCCCACCGTGCCCGCGCCGGTCGCGTTGAGGAAAATCGCCGCCGGGCTGTTCACGACCCCGACGTCGAAACTGGCCGTCGAGAGATTGATATTATTCGAGGCCGTCAGCGTCGCCGCGCCGGCGGCGAGCGCGCCAGGCGTGGTGATGTCGAGATCGCCCGCCGTGGAGGTCGCGGCGACGTTGATCGTGTCCGTTCCCGCCCCGGTCGCTTGCAGGGTCGTGGCGTCGGAACTGACGGAATCGATGGTGAAGGTGTCGGCGGTGATGCTCGCTGTCCCGGTCGGAGCCGTGACCGTCGCTCCGGTCGAGGTAAAGGCGCCCCCGTCGGTGACCGAAAGGTTGCCGGTCGTCGCCGTGAGTCCTGCGGTGACCGTGAAGGCCCCACCGGTATTCACTGTTGCGCCGGTCCCGCCAGTGACGGTTCCGGCCTGACCTGCGCCGGTGGCCGTGAGGCTCGCCGCGCCACCCGCTGTTGCGGTCCCGATATCGAAACTGGCGGTCGTGAGATTTACGCCGCCCGAGGCTGTGAGGGTCGCCGCGCCGGCGGCGAGCGCGCCGGCCGTAGTGATGTCGAGATCGCCGGCGGTGGAGGTCGCGGCGATGTTGATCGTATCCGCCCCCGCGCCGGTCGCTTTGAGGGTCGTGGCGTCCGAGCTGACGGAATCTATCGTGAAGGTGTCCGCCGTGATGCTCGCCGTCCCCGCCGGGGCCGCGACCGTCGCGCCGGTTGAGATGAAGGCCCCGCCGTCGGTCACCATGAGGTTTCCGGTCGTCGCGGTCAGCGCCGCAGTCACCGTGAATGCGCCGCCAGTGTTGACCGTCACGCCGGTCCCGCCGGTGACCGTCCCAGCGTCGCTGGCCGCCGCACCCGTCGCGGTGAGATTGACGATCGCCGGGGCCGCCGCCGTCCCGATGTCGAAGCTCGCCGACGAGACATTGACGTTGCCGGCCGCGCCCGTCGAGGAGAGCGTCGCCGCTCCAGCGGCTAGGGGGCCGGCTGTCGTGATGTCGAGGTC
>JBEKQJ010000111.1:0-9378 GCA_049519835.1 Caulobacteraceae bacterium | reverse complement strand
CGTCGCGGAGGCTGCGATGGAAATCCTTAGGCGCCCCCCGTCAGGCGCGCCGGCCCTGGTGCTGAACGCCGACTATCGGCCGCTTTCCTACTATCCCCTCTCATTGTGGTCCTGGCAGGAGACGATCAAGGCCGTCTTCCTCGACCGCGTCGATGTCGTCTCCACCTACGACACCCTGATACATTCGCCGTCCTTCGTGATGCGACAGCCGAGCGTCGTCTCGCTCAAGAGCTATGTCGCCCAGGACCGGCCGCCCGCCTTTACGAGGTTCAACCTCTTCCTGCGGGACGCCTTCATCTGCCAGTACTGCGGCTCGGGCGACGACCTCACCTTCGATCACCTGACGCCCCGCTCGCGCGGCGGCCGAACGACGTGGGACAACATCGTCACCGCCTGCGCCAAGTGCAATCTCGCCAAGGGCGGCCGCACGCCCAAGGAGGCGGCGATGCACCTGCTGCACAGCCCGCGCCGCCCGACGATGTACGAGTTGCAGGACCGCGGCCGCCGCTTCCCGCCCAACCACCTGCACGAAAGCTGGCTCGACTACCTCTACTGGGACATCGAGCTGGAGGCTTAGGGCGTTTACGGCCTGCCGCCTGTTGATCTGCGGATCGAAATCGTAGTCTGGCGGGAAACGGGCCGGGAAGGGCGATGAGCTACCTAGACGAGTTGTTCTCGCTTTCCGGGCGTGTCGCCATCGTCAGCGGTGGGTCGCGCGGACTTGGCGCGGCGATCGCGGCGGGCCTGGCCCGCGCCGGCGCCCCGACCATCGCGCTCGCCCGATCGGAGGTCGGGCAGGTCACCCCTGCGGACGGCGTCACCTATCGGACTTGCGATGTGACCGAAGCGGGCGCTTTCGAGGCCGTGGTCGCCGAGATCGAGGCGCAGTTCGGCCGGCTGGATATCCTTGTCAACGCGGCCGGGGTCACGCGGCAGGCGCCCGCCGGATTGCAGAGCCAGGTGGACTTCGAGGCGACGCTCACGGCCAATCTCAGCGCCGCCTACGCCACCTGCGCAGCCGCGGCGGCCGCAATGCGGAAGTCGGGTGGGGGATCGATCATCAACGTCACCAGCATCGGCAGCGTGCTCGGCTTCCCGGGCAACCCCGGCTATGTGGCCGCCAAGGGCGGGCTCAGGATGCTGACCCGCGCCCTGGCGATGGACCTCGCGGACTGGCGTATCCGGGTGAACAACCTCGCGCCCGGCTACATCCGCACCGAGATGACCGAGGCCAGCTGGGCCGATCCGGAGCGACACGAGGCGCGCCGCCGGCACACCATGCTCGGCCGCTGGGGCGAGCCGGGCGACCTGGTCGGGGCGGCGATCTTTCTGGCCTCGGACGCCTCGGCCTATGTCACCGGCCAGGATCTCTTTGTCGACGGTGGCTGGACCGCTAAGGGGCTCATATGACTGCTGCCTGGTCGCCGGCGATTGGATTCATGCAGGGGCGTCTCTCAGCCCAGGTAAACGGCCGCATTCAGGCCTTCCCCACCGAACACTGGCGCGAGGAGTTCGCGTTGGCCGAAGCGTTCGGCTTCCCGCTGATGGAATGGACGATCGACGCCGAAGAACTGGCCGAAAACCCGCTGATGTCCGACGCGGGGCGCGACGAGATCCGCGCGCTGGAGACCAGGCACGGGGTGAAAGTCGGCTCGCTGACCGCCGACTGCTTCATGCAGGAACCCTTCTTCAAGTCCGCGGGAAACGAAGCCGAGCGGCGGTTCGTGGCGCTGCAGGGCCTGCTGGCGGCCTGTGACGCGCTCGGCCTGAAGTTCATCGTCCTGCCGCTGGTCGATAACGGCCGCGTCGAGACGGCGGACCAGGTCCGGGTGCTGCGAGACGGCCTGGCGGCGCTGGCGGCCGGCCCGACCAAGATAATTTTCGAGTCGGATTTCGCGCCCGCCGAACTGGCGCAATTCATCGCCGACTATCCGGCTGAGCGCTTCGGCATCAACTACGACATCGGCAACAGCGCCAGCCTCGGCTACGACCCGGCCGCGGAGATCGGCGCCTATGCGGCGCGGATCGACAATGTCCATGTCAAGGACCGGGTGCTCGGCGGCACGACCGTCCCCCTGGGCGAAGGAAATGCGGACCTGCCTCTGGTATTTCGGCTTCTGATGTCAGCCGGCTATCGCGGCGACCTCGTGCTGCAGACCGCGCGCGCCGCCGATGGCGATCACGCCGGCGCCCTGACCCGCTATCGCGACCAGGTGCGGGCCTGGGTCGCGGAAGCCGCCTGACATGGACCTCGGCCTCGCTGGCAAGGTGGCGATGATCACCGGCGCCAGCCGGGGAATCGGGCAAACGATCGCCGAGACCCTCGCCGCCGAAGGTTGCGTTACGGCGCTCGTGGCCAGAGACGCCGCAGCGCTGGCCGCGGTGGCCGACGCGATCGGGGGCAGCGGCCACGCCGCTGACGTCACCAACCCAGAAGCCTGCCAACAGGTCGTGGATCAAGTCGTTGCGCGACATGGCCGGATCGACATCCTCGTCTGCAATGTCGGCAGCGGCGCGTCCGTGCCGCCGGGGTCCGAAACGCCGGCCGAGTGGCGCCGGGTGATGGACATCAATTTCCTGGCCACCACCAACATGGTCGAAGCCGCGCGGCCTCACCTTGGGGAGGACGCGGCGATCGTCTGCGTCTCCTCCATCTGCGGGGTCGAGGCCCTGGGCGCGCCCATTCCCTATGACGCCGCCAAGGCGGCGCTGAACGCCTATGTGCGGGGCATGGCGCGCCCCCTGGCCAAGTCCGGCGTGCGCTTGAACGCCGTGGCGCCGGGCAATGTTCTCACGCCCGAGGGTCGTTGGGCGGAGCGCCAGCGGAACGATCCGGCGGCGATCGACGGCTATCTCAAGCGCGAGGTGGCCCTTGGCCGCTTTGCACGCCCGGGCGAGATCGCCGACGTCGTCGCCTTCCTGGCCTCGCCGAGAGCCTCGTTCGTGACCGGCGCGGTGTGGATCGCCGACGGCGGTCAGACGCGTTCCTAGATGGGAGTGACGATGTCGGAGAGTCAGGCGCGCGATCGTTTCGAAGTGGATGGCCGCGTAGCGCTGATTACCGGCGGCGGGGGCCTGATGGGCCGCGAGCACGCGCTGGCTCTGCTCGAGATCGGCGCCCGGGTGGTGCTGGCTGACATCGACGAGGCCGCGCTGGCGCGCGTGGCCGCCGATATCGCCGCGGTCCACGGCGCCGACCGGGTGATGACGCGGACGATGGACGTCACGTCGGAGCGCTCGATCATCGAGGCGAAGGCCGCCATCGAAGCCGCCTTCGGGCCGGTCGATATCCTGGTCAACAACGCCGCCATCGATCCGAAGGTCGAGACCGGATCGGACGTCCTGGAACGATCGCGGCTGGAACAGTTCTCGCGTGAGCAATGGGATCTGGAAATCGCCGTCGGTCTGACGGGGGCCTACCAGTGCGCCAAGGTGTTCGGCGCCGATATGGCGGGGCGCGGAGGCGGGGCGATCCTCAACGTGGCCTCGGACCTCTCTGTCTTCGCGCCCGATCAGCGGCTTTATCGCAAGGAGGGGCTCCCCGAGGACCGCCAGCCGGTGAAGCCGGTGACCTATTCGGTGATCAAGACCGGCCTGATCGGCCTGACCCGTTATCTGGCCGGCTACTGGGCCGGGCAGGGCGTGCGGGCGAACGCGATTTCGCCGGGCGGCATCTACAACGGCCAGCCGGACGAATTCGTGTCGCGGCTGACCAGTCTCATCCCGCTCGGCCGGATGGCCGAGAAGAACGAGTATCGGTGCGCGGTGCAGTTCCTGTGTTCGGATGCCTCCCGCTACATGACCGGCCAGAACATCGTCATCGATGGGGGAAGGAGCATCCTCTAAGTTGCAAGAACAAAGCTAGCCCGCGCCGAACGAGAATCCGGCTATATCCGCGCCATGCACAAGGAAATCCTCCCCACGCTCCTCTACGCCGCGCCCTTTGCGCTGGTCGGGCTGTGGATCGGCATGGGCGCTCTCATGGCGTGGCAATCGGGGTGGTACGACCTGGCCCGACGCTTTCCGGACCGGACCGATCCGGGCGTCGAAACCTTCAAGTTTCGCTCTGGCTGGTTCAAGGCGGGCATAGCCTTCAACGGAATCCTCAACTTCGAGGTTTGTCGAACAGGGCTTCGCGTCAGCGTCATCCGTATTTTCGGGCCGTTCTCGAAGAATTTCTTCGTGCCCTGGGACGAGATCACCGTCACCCGTGGCCAACAGTGGCTGCGGCCGGCGGCGCGCCTGCAGCTCGCCGACGCCGGCTCGCTCAGCCTGCTCGCGTCGCTCGCCGACGCGCTGGCCCGAGCGGCCGGCGATCGTTGGCCAGAGACCGGTCCTGTACCGCCTGCCAACGCCACATCGATCACCCGCGGTATTCTGACCGAATGGGCGGTCTACACGGCCATCGGCGCGGCCTTGCTTGTCGTCGTGCCGCACGTCCTCTCGCCGCGTGGGCCTTGGCCGCCGCCGCCCTTTGTCATCGGCGTGCCGGCCGTCTTCTCCGGAATCGGGGCCCTGATCGAGTTCATGCTGCGCGGCGGCCGGGAGCGGCGGGCGCTGATGAAGCAACGCGCAGCGCGCGAGGTTGACGTGTCCCCACCGGAATCGTAACGCCCGGCGCCCATGTCTGACACCGACTTCCATCTCGCGCCGGAGCGACTCGCCGACGCGCCGCTCGCCGACGGTCTGATCGCGCGCGCCTTCGGCCCTGGCCGCTATGTCAAGGCCGCCGAACGGCTGCGCGAGCACGCCGAGCCCATTCGTGAGCTGTCGTTCCTGGCCTGGAGGGACGGGCGCGCGGTGGGCTGTGTTCGGCTGTGGCCGATCGCCATCGGCGGGACCCCAGCCCTTTTGCTCGGCCCGTTCGCCGTGGACGAGGCCGAGCGCAGCGCCGGTATCGGCGCGGCCCTCATCCGCCATGCCTGCGACGCGGCGGCCGGCGCTGGCCACGCGATGATCCTGCTGGTTGGCGACGTGGCCTATTTCGGTGAGCTTGGCTTCTCGCAGGCCCGCGGCGTCACCCTCCCGGGGCCGGTCGATCCGCGCCGGGCGCTGGTTCGCGCCCTGGTCCCAGGCGCCTTGGACGGCCTGCAAGGCGCTGTTCGCGCCACGCCGGCGCCGGCGCCGACCCGCGCTCACGTTCTGGCGGCCGAGTGAGCCGCGCCCTCGCAGCGTTCGCGCTAATCGCCGCGGCGGCGCCAGCCCTTGCCGCGCCACCCGATCCATACGACGCCCTCAAGGCCATGGACGGCCACTGGATCGCCACGGCGGCCGGCGGCCACTCGCGCCGGATCGACAACACCTGCGCCCACACCGTCCGCTTCTTCGTCTGCGAACAGGCCGTCGATGGCCAGCCCGCCGCCCTCCAGGTCTTCCTGCCCCGCGGGCGCGAGGAGGAGGGGAAACTGACCTTCAAGACTGAGAGCCTGACCGCGGCCGGCGATCCGCCGGGTCCGTGGCGGGAGCTCACCATCGCCGGCGACACCTGGACCTACCTGGAGCCGGCGCACGGCGCGGCCCCGAAGCGGCGCACGATCGTCACCCACTCCGGCCCCGACTATATGCGCGCCGAGATCCAGGTGGAGACCAAAGGCGAGGGCGAAGACGCTGTTTGGCGGCCGGTCTTGGTCGAGACCTTCACCCGCGCCCCTTGACCCCCGGGCGGGCGCGCCTAGCTTCGAGATCATGGCGAGCGGTCCGGCGGCGTTGGAAGGTTTGATCGCGGCGGCCAAACAAAGCCGCGGCCTTCCTCCCGTTCATCTGTGGCATCCCGCCCACTGCGGCGAGATCGACATCGTCATCAAGAAGAACGGCCTGTGGTTCCACGAGGGCACGCCGATCGGCCGCGAGGCGCTGGTGCGGCTGTTTTCCACCGTGCTGCGGAAAGACCCCGAGGGCTATGTGCTGGTGACGCCGGTGGAGAAGCTCTCCATCCAAGTCGAGGACGCGCCGTTCACCGCCGTACGGGTCGATCGCGACGGCGAGGCGCTGCGCTTCACCACCAACGTCGGCGACGAGGTGGAAGCCGGGCCCGAGAACCCGATCCGGGTCCAGATGGACGCCGCGACCGGCGAGCCGCGGCCCTATGTCCACGTCCGCCGAGGTCTCGAGGCCCTGATCCTGCGGCCGGTGTTCTATGAGCTGGCCGAGATGGCCGAGCCGCACGAGACGCCGGACGGGGCGCGGATGTGCGTCGCCTCCCATGGGGCATGGTTCCAGGTTGGGCCTCTGGCGGACGCCGCTTGAGCTCGGCCTCCGATCTCCGCGCCCGTCTCGTCGCGCAACTGCAGCCGCTGGCGCAGCCGCCGGCCCCAACGCCCGGTCTGATCCCGGCGGCGGTGCTGATCGGCTTCGTGCCGCATCCGACCGGGGCGACGGTGATCCTCACCCGCCGCTCGGACATCCTGCGCAGCCATACCGGTCAGGTCGCCCTGCCGGGGGGGCGTTGCGACGCCGGCGAAACGCCATGGGAGACAGCCCTCCGCGAGGCGCATGAGGAGATCGGCCTCGATCCCAGTCTCGTCGAGGTGCTCGGCCTGTCAGGCTCGTACCATACGGTCACCGACTTCCTGGTGACGCCGGTGGTCGGCATTGTCGACGCCGACTTCACCCCGGTCGCCAGTCCGGACGAGGTGGCCGACGTCTTCGAGACGCCGTTGGCCTTCCTGCTCGATCCGGCCAGCTGGGAGGAGCGGCAGATCCAGCGCGACGGCCAGGTGCGGCGCTATTGGGCGGCGGAGTGGGACGGGCGAACGATCTGGGGCGCCACGGCGGCGATCCTGCGCGACCTCGGCGAACGGCTCGTCGGAGCCACCGTTGCCTGACATCCTGCCTCCCCAGCCCTGGCGCCTCCAGCCGGGAACCCAGGCCGTCATGGCCGCCCTGCTGGCGGCCGCGCCAGACGGCGCGCGTTTCGTCGGCGGCTGCGTGCGCAACGCCCTGCTCGGTGCGCCGGTGGACGACATCGACATCGCCACCGTACTGACGCCGCCGCAGGTTCAGGCGGCGCTCACCGCCGCCCGCATCACCGCCATCGCCACCGGCGAGGCTCATGGCGTGATCACCGCCGTCGCCCACGGCCGGCCGTTCGAGATCGCGACGCTGCGCCGCGACGTGGAGACCGATGGCCGCCGCGCGGTGGTCGCCTTCACTGACGACTGGGCCGAGGACGCCGCCCGCCGCGACTTCCGCCTCAATGCGCTCTACGCCGATGTCCAGGGCCGTCTCTTCGACCCCACCGGCCATGGCGTGACCGACTGCCGGGCCGGGGCGATCATCTTCGTCGGCGATCCGCAGACGCGCATCCGCGAGGACGCGCTGCGCATCCTGCGCTTCTTCCGCTTCCTGGCCTGGTATGGCCGCACGACGCCCGATCCGGCCGCGCTCGCCGCCTGCGCCGCGCTCAAGGATCTGACCGCCAACCTCTCGGCCGAACGCGTCGCCGTCGAACTCCTGAAGCTGCTCGCCGCAGATGATCCGCGCGGCGCTGTGCGTCTGATGGAGGGGGCCGGCGTGCTGGCGGCCGTCCTGCCGGAGGCGCAGAGCCTGGCGCGCTTCGAGGCCCTGGTCGCCATCGAAGCGGACCTCCTGGAGGGGCCCGATGCGCTGCTGCGGCTGGCGGCCTTGCTGCCGGCCGACCCGGCCGTCGCCGACGCCGTCGCGCGGCGCCTGAAGCTTTCCAACGCCCAGCGGGCGCGCCTGACGGAAGCGGCGGCCGAAGATCCTGCCATTGTTTCGTGGATGAGTCCCAAGGCGGTGCGCCAGACGGTCTGGCGATTGGGCGCCGCGGCCTTCGGCGACAAGGCGCTCCTGGCCTGGGCCGGCGGCGGTGGCTCGGCCATGCAGTGGCGCGCGCTGCTGCCGATGGCCCGCACCTGGCCCAGACCCGCGTTTCCCATGACCGGCGAGCAGGTCATGGCCGCCGGCGTGCCGGAGGGTCCGCTGGTCGGCGCGGTGCTCGCCGAGGTCGAGGCCTGGTGGGTCGACAACGACTTCCCGACCGATCCGCTGTCGCTGATCGAGCGGCTGAAGTCGGTGGCTCAGGGGATGGTCCGCAGATGACGCAGATCGCTTGGTCTGTGTCGCCGACCCAGAGCATGCTCTGGCGCGCCGAAGGCGCGCGATAATACCCGGGCCGCTGGCCCCACCGGCGCTAGGTTCCCCCAGCCGTCAATCTTCTTTCATCTGCGCAATCTGCGGATAGCCTTACGGCCACTTCACGATTGGCGGCATGGACGAGAGGATGCTCTCGATGTTGCCGCCGGTCTTGAGGCCGAACATGGTGCCGCGGTCGTAGAGCAGGTTGAACTCGACATAGCGGCCACGGCGGACGAGCTGCTCCTCGCGCTCCGCCGCCGTCCACGGCTCGGCCATCCGGCCCTGCGCAATGGCCGGCCACGCCTCCAGCACGGCCAGCCCCACGGCCTTCGTGAACGTGAAATCGCGCTCGAAATCGCCGCTGTCGTGATGGTCGTAGAAGATGCCGCCGACGCCGCGCGGCTCGCCCCGATGGGGCAGGAAGAAGTAGCGGTCGCATTCCTCGCGATAGCGCTCGTACCAGGCGGGGTCGTGGGCATCGCAGGCCTGCTTCAGGGCGGCGTGGAAGGCCAGCGCGTCTGGCGCGTCGGCCCGGCGTTGATCCTCCAAGAGCGGCGTCAGGTCGGCGCCGCCGCCGAACCAGCCGCGGGTGGTGGCGATGTAGCGGGTGTTCATGTGCACGGCCGGAACCCGCGGGCTGGCCATGTGGGCGATCAGGCTGACGCCGGTGGCGACGAAGCGCGGGTCGTGGTCAGCCCCGGGCATGGTCCCGGCCATTTCCGGCGTGAAGGTTCCGTGCACTTCGGAGATGTGCAGCCCGACCTTCTCGAAGAATCGGCCGCGCAGAAAGCCCATGACGCCGCCGCCGCCCGCGTCGCGCACCCATGGCTTCAGTTCGAAGCGGCCGGGTGGACCCGGATAGAGGTCGGCGGGCGCGGCGACCTCGAGCGCTTCGAAGGCGGCAACCAAGCGGTCGCGCAGTTCGTCGAACCAGACGCGGCAGCGCCGCGCGCGCTCGCGCACGACCGGATCGGCAAGGATGTCCATGCGGCCCTCCTACCCCAAGCCCGCGCGGGCGGCCATTGCGCCGGCGCAAACCGGGGCCCCGTTCAAACGCGCGTTTGCTTGTGCTTGCGCCCGTCCCGCCTTTGCGCCTTTGATGCGTCAAAAGGTCAGGAGGATGCGATGGCGTGGGATTTCGAGACCGACCCCGAGTTTCAGAAGAAGCTCGACTGGATCGAGGAGTTCATGGCCGACAAGGTCGAGCCGATCTCGCACCTGGGTCTGGCGGTGTGGTCCACCGAGGGCCGCGAGAAGTTCATCAAGCCCTTGCAGGCCGAG
>JBEKQJ010000110.1:0-9476 GCA_049519835.1 Caulobacteraceae bacterium | reverse complement strand
ATCGTCCATGTAGCCCTTGTCGAACACCTGGAAGAACATCTCGTGGACGTCCGGGTGGGCCTTCTCCATCTCGTCGAGGAGCACCACCGAATAGGGCCGTCGGCGCACTGCCTCGGTGAGCACGCCACCCTGGCCGTAGCCGACATAGCCGGCCGGCGCGCCCTTCAAGGTCGAGACCGTATGCGCCTCCTGAAACTCACTCATGTTGATGACGATCATCGAGTCGTCGCCCGAGTAGAGCAGCTCAGAGAGAACGTGGCCGGTCTCGGTCTTGCCGACCCCAGACGGCCCGCAGAGCATGAAGACGCCAACCGGCTTGTTGGGATTGTCGAGCTTGGCCCGGCTGGTCTTGATGCGCTTGGCGATCTCGTCCATCGCGTGGTCCTGCCCGATCACACGAGATTTGAGCTGGGTTTCGATGGCCAGAATCGAGGCGATCTCGTCCTTGACCATCCGGCCAATGGGAATGCCCGTCCAGTCGCCGACCACCGCCGCCACGGCGTCCTGATCGACGACGCCGAACACCATCGGCTGATCGCCCTGGGCGGCGGAGAGCGCATCGGCGGCCTCGGCGAGCTTGGCCCTTAGCGGCGCCTCGTCCGGCTTGCCATCGTCGCCTTCGGTTTCCTGGGTTCTCGCCTCCACCAGCGCAGCGCGCGCGGCGATGACCTCAGCCAGAGCCGCTTTCTCGCTCTCCCACTTGGCCTCGATCTCGTCGACCGCCACCTTGGCCTCGGCGATCTGCTCCTCCAGCTTGGGCATTCGGCCCTCACGACGATAGAGGCCGGCCTCTTCGCGGCGCGCCACGTCCAGCTCGACTTCCAGCAGTTCGAGGCGGCGACGGCGATCCTCTACCTCGGCCGGCGTCGCATGCTGCGACACGGCTACGCGGGCGCTGGCGGTGTCGAGCAGGCTCACCGCCTTGTCGGGCAACTGTCGGGCCGGGATGTAGCGTTGCGAGAGCTTGACCGCTGCTTCGACCGCTTCGTCGAGGACCACCACCTGGTGATGCTTCTCCATCATCGGGCCCACCGAACGGATCATGGCGATGGCCTTGTCGGTCTCCGGCTCGCCAACGTTGACGGTCTGGAACCGACGGGTGAGTGCGGGGTCTTTCTCGAAATACTGTCGGTACTCAGCCCAGGTCGTGGCCGCGATCGTGCGCAGCCGGCCGCGCGCCAAGGCCGGCTTGAGCAGATTGGCCGCATCGCCCGTGCCGGCCGAACCGCCGGCGCCGATCAGCGTATGCGCCTCATCGATGAACAGGATCACCGGCTTGGCGGAGGACTCGACCTCGTCGATCACCGAGCGCAGGCGCTTTTCGAATTCGCCTTTGACAGACGCTCCGGCCTGCAGGAGGCCGATGTCCAGCGAGCGGAGCGTGACATCGCGCAGGACTGGCGGCACGTCGCCGTCGGCGATCCGCCGCGCGAAGCCCTCGACCACGGCGGTCTTGCCGACGCCCGCCTCGCCGGTGAGGATCGGGTTGTTCTGTCGGCGACGCAGCAGAATGTCGATGACCTGGCGGATCTCGGCGTCGCGACCGACGATCTTGTCGATCTCGCCGCTGCGGGCCTTCTCGGTCAGATCGATCGAGAACTGCTCCAGCGCGCCGCTGCTGCCGGCCGGGCCGGTCCCGAGCTCGCCGCCGCCGGCGAGCGGCGCAGATTCCGCGGCGCCCGTCTCCGAAGAGCTGGCGCAGATCTTCTCGAATTCGTCGCCGAGCTTGTCGACCTGGATCTTTCGCCATTCGAGCGAAATCGATTGCAGGGCGTTCTTCAGCGTCGGCGTCTTCAACATGCCGTAGATGAGGTGGCCCGTGCGTACCCGGCCGGCGGAGAACATCAGCGAGGCGTAGAGCCAGCCCTTCTCGATCGCCTCTTCGATCTGGGGCGAGAAGTCGGAGATCGAGGTGGCGCCGCGCGGCAAGGCGTCGAGGGCGGCAATCACATCCCTGGCCAGGCGCGCATCATCGATCTGGAAGGCCGAGCGGATCGACGCCACGTCGTTCTTGGCGTCCTGGAGCAGAACGTGAATCCAGTGCACGAGCTCGACGTACGGATTGCCTCGCATCTTGCAGAAGCCTGTGGCGGTCTCGATGGCCTTCAGGGCAGTGGCGTCGAGGCGCCCGAACAGAGCTGAGCGGCTGATCTCGGTCATGCAATCACCTCTTGATGTCGCGGACGGGCCAGACGCCGCGAGGCACGGCCCAGATGTGCGTCGGCGCGGACTCCAGCCTTGGGATCGGGGCACAGCCAGCTGGTCCAGCCCAGGCGCCCAAGTCCGTTGAGTCGCAGGGGGCGGGCGTGGGTCTGGTCGAGTTCGAGGGCGAGGTCCCATTCCAAGTGCGAAGGCCGCAGCGCGTCGAGCGCTTCGGCCGCAATGCGATGTCGGACGCCGGACGGCAGGAAGTCTTCATACTCGCGCAGTGATATCGCCCGGACCACCACACGGAAGGCGTCGCTCACGCCCCAGACCCGCGCGCCAATCACGGCGTCGGCGCCCAGGCAGTTGAAGGGTCCGGCGAGGCGCGTGCGGTCGCCGGCTTCGATCCGACGCCAGCGCGGCTGGAACTCCAGCAGCTTCACCTTGGTGCGCAGGAGGTCGCTGAGCACGTCCTGAATCACCGCCGGGCTGCGCTTCGACGCGAAGGCGCCCGCGTAACGCAGGCGAGCCCGTGCCGGCAGGGGCGACGTGGCCACGACCCCCTCGGTCGCGCCGGACAGCGCCGCCAGATAGCGGGCGAAGTGGTCGTCCTCCGGCCGGTCGGCTTGGGCAGGCGGCTGGGAGTCGGCCCAGGCGCGGTAGAAAAACTGCAGCATGCGGCCAGCCAGCACGTCGAGGAAGCGTCCGAAGGGCCGTTTGCTCGTGTACCGCCGCTCGTAGAGCGCAAATTCGGTGAGATGCAGCGGCAACGGGCCCATAGGGCCGGTAAGGCCCAGCCAATAGCCGTTGACGATCCCGCGCCCTTTCTCCACCTGCACGGACTGCAGCGTCGAGCCGGGAAACGAAAGGGTCGGAGCCTGGCGGAGTTCGACGATGTCCAGACTAGGATTTCGGGCCAGTCCGATGCGCGGCAAGCCGGGCGCGCGCGCTTCCGCGCCGCGCAGCACGGGGAACATCCCGTAGCGATCGGCCGCCTCCGCCACCCCGGCGAGGAAGCTCAGATGTTGCGGCGCTGACCCATCCTTGGTGGCCATTGGGCGAACGTCCCCTCCTGCGGACTTTCGAAGACGCACTCGGTGAAAGCATTGACGGTGGCGAACTCGGCCAGAAAGCGCTCGATCACGGCGGCGAAGAGGAACATCCGGGCGTTTTCGAACGAGGCGTCGTCCAGGCGGATGCGGACGCGCTGGCCACGGGCGAAGGCTAGGCGGTCCTGACCGGGGACGCGCCGGGTGACGGGCTCGGAACGCACCGACAGAATGCCGTCAATCTGTCGGCGCATCACCGGATCGTCGGTCCGACCGTAGAGCGCCAGATGGTCGCGCAGCAGCGACGGATCGTCCCGATCCTCGCTGGCCAGTGTGGCGTAGTTGGGGGTCAGGTGGCCGATCACCCGCCAGGCGCCGTCGTGCAATCCAAGCGGGGGTTGCGGCCGTGTCGGCGCCCGCAGCACCGTCACCGCGCGCACCGGACCGCCGGAATGGCTGAGGTCGCTCGCGCCGCCAAAACGCAGCAGTTCGGGAAGCTCGCGGTTGGTCACCAGCGCGCGGACCGCCAGCTCTCTGACCTCGTCCAGCCGCGAGGGGTCGCCCGGCGCCGTCAGGCTGATCCACGTCTCCGTGCCCAGATAGTCGGTGCGCCGGCGCAAGCGCTGTTCCTTTGTCGACAGCCTTCGGCGGGTGAGCCGCGGGACATAGAACAGCGCCTCGCGCCAGTCGTAGAGCAGAGCCCCGAACGCGTAGAGCGGCGCCACCGGTCGCGCCTGGGTGTTCGATCGGCCGTAAGCGGTGACCTCGGTGATCCCCCAGACCTCGAAATCAAGCGGTTTCGTGCGGTCGGGAACCAACAGATATTCGTGCTCGTAGGGTTTGATCTGCACCCGGCCGAGCTGCTTTTCGAACAGGTTGACCGCCGGCGTGGCGAACAGCCGAAGGTTAGCGGGCCGCACCGCGCCCGCCAGCGACGGGGCCGAGCGCGAGAACAGGAAGACGACGTCGCAGGCGTCCGGGCTCTGGGAAAAAGCCGCGCCAAGATCGTGTAGCGCGAAGAACAGGAAGCGCTCCGGACAGGCGAAGTATTCAGTCAGGAGGCGATAGCCGGAGAAGGAGCGCCCTTCTGCCGGCAGTAGCGCGCAGTCATCGTCGAAGCCGTGCGCTTCCGGCGCCGGCAGGCGCACCCACCCGCCCTGTCCCGCCGCCGAGTCCGCCGAGCGGCCGATTACCGCCAGGGTTTCGCCGAGAAACTGCCGGTAGAGCTCGCCAGGCAGGGTTTCCGAACCTGAAATGAACACCGGCAGCGACGGCGGCGCAATCGCGGGTAGCTTCGCCCCGCCCACGGTGGCGAAGCGAACCCTGAGCCCCGCTTCGGCGCGCACCCCGGCCGCCTCGGCAAAGGCCGCGACCGCTGCCCGCGAGGCGAGATACTCGGTCTCCACGATGCGGATCGGCCACAAAGTCACGTCGTGGCCGGTGCGAAAGGTCACCGCGGCGCCGCCATGATCCTTGGCCGTGGCCGTGAGCTCGCTCAGACGTGGAATCTTGAAGCCTTCGACCAAGGCCTGATCGCCTTCCTGCGGCTCGAAGGCGGCCACGCACATCGACGGGGTCGGCGCCAGATAGTGGGGCTGGATGGCGTGCAGCAGGTGCTGGGTGAAGTCCGGAAACTGGTCCTGGAGCTTCAGCTTCACGCGTGCGCCGAGGAAGGCGACGCCCTCGAGTAGGCGCTCGACATAAGGGTCCGGATCGGTGGGCGTCTTCAGCCCCAGCCGGCCGGCGACGACCTCATTCTCTTCGCCAAACTCGCGCGCCGTCTCGCGCAGATAGGTCAACTCCTCGTTGTAGGCGCGCAGGAGCCGCGGATCCATGCTCCTATTCCCTCAGGGTGACGGCGGCGGTGTCGAGCTCGACGTCGGTCTTGAATTCCACCGGCATGGCCTGGACGGCGCTGGTGACGTCACCACGGATCACATAGGTGACAGCGTTGGCCCGCTCGGGAGTCGCGAGGCTGTCCACCTCGAGACGGCTGGAGTCCATTCGCGGCTCGAACGCCCGGATAGCCTCGCGGATCTGCTTCGCCCGGGCCTGGACCACGCCACGGGTGAGGGTCTTCCCGGCCAGATCGCGGACGCCGTAGTTCAGCACCGACGTGCGCACCTCCGGATAAGGCTCGAGATCGGTCGCCGATTCCAGGTTGGTGGTGTTGAGGATCCAGTTCAGCTCGCGGATCACCGTTGCGCGCAGCGCCCGTTCGTTGAAGCGCTCGATGCGGGGCACGATGTAGAAACGCATGGTGGAGCGGCTGGCCTCGAGGCCGGCGCGCCCGGTGTCCGACTCCCTCAATCCCTCGATCTCGAGATCGGCCACCAGCTTGTCGAATAGTGTCGGATTTATCTTCGACGAGGTCATGTCGCGCGCAGGGTGAGGCGACGCAGCGAAAGCAGGCCCGCCTCGCCGCCGCCCCCCAGCGACCACTCGTGCTGGCCCAACCCCGCCGCGCCCCAGGATTCGTCCCGCCAGTCGGTGCGGCGCGCCATGCGCAGGCCCGCGTCTTCCAGGGCCTCGCTGCCCGGATAGCGCACCGGCAGCATGGCGTTGACCGACTGGCCTGACCGGAAAGCCACCTCGGCCGGCAACCAGACCAGGTCGCGCAGGTCGCGCGGGCCCTCAGACTTGATCTGCTCAACGGCGTCGAACGGGACGATCCCCCAACGGCCTTGGATGATGGCTTCGAAGGACGGGCCGAAGCGGGCGTCGCCGTCAGCGATCCACTCAAACGCCTCGCCGTCCAAATCGCCGGGCGTGTCGGGCGCCGCGTCGAACGCCTTGCTGCGCCGCTCCTCGGCCTCGTCCACCCGGCCTTGGGCCTGGGCGCCAAGAGCGGCGGCCAGATCACCAGCCCACGTCGAACCAGCGGACAGTAAAGTCGGCGGCTCCTCGCCTGCGAACACCTTCGCGCGCGTCATCTCGGCGTCAATGGCCATGTTGTAGGTTACCGCCAGCATCTGGGCTTCCGGCGACAGGCCAGCCAGGGTGCGGAGCTGAATCTTCGCCTTATCCCACTGCCCCATGAGGCAGAGGAGCTGGAAAAGGTACATCCGCACACTCTGGTCGGCCGGCGCCTTTTTCGCAGCCTCGTTCAAGGCTAACCGGGCGCCTTCCAGATCGCCGGCGCGGAAGAGTTCGTCTGCGTCGGCCATGATCGCCTCCCCTCAGGCGACCGCGCCCTAGACCTTCTTGTTCGACCGGACGTTCCAGCCCTGTTGGACGTTGGAGCCGGCGCCGCCCTTGTCCGTCTGCTGGACGTATTTGAAGCTGTATTCCTCGAAGTTGAACTTCACCAACTCCGTTTCGGCGAATGGCGCCGGGCCGTCGCCCTTGTAGTCGTCCGCCGACAGATCATCCAGGCCGCCGCCGATTTCGTAGCCCGACACGATGGCGTTGGTCAGCTTGATGATCACGTGCTCGAGCGGCGTCTCGCCCTGACGGCGGCCGGTCAGCACCATGCTGGCGAAGTGCTTGCCGCTGATGCACGACTGCGCCAGCAGCGGCGACGACAAGTCCATGTATTTCTTGATCACAATATCCTTAACATCGGCGCGACCCACCCCGCCGCCCGAGGCTATCTGCATGCTGCTGGAGTTAGAGGCGCCCCAGCTGAAGCTCATGATCTGAATCTCGTCTTTGTGCTTGTCGTCTTGCGACTCGCCCTTGACGCCATCGATCTTCAGGAAATAGTCGACCGCCATGGCCGGTCCTCCTCATTAAGTATTGATTATGTCTTCTACTTAACTTGGCTCGCCGTCAACCGGCTCCCTTCGGCAGACGTGAAACCATGCTCAGCGAAACGTCCATTCCCTCAAGCTGGTAGTGCGGGATGAAATGGAAGATCCCCTTGTAATAACCGGGGTTTTCTTCGTCGGGCAGGACCTGAACTTGGGCTGATTTCAACGGCTTGCGCGCCTTGGTGATCTCGTCGGACATATCCGGCTGGACATCGACGTATTGCAGCACCCAGGACTGCAGATCGGCCTCCAATTGCGGCGCCTCGCGGGTGCTGCCGATCCAGTCGCGCACCATGCATTTCAGATAGTGGGCGAAACGGCAGCTGGCGAAGATGTAGGGCAGCCTCGCCGAGAGATTGGCGTTGGCGGTAGCGTCGGGGTTTTCGTAGGCCTTGGGGGCATGCAGCGTCTGGGCCCCGATGAAGGTCGCCTGATCGGTGTTCTTGCGATGCACCAACGCCATGATCCCGGCCTTGGAGAGCTCGGCCTCGCGCCGATCCGAGATGGCGATCTCGGTCGGACACTTGGCATCCATGCCGCCATCGTCGGTGGGGAACATGGCGGTCGGCAGTTCTTCGACTGTCCCGCCGGACTCGACGCCCCTGATACGGGTGCACCAGCCGTAGGTCTTGAACGCTTCGGTGATCCGCACCCCGAGGGCGTAGGCGGAGTTGCACCACAGGTAGTTGTCGTGCGCGCCGCCGCCGGTGTCCTCCTCGAAGGCGAACTCCTCCACCGGGCTCGACGTCGCACCATAGAGCGGCCGGCCAAGGAACCGCGGCATGGTCAGCGCCATATAGCGGCTGTCGTTGGAATCGCGGAACGAGCGCCAGGCGATGTATTCCGCCGGCTCGAACTGCTTGGCCAGATCGCGCGGGTTGGCCAGTTCCTGCCAGCTGTCCATGCCCAGCAGGCTCGAGCCCGCCGCCGCGACGAACGGCGCGTGGGCCGCCGCGCCAATCTTGGAGAGGCCGCGCATCACCTCGATGTCTGGCCCGGAGTGGTCGAAATTATAGTCGCAGACGAAGGCGCCGTAGGGCTGGCCGCCAAGTTGGCCGAACTCGGATTCGTAGATCTTCTTGAACAGCGGGCTCTGGTCCCAGGCCGAATCCCGGAACTGCCGCAACATCTTGCGGGTCTCGTCCTTGGAGATGTTCAGGACACGGATCTTGAGATCCTTGCCGGTGGCCGTGTTGCCGACCAGATACCATAGCCCCCGCCACGCCGATTCCAACTGCTGGAAGTCCGGATGGTGGAGGATGGCGTTGACCTGTTCGGTCAATGTCCGGTCGATTGCCGCGCGCATGGCGTCGACAGTCGTGAAGACATCGTCACCGATCACCTTGGAGTCAGCCAGCGCCTGCTGTGCGAGCGTCTGGACCGCCTGCTCGATGCGCGACTTGCGCGCATCATTGGTCGGTTTGAACTCCTTCTTCAGCAGCGCCGAAAAATCGTCCAGCGCAACGGCTTCCGCCGCACCGCCAGACCGTTCCTGCAACACTTCAGCCATTACGACCTCCGCAATCGGCCAGGGTTCTAACCCTCTTCAGCCGCCTCATCCTGGGCCGGCTTGGTTCCGGCCAGAGATTTCATCAGTTCCGGGTCTTTCAGCACCTTGTCGAGAAGGTCCTGGGCCCCGTCCTTGCCGTCCATGTAGGCGAGCAGATCGTTGAGCTGGTTGCGCGCCTCGAGCAGTTTGGCGAGCGCCGGCACATTCTGCGCCACCGCGCCCGGCGAGAAGTCGTCCAGCGTCTTGAACGTCATGTCTACGGCCAGCTTGCCCTCGCCGGTCAGGGTGTTTTCGACGGCGAACGCCGCCCGAGGGGCGATCGATTCCATCTTCTGGTCGAAGTTGTCGATGTCGATCTCGACGAAGTCACGCTTGTCCAGGGTCTTCTTCTCGACCTCGGACTTGCCGGACAGGTCGGACATCACGCCCATGATGAACGGCAATTCCACCTTCTGGCGGGAGCCGTAGGTCTCGACCTCGTATTCGATGTGGACGCGTGGCGCCCGGTTTTCCTTGATGAAGCGTTGCCCGCCCTTGGCCATGCACGAAGCTCCCTCGCCGGTTCATCGCGCCTCGTGGCGCCCCGCCCGGTCGTCACACAATAGGCGAAAAGGTTAAACCCCGCCAATAGTCTTCAATCAATACTCGTCAGGCTTTTTATATGTCAGCACGCGACGGGCCTCGTCGAGGCTGTTTGGCGCGATGTCTGCCAAAACGCCAAGGAAATCGAGGTTGATCCACTCGCGCGCCCGCTGGATCACGAGGGGAACAGGGCTGTGCGGCTCTTTGCGGCGATAGTAATCGCTGATGGCGTCTAGGGCGCGCAACACATCTTCGCGAGTTTCGATGGCGCCGGAAAGTCGTTGGCCGCCAGCCGCCGGCGCCGACCCGGCGGAGGTCTGGGCGCGCCCCTCGGCCTCGGCGCTCTCCACCTCGGGCGGAGGAGCGGAGGAAAAACCAAGGACCGCCCGCTTCAGCGAGGCGATCGCCTCGTAGGTGGCCTTGAAGTTGGCTCCAGTG
>JBEKQJ010000109.1:0-9481 GCA_049519835.1 Caulobacteraceae bacterium | reverse complement strand
CGGCTATTGGGCGGCGCGGGGCGACAAAAGCCTGCCAAAGCTCGTGCCGCACCTTGTGTCATTGCGGCGTGAAATCATCGACGGGAGACCGGAGGACGCCGAAGACGGTGGCGTGAGCGATTTTGTCTACCCGTTGTTCTGAGGCGCGCTGGCCGGACAGCGGTCGCGTTCCGCGTCCCCTCCCACTGACGCCCCCGCGAGAAGATTGATCACTGCTGCGCGTTTTCCCAAGGAAACGGGAGATCGGGCAGCCCCAGGCCCAGGAAGCCACATAACTGCGGCCAGCCCTCGCCCTCCACGACCCTGAACTCGAGCAACTTGTCGGCGGGCTTGTCGGCGAAGAAATGCCGCACACGCTGTTCAAAGCGGACGTAGGCTGCCTCGACCCCGGCTTTGTGCATGTACAATGCCCAGTCCGCCTCCGCTCGGGCGGCCATGTAGGGGGCTTGCTCGCGACCCAGCACACTCGCCAGTTCGCTTAGGTTGCGAGCGCCGGTCGAGCGAAGTTGCCTGTGCCGCAAAGAGGCGGCCCAAGCCTCGACCGGACGCGACGTCCAGATAAAGCGGGCGTTGGGGTAGAGGTAGTATAATTGCTCGAAGCGCTGTGCGACCGGAGAATCGGCGCTGGCTCCAAACATATAGATATCGATATTGTCTATTATTTGGAAGGTAATCGGATTTTGCCAGTGAGCGCAGTCTATGTCGAGGGTGAAGAGCGCCTCAGTCAGAGTGGTTGTGCCTGTCCTGCCAAGACCAATTCCGAATATCTTTGGCTCTGAGTAGACGTCTGCTTTTAGTTTTCCGGCGCGCTCGCAAACTCTTTGCATCACCAGGTGCGTGCGAGGATCTCCCACCTCGTCGCCCTTCATCTCGAAAACTGCCCGGAACTCGGCGAAGCGCTCCAGCGCCAGCAATAGGCGTAGCTCGAGTTCCGACGCCAATTTTGCATTCCGGTCGACGACCGATGCGGGCGAGGCGCGAACGAACGCCAGCAAATCCGCCCAGAAAGGCCCACGCGACCCCTTCTCAACGAGCATGGGAATGCATCGGAAGAAGGAGTCGGCGTCCGTCAGAGTGTCCAGCCTTCCGGCGCACGCCTGCAACTCGGCGGCAGCCGCAGAGCTATCTCCCAGTTCAGTCAGGGCCTGGACGCCGGCAAGCCGGCTCGCCGTGTCGGGCCGCCCACTCAGGTTCTGCCGGACATACTCCTTCAGATCGCGCACCTGTTCGGGCGAGCCGCCGGTCATGGCCCAGTTGTCCAGCGCGGCGCGCACGCGCGCTAGTTTGAATTCGGCCTGGTCCGGACAATCCTCCGTCAGGCTCGCCAGAACCCGCTCCGCATCGGCGTACCGGCCCAGCCGGACAAGCGCCGTCGCCAGCGATCGCGACCACCACGGAGTCGCCTGGGCCCTGTAGGACTGTATCGCCGTCTCCCACAGCGCGGCCGCCTTGTTCCAGGCGCGGCGGCGCATCGCCGAGCGGGCGAGGCCGATGGTCCCGGCTGGCCGATCGGCATGGTCGCGGGCGAGAGACTCGAACGCCGTTTCAGCTTCCTCAAGCCGGTCAAGATTCAGCAAGGCCTCGGCGCGCTGACCAAGCCATCCCGCGTCGGGACCAAATCGCGCCAAAACGGTCTCCGCGCGCGATAGCGCCTCCTGCCAGCGGCCGGCGTCAGCAGGTTCCTGGGCCCAGTCGCGCCACGCCCGGGGCGTCGGAAACTGAGGTTCCCGACGGGGTGTTTCTGGGGTCGGTGATTTGTCAGCACTCGCTATAGGCTAACCCTCCGGCATCCGTCGGTGCAGACGCGGTAATCGCTGTCCTCGATGCCAGGCTCGAGGTCAACGTTCCGGGCCTACAGATGAGCCAGCATCGCCTCGACGCGTCTTTCCCACGAGAAAGTCGCGAGCCTCTCGTGAGGTACGACGGCGCGCGGCGAGGCCAGCCGTTCCTCGATCGCGGTGATGAAATCATCATGATTGTGGCGGATGGCGATCAGATCAGCCACCTCGCCGATATTCTCGACGGGCGTGCTGACGACCGGCGCCCCGGCCGCCAGATAATTGTAGAGTTTCAGCGGATTCATCGACTCCGTCATAGCGGTCCGCAGGTGGGGCATGATCGCGACGTCGAAGGCGCTGATCCATGACCGGCTCTCATCATAGGGGACCGGGCCGGGCAGATGTAGACTGGGACACGCTTTCACCCAATCCGGCACCCGGCTTTCCTCAAACGGCCCGGCCAGGACGATGCTCCAGGATGGCCTCCCTTCGGAGATGACGCGCAGAAGCTCCCAATCTATTCGCTCCCGCAGATTGCCCATGTAGCCGACGATGGGCCGCGGCAAAGAGCCAAGCGCCGCTGGCGCGGCGACCCCATCTGAATCGGCGTGGATTTCTGCGCCGTTCGGGATCACGCGAATATCGGCTCGCGCCCAGGCGAACCGCTGCCGATTGCGCTCGCAATTGGTGAACACCCGATCGGCGACGCCCAATAGCTGCGCATATTGCGTTTGCAGAAGGGCTCGCTGTTCGTCGGAGTTCGGCCAGGCCCGTTGATCGTCGATCAAGTCGACGACAATGCTTTGAAAGCCTAGGCGTTGCTGCACCTCCAGGAATCCTCTGACCACTGGACAGACCCAGGCAATGGTCCGAGTCGGGTCTAGTCCTGCGTCGCGCAGCGATCGTTCGACGAACGTTGCGTAATCGTTGCTTGGGTCAAGACATCTCCCAGCGAAGCTATCGTTACACCCGACATTGCCGCGACTGATGAACACGCGGCGGTCCAGGCGCGGTAGGTCTGCAAGACCTAAGGCGCGGTCAATCGTTTGTTTTAGTTGGGCGGCGGCGACAGAGCGACTGCCAAGCTTTGCGGCGCTCACCATATTTCGAAGATCGGTCAGCGTCAGCATGCCGTCAAAATGAATAATCCGTCTGACATGATCTGATTTAAGAAGATATTTTACCACCATGTCCGATCTTCGACCGAACAATCCGGAATCGTTTTGCTTCCAAAAGAAGGCGATATCGACTTTTTTGTCTAGACTACCGCACATTGAATTGCGCCACGCGAAGTTCGGCGATTTTGGCCTGCGCGGCGCGCGTCTCCGCCAGGAGCTCCGAAAGGGCGGACGATACCTTTGTGCTGCGCAGATCGAAGTGTCTTGATGCTTCCTCGATCGCCAAGGCCAGCCGGGGCCGATTGACGGCGAAGCTGAATTCTTCCTCGAAGACGCGGATTCGGTGCTCGCGAAGCGGTTCGGATACAGCCTCCCTCCGCACCGTCGCCAGATACTCCGCGAACTCGACGCCGTTGATCAAATCCACGGCGCCCTTCAAGGCGATGTCGCGGAACGGCGGCGCGTCGGTCGCCACGGCGCGCACGCCGTATTGCAGCGCGTCGGAGAGCTTGGCCGGGATCTGCGTGCTCGATATTTCTGCTCCGACATTCTGCAATATCGGAACCAGATCGGCCGCGGCCAAGAACCCGCCCAGCTCGCCCAGATCGAACGGTCCCAGAACGATGACCTGCTTTCCGAGTCCGCTCGCCTTGATTTCACGTTCGACCTGTTCGTCGAGCGAACCGGCCAGCAAGAGTTTCACGCTAGGGTCAGCGTTGGCTCGAAGGGCATCAAGGACATTCGATAAGACTTTGTGGGGCCGCGCCGTCCCGACGAACGCGATCACGAAGTCCGTCTCGGCGAGGCCAAGGCGTCTGCGCGCCCGCTCACGATCCGCCCGTGGGGCCGCCTCATCGCGAGCGTGACGCACCACACGGCCTGAGAAGCGCGTTTGCAGGGACGGGTTGGAAACCGTTATCGCGTCGGCGACATCCAGGCGCCGATAGGCCAGCTCGGTGCCGATAGCGCCGTATGGCTGCTCAATCAGCTCGCGCTCATCGTCGCCCGACGATCGTCGACTGGTGAAAACACGGTCGTCCTCATCGATGTCGATCATGATCGGACACCGGCTCTGTTCGGCAATTTGCAAGCCAAGGATCAGGCCGGGGAGTCGAGGCTTGCAGATCGCCACCAGATCATAGGTCTGCGCCAGGGCAAGCCGCGCACCCTCGCGCCAGACATCGAGCAGGGTCGCGGGCTGGAACGACCTCACGCTCAGGCCTTGGCGCTGCAGAGGTGTCCACAGGTCGCCGCCGAAGGCGGCCCAGGTGGGACCGATCAGTTCGACGTCCCAGTCGGGCGCGAGAAGCTTGCAATATACATAGGCACGTCCGGCGGGATTGTGCCCAAGGTCCCAGCAAACCACGGCGGCCCGCTTCCGACCAAATTCTCTCTCCGGCGGCGTGAAGACTTGCGGCCGCGGCTTCAGGCGCTCGAAGCGGACACGTACCGGTGAGCCTTCCAGCTCATCCACGCCGGGCCCGGCATAAATAGACAGGACGCGAACCGCGCCGTCGGCAAAGCGGTCAGGAATAGCGAAGGAAAACCCACGCGTCGTTGGGCCATCGGCGCCGTCATCCCGATAGATATCAGCGAGGGCGGTCCCAATCAGCTTATCGTCTTCATAGATGCTGACAAAACCAGCGCCATCTGGCGGGTCCGCCAAGGCGCTCCATCCGACGATCTTCCCGTCGCGAACGTATTCTACGCCGCCCCGAAGTTTCATCTTGAATCGAGGTCGATCACACGATCACAGTGACTCAGGCGAATTTGTTGCAGCATGGACATATTGATCGCGCGGACGTCAAGAGCTAGCGCTTCGCGTTCAACGCGCGGGCGCCCCGCCCGAAGTGTTAATTGACGCGATTATTTGATCTCCAAGGCGCGCAACGGTGAAAGCCCCGTGCGAGGAGCTGGCGGCCCACGGGAACATGCGTGCACGCGGCGCACCGTCGCGGTCGGACGATCGAGACCTTTGAGCTGCGACGTCTAAATGAGGGGAGAGAGAAGTATGAACGCAGACGCAGTAGATCGGCCCGCCGGCGCCGTCGATGCTCAGGATGTTTGGAACATCTATAATCTCGTCCTCAGACGCGACCCTGAATTGAGGACGGCTATCCAGGCACGGGTTGGACGGCCAATCAAGGATGTATTCGAAGAGTTTTTGAAATCTTCGGAATTTTCCTCGAAAGTCCTGTCTGCTATTGCAAATAAGAATTCCAACCTCGTGCCATATACAGGAACGATGAGCTTCGGACATCTGCTCGTCTGGGCTCGCGCAAGGCTGCCTGTACGGTCTGAGCTGCGAGAGCGATTGCTCCACGCGCGATCATGGGCCGAACTCGACGAAATGCTGTTTCTCGATCCCGAACTGCGCCGTCATCTGCCGCAACTCGAGACCGGAGGGGGTGGAGCGGCCACCCCGCCCGTCCCGGGCTGACGCGCGATCCGCCCTCCCCATCAAGGGGAAGCTGAGGCTCTACGCCCCCTCAAGCCGCAGGCGTTCGAAGGCGATGTTCTTGATGCGGTCGCGGTCCAGGTAGAGCTGCTGGATCGGCTCGTCCGTCTCGGTCTCAATGCGCTCGACGCCATGTTTGGTGACCAGCAGGTAGAAAAGAATGCAGTCGCTGAGCAGGACCGAGGTGATCTCTTTCTGGGCGTTGACGGTCAGGTTGGCGACGGCGCCCTCGTAGCCGACGACCGAGCCGTCGTTCTGCACATCGCTGAGCACGTGGGCGAGGATGACCTCGTTGGCGCTCCTCGCCACGGCGACCTCGTTCAGCCAGCCGTAGAGCACGCCGCGCAGCGAGCCGGCGATGGGCTGGAAGCCCGCCGCCAGACGGGTGAGCGCGAACGCGGCGAAGGTGACGACGAGCAAGGTCCCGAGGATCGCCAGGCCGTCCGGGGTCGGGATCGGCCGCCTGGCGAAGACGAAATCGGCCAGGACCGCGTAGGCGTTGGGATGGAACCAGACCACCATGCAATTGCCCAGGCGGGCGCAGGCCAGGTCCTGCAGGGTCAGGACCAGGGCGCCGGAGAAGTGGGCGACAAGGGCGCCGGTGGTGATGATCGTGAGGGTGAGGATCGAGCCGGGCGGCGGCGGCGGCGATCTGACCGGGCCGACATCGCCGGCGTGGAAGATGGCGGCGTAGGCGGCGAGACCCGGTGCGAGCAGCAGCAGGCCGAGGACGAGGCCTAGGCTGATCTCACCCAATGTCCGGAACGCTGTCGGGCGCCGGCGCCTCGGCGACTCCTTCGGGAGCCCGCGGGCTGAGCGGCGCCACCAGAACGCCGTCCTCGCCACGATGCGCGGCCTGGCGCACGGCCGACCAGCTGAAACCGTAGTTCCTGAACACTTCGCTGGCGGTCTTCAGGGAGGCGTCGGAGTTGAGTTTCATGGAGGGAATATGGCGTGTTTCGGGGTGCGGTCCAAGGGCTTGGGGGTCCACATGCAGTTCACCACCAAGCCCACAAAGCTCACCAAGAAGGAAGAAACGCCTTCGTGCTCTTGGTGTCCTTGGTGGTTGAACCCGAAGCATCTTCCTCCCCATCATGCGGAGGGAGGGAGGTATTGAGTCCTGTCTCCTCCCCCTTTGGGGGAGGCGATCGCATATGGCCCACAACCAACCCTACCGTCATCGCCGGGCGTCAGTCCCGGCGATCCATGCACACCGAGGGGCGGGTGGCCATGCTGGCATGGCCACGAAGCGACCTCGTCAATGCAGCCGCTCGAACAGATCGTCCCAGTGCGGATTGGCCTGCTCGATCAGATTGAGCTTCAATTCGCGCTTGTACTTCTTGATCGATTTTTCGCGCTAGATCGCCTCGACGATCAGCTCATGTGGCTCGTACCAGACCAGGCGCTTGAGACCGTAGGTTGCGGTGAAGCCGGGAAAGGTCCCGTCGATGTGCTGGGTGACACGGGTGATCAGATCGGAGGTCACACCAACGTAGAGCGTGCCATGCCGCCGGTTGGTCATCATGTAGACGCTGATAAACGGCCGGTGCGCCATGCCTGAACCTTCACCGTCCAGCGCGGTCGGCAAGGCGTTTGTCCCGAAGGCCATGCCGTGACCGCGGAGCGCGGCCACACCCACGTCGGCGTTCATGGATCGCCGGGACTGACGCCCGGCGATGACGGTAGGAAAAAGGCAAGGCGGCGGGGAGATCGCTCGGCCATGTGCGATAGCCCTGCTCCATGAGGGGGGAGTACGGCCCCCCGGGTCCGGCCAAAGGCCGGCCCGAGGACAGGCTCCGTCCGGGAGGGGGGATCGGACCGCGAAGCGGAGGCGCGGAGCAGCCAAACGCCGGCGCTTCCGACCCCCCTTCGTCCCGGAGTTTACCCCGGGGCGGGCCGCGCCAGCGGCGCGACCCGGGGGGACACTTCCCCCCTGTGAGGGGGGAAGAGAGCGTCGGAGCGTTCTATTCCGCGGCCTTGACCGAGGTCGGGGGGACGCGGGCGTATCTGGGGGTGATCAGGCGGCCGAGGAGGGGGGCGATCCAGCGCTCGAAGTCGTCGACGAACTCATAGACCACCGGCACCAGCAGCAGCGACAGGACCGTCGAGGTGATCAGGCCGCCGATGACGGCGATGGCCATGGGCTGGCGGAACTCCGAGCCCTTGCCGAGGGTGAGGGCGGTCGGCAGCATGCCGGCCATCATCGCCACGGTGGTCATGACGATCGGCCGGGCCCGCTCGCGGCAGGCCTCGATCAGAGCCTCGCGCTGGCTCTTGCCCTCGCGCTCGCGCTCGATGGCGTACTCGACCAGCAGGATGGAGTTCTTGGCGGCCAGGCCCATCAGCATCAGGAAGCCGATGAGGGAGGGGATCGAGAGGGCGCTGTCGGTCATCATCAGGGCGAGCAGGGCGCCGCCGACCGCGGTCGGCAGGGCCATGAGGATGACGATCGGCTTCAGGAAGCTGCGGAACAGCAGCACCATGACGGCGTAGACGAGGCCGATCCCCGAGACGATGGCGGTCAGGAAGCCGACGGCCAGCTGGTTGTTGGCCTTCTCCTGGCCCTCGGCCGAACGCCCGACGCCCGGCGGCAGGTGCTTGATGATCGGCAGCTTGTTGACCTTGGCCTCGGCGTCGCCGCTCTGCAGGCCGCCGGTGGTGTCGGCGATGATGGTGATGTTGCGCTGGCGGCCGACGCGGTTGATCACCGCCGGACCAGCCTGGAAGTCGACGTCGGCGACACTGCCCAGCGTCGTGACGCCGCCGGAGGCGGTGGGCAGGCGCAGGTTCTTGATCACCGACAGGTCGGTGCGATCGGCGATCGGCAGGCGGACGCGGACCGGGATGCGCCGCTCGCCCTGGTCGAGCTTGGAGACGTTGGCGTCGATGTCGCCGGCGGTGGCGATGCGGGCGGCGTCGGCGATGGTCTGGACCGAGACGCCGAGGCGGGCGGCCTCGTCGGCCCGCGGGCGGACCACCAGCTCGGGATTGGGCGGCTGGGCGTCTGACGGGGATCGGAGAGGCCGGGGACGGTGCGCATCTCGCGCTCCAGCTCGAGGGCGGCGGCGTCGAGGTTCTCGCCGCTTTCGCTGGTCAGGATGATCTGGACGTCGGCGACGCCGAAACCGGAGGTGTCGAAGTTCAGCCGCGCGTCCGGAATTTGCCGCAGCAGGGGCCGCAGACGGTCGCGGATCTGCTCGACGCGGGCCTTGCGGTCGGGCTTGAGGATGGCCGCCACGGCGCCCTGGTTGGTGCCGGCCGCGCCGGAGATGCCGCCGCCCGGACCGGAAGAGACGTTTTGGCCGCCCATCTGGGTGTAGACGTGCGCGGTCTCGGGCTGCTTGGCGAGCAGCGCCTGGAGTTTGTCGGTCACCACCTTCATGTCGGCGAGGGTGGCGCCCGGCGGGCCCTGGACGTTGATGTAATAGTAGTTGGGATTGCCCTCCGGCTGGACGCCCTTCTTGATCGGGCCGAACAGAGCCATCGAGGCGATGAAGATGATCAGGCCGATCACCGCGGCGATCCAGCGGTGGTCGAGGGCCCAGTTGAGCGGGCCGGTGTAGAACCGGGGCAGCGGCCGACGCTCGTGCGGGGTCTTGGGCTTGAGGAAATAGGCGGCCAGGAGCGGCGTCAGCAGGCGGGCGACGACCAGGGAGAACAGCACCGCCACCGAGACGGTGAGGCCGAACTCCTTGAAGAACTGACCGGGAATGCCGGGCATGAAGGCGACCGGGAAGAACACCGCCACGATGGCGAAGGTGCAGGCGACCACGGCCAGGCCGATCTGGTCGGCCCCCTCCATGGCGGCGTCGTAGGGACGCATGCCGACGAATACGCGCTTTTCGATGTTCTCGATCTCGACGATGGCGTCGTCGACGAGAATGCCGATGACCAGGGTGAGGCCGAGCAAGGTCACCACGTTGAGGCTGAAGCCGACGAGATTCATGAACAGGAAGGTCGGGACCAGCGAGACCGGCATGGCGATGGCGGTGATGGCGGTGGCGCGCCAGTCGCGCAGGAACAGCCAGACGACCAGCGCGGCCAGCGCCATCCCCTCGAGCAAAGTGTGGACCGTGGCCGAATAGCCGGCCCGGGTCTGGTCGACGCGCGAGACGATCTTGTGGACG
>JBEKQJ010000108.1:0-9485 GCA_049519835.1 Caulobacteraceae bacterium | reverse complement strand
CCGCTTCCACGGCCTCGGTCCCTCCGGAAAACCCGTCACGCGGATAAACGCCTCATCCGCGCCTGCGGCGCACCTTCTCCCCCATGCATGCGGGAGAAGGAAGGCGATGGCGCGAGATCCTCACAGCCCGGCGTTGGCGAAGGCGTCGTCGAGGCGGGCCGAGATCTCCTGGCCGGGGAGGGCGGACTGGCCTTCCATCATCGCCGAGTAGATGAAGTCACCTTTGGCGCTCTGCACCCGGCCCTCGGCCCAGCCGACGGTGCGCGAGCCGTCCGCATTGGAGTTGCAGCTGGCCTTGCGGCCGTCGGGCAGCGTCGCGAAGGCCAGGGCCTGGCGAGCGGTGAGGAAACCCGGCCGGTCGCAGGCCGGCAGGCCGCGCACGCAGTTGAAGCCGTCGTTGTAGCTGTAGACGGTCTTGCCGGTCTTGTGGTCGACGATCAGCAGGCAGGTGTCGGGATCGCCGATCGCCTGGGCGACCGACTGATCGAGCGCGTCGTTCGGCAGCTTCGGCTCGCGCGGCCCGCAGGCGGAGAGGCTCAGAATCACCAACAGCGCCGTCGCGAGCCTCACCGCTTGCGCTCCCGCTCGCGGAACCATTTGGGGAGCATGTCGTCCAGCGCCTCGCGCGTCAGATAGCCGTGATGCTTGGCGTCGAGCAGATCGAAGCGGCGGTCGGCGACCGTCAGCCACTCGGCAAGGGTGATGTGAGCGTTGAGCTGGAGGTCGGCGCTCGAAACGGGCTCCGGGTCGGAGAGGAGCGAGATGGTGTTCTCCGAGGTTCCCGTTGCAAAGCCCTGGCCAGCGATGTCGAGGTCGGCGGCCACCGATTTCTCGTAGGCGGCGATCTCGAAGCCATCGATGACGCCATCGCCGTTGAGGTCGATCCTGTGGAAGAACTGCTCGGCGTCGGCGCGAAATTCGGCCCGATCGATCCGGCCCTCGCGGCGCGTATCGAGGCGGTCGAACCAGACCGCGAAGGCGTCCGGCGTCTGGGTCGAGGGATGAATCGCCTCGCCCGAAGGGGTGATGAACACCGGGTCAGGGCGAGGCGGCGGGGCGGCCAATCCGGCTTGCGCCGGCAAGGTCAGGAGCAGGGCGAACAAGGCCACTTTCATCCGTCCAGAGTAAAGCGGCGCCGTCAGCTCGTCCAACGCAGCGTCCTTCCCTGGACCGGGTTGGCGAAGGCCCGGCCGGCCGCGCGGCTGGCGGCCCATTCGCGCTTCAGGGCCTGGTACCACTTGGCCTGCTGATCGGCGTCGTCGATCCACATCAGCGACGGATCGTACCTGAGGCCCTGGTTCTGCAGGTCGACCATGTCGCCGTCCTGGCGCAGGAAACGGCGGGCGCCGGCCTTCACGAACGGGCCGGCGAGGGCGAACACCGGATGGTCCGACCAGACGATCTGGGTGATGCGGGTCCTCATCTCGTCGATGGGCGTGAGACAGGTCAGCGAGAGCACTTGCCAGCGGCCGGCCTCGACGTGCTCCCAGCGCAGACCGGGCAGGCGGAAGGTGATCTCGGTCATCGGCGCCCCGCCCAGCAGGGCGTAGGCGCGGGAGTTCTTGGACGGCGGGTGGCGGACCATGACGAACCCCTCGTCCGCCGGTTCGAAGTGTTTGGCCTTCTCGTGCATCGAGGCCTGCGAGCGCCACCACCACTGGCGGTGCACGTATGGGCCGTGGGCCGGGTCCATGAGGCCGACCACCGCGTGATCGATGTGAGCGGCGAACTCCATGCGATCGACCAGCTTGGGCCGGCCACCGACCACGCCCGGAAAGATCGGCGGCGGTGGCGGCTCGACGGGTCGGCGGGGATCCTCGGCCATCCAGACGAATACCAGGCCCTGGCTCTCGACCACGGGGTAACGGCGAACGGCGATCTTCGAGATGTCGAGACTGTCGGCGGCGGTGAGCGAGGGCACAGCCTGGCAGGCGCCGGAGGCGGCGAAGCGCCAGCCGTGATAGGGGCATTCCACGCTCTGTGAGCCATCTCGCTCGCGCACGAAGCGGCCGGCGGAAAGCGGCGCGGCGCGGTGCGGGCAGATGTCGCGCAGGGCTATGACTTCGCCGCCGGGCGCGCGGCCCAGCATCACCGGCTCGCCAAGGAGCTCATATCGGCTCAGCCGGCCGGGCGAGAGGTCGCCCGACAGGGCGGCGAAGTACCAGATATCCTTGAGGAACCCGCGCCCGAAGGCGGCCACGGGTGAGGGCTTGCTCTCGCCATCGGGCATGGGGGCATTTTGGGGCGGTGGTCCCTGCGGCGCAAGCCATCGGCGCTTCATCGGCAAATCATCGGTTCGGCGTCCTGTCGCGGGACGCCGATCGGGCGCTTTCATCCCCTCGCATTCGCCGCCAATCGGGGGACCAAAGAAATGTACAAGATCTACCTGTCCGCAGTCGCAGGCTTTCTGGCCATGTGCGCCAGCGCCGCCGCCTACGCCGTTCACCTCTGAACGCCGTTAGCCGCATGAACGTCATGTCAAGCCGAAGTGTCCTCAACCTGATAACCGTTCTGGCTGCGCTGGGATTCCTGATCCTCGGCGTCGCCATCACCGCGCCCGCCTCCCCGATGGGGACGCAGACTCCGGCGCCGAGTCTGGGCGGCCTCTGACCGGGGCCTAAATCAGGCGCAAACGCGTCCGCACGGCGGTGTCGCCCTTGATGCGACGCCGGTTGCCCCCTACCACAGGTGGAACGACCGGCGGCACGGGCGCGGGAGTCGAATCCTTTTCCCCGTCAGCTTCGCCGGCATCCTGGCGGGCGAACGGGCATATGACGCCAATCACAGGCGGGATTGACGACGGTGGCCTCGCCGGTCCTGACGGAGCGCGCGACCCAGCGCCCATGGCCTACATCGATCTGGCGCGCGAACGCGCGTTCAGGCTCGGGCCGCTGGAGATCAATCCCGCCCAACGCCGCGTGGCGCATGACGACAGCCGCGAGGAACTGCTCGAGCCGCGGGTGATGCAGGTCCTGGTCGCGCTCGCGAAGGCGGGAGGCCGGATCCTCTCGCGCGACGAGCTTATGGAATGCTGCTGGCGCGGGGTGGTGGTCGGGGATGACGCGCTCAACCGCGTCATCGGCCGAGTCCGGCGCCTCAGCGAGGGCCTGGGGGCCGGGGTCTTCGAGATCGGGACGATCACCAAGGTGGGCTATCGACTGTTGTCGGCCACCGAGGACCAGACCCGCCTGGGGGCGATCGCGACCGCCGTTGGCGTTCGTCCGGCTCTGGCGCTTCCGTCCAAGCCCTCGATCGCGGTGCTGCCGTTCAAGAACCTCTCCGGCGTCGCTGATCAGGAATACCTGGCCGACGCCGTCAGCGAGGACATCGTCACCGCGCTCTCGCGCTGGCGGTGGTTCTTCGTCATCGCGCGCCACTCCAGCTTCACCTTCAAGAACAGCGACCACGATCCGGTGCGCATCGGCCAGGAGCTCGGTGTCCGCTACCTGCTCTCCGGCGGCGTGCGGGTGGCGGGCCAGCGCATCCGGGTGACCGCACAACTCGTCGACGCCCTGACGGGCTCCAACCTGTGGGCCGAGAAGTTCGATCACCAACTCTCGGAAGTGTTCGTGCTTCAGGACGAGGTCAGCGAACAGGTGGCCGCGGCCATCGCTCCGGCCATGCTGCATGAGGAGGCCCACAGGACCGACCACAAGCCCGCGATCGAATTCAGCGCCCTCGACCGCTTCTACCGGGGCATGTGGTGCCTCAATCAGTTCACGGCCAACTCCGTAGAAGAGGGGATGGTCCACTTCCGCGAGGCGGTCCGTCTCGATCACAGCCTGGCTCTGGCGCACGCGGGTATCGGGCGGCTGCTCTACGGCCGGGTCATCTACGGGGTCTCGGAGAACGCCAAGGACGATTTGACGGCCGCGCTGGCGTCGGCGCGCACGGCGATCCGCCTGGACCCCCGAGAGGCGAGCGCGCATTTCGCCGCGTCGGGCGCCGAGCTCTATCTCGCCGACCATGCCTCCTCGCTCGAAAGCGCCCGACTGTCGCTGACCCTCAATCCAAATTTCGCGCTCGCGCACTACCGGCTTGGCCAGGTGCTGATCTTTTCCGGCCAGCCCAAACAGGCCATAGCTCCCCTTGAGCGAGCCTTCAGTCTCAGCCCATGCGACCCGCAACTGGGCCCGATGTTCGAAACCCTCGCCCTGGCGCATTTTCAGGCCGGCGACTACGAACAGGCGGTCGAGTTCGGCCGGGCCACGACCCGCCACACCGATGGCGTCTCGACAGTGCTGGTCGCCTCCCTGGCCAAGCTCGGGCGGTTCGAGGAGGCCGTTCAAGCGCTGGGCCGGACCGACGTGGTGGGGCCATCGATCCGGCGGCCGATTCCCGCGCCTTATGCCTCCAAGAGCGACCTCGACCACGTGCGTGACGCGTTCCGGCTGGCGCGTGAGGCGCGAGAGCGGGGGGTCTGAGGTCGTTACTTGAGCGGGTGGGCGTCGTCCGGGTACCGGCTCTTGAAGAGGATGGTGATGCCGCCCTTGGTCTGGTCGGTATCCGGCGCCTGCCAGATGTCGATCTCGTAGTCATAGGCGGGCGCCCAGGCGAAGGTCACCAGCGTGTGCGTGCTCAGGGCGTAGTGAATCGTCGCCCGCAGCGCCTCGGCGATGCCGCCCGGCGTGTTCGCCAGGTGGGCTTTGAGGGCCGCCTTGAGCGGGGCCGGCGCATCCGTCGCCTCGGCCAAGGCATCGGCGACATCTGCGCCGGGGCCGAAGCTGTCGCGGCTGGACGCTGCGAACGCCCGGATATTGCTGTGCGCGGTCTTCGCATTCAGCGCATTCAGCGTCGTTTGCATCATCGGCATGCGTCTGGTCCCCTCGGCGCCGCGCGGCCTCCCCACCGGACCGCCGTACGCGAGCGCGGCGGGAGGATAGCGATGGGCGCGCGATTCAAGTCAAGCCATGGCTTCTGGCGGCCCGCGTGATCGGCAAAATATCGGCTCAAAGATGGTTAACCAGCCTCGCCTTGCGCCGCGAATAGGTGTCTAATCCTCCTTGTCCGGTGCTTCGCGGCGCCGGCGCGGAAGAGGATCCACGATGTTTTCGAAGTCCTGGGCCACAGGGCGCGTTGTCCTTGGCCACCCGGCGGACCCGAAAGCCGCGGCCGTTGCAAAGGCCATGCTTTCACGACTCGAAGCGATGCGGGTCGACGTCGGCGATATCGGTGGTCCGGTCGACACCCTCGAGGCGTTGCGCCGTCTGGCCGCCGAGGCTCCGGTGATGCACGGCGAGACTTTCCGCCGAATCGCCTGAGAGTAGCCGCCGGTCCCGAATCGGCGAAGCATCGTCAGTACATCGGCTCGCCGCCGTCGCGGTGAACCGATTGTTAAGCTTCTCTGTGGTTAAGCTTCCCTGTGCAGCGTACCGGCGCAAAGCCGGAGTCAAAGCCCCCAGAGGTTGGTAGCATGCCGTTTCCGAGAGCTTTCTATCGCGCCGTGGTCAATCTTTCGCGCCCGCGCCCTCAGGCGGATACCGAGGCGCCGGTTCAGGTTGAGAGCGAGCTTGCCGACCACCTCTCGGCCGCCCCGCCGCCTCTCAAAGTCCGCGCGGCGCAAGCGGTCGAGATCGACCTTGCCGATCTGGACTTCGACCGCCCCGAGCAAGCGCTCGAGGCTTTGCGCAGGGTGGTCGCCGAGTCGGGTAAGGGCGAGCAACTGGTGCTGCTCAGGACCGATTCCGCCAAAAAGCCGAAGACCTACCGCCGGCGCGCCAAGACTGCGCCGGAGTCGGAAATCGGCGTGTAAACAGTCGTAAAATCCGGCGCGTCGTTATTGCGCCGATGAACCCTTTCAGTCACTCCCCGCCGTAAGTATTCGCGGGCGGCGTTTGGGCCCAAACCCCCATCAGGGTTCATGGCCTCCTCGCGATGATTCGAAGGCTGTTGGAGCGCATTCTGGCCGCCTGGTCGCGGCCAACCGAGGCGCCCAGCCAGGCGCCGCCGTCTTCGGCGCTGGAGAGTTTCGGGGTCGATCTCAGCGATCTCAATCTCGGTGATCCCGTGGACCTGTTCGCGGCATTGCGCCGGGTCGTAGGCCAGGCGCGTCTAGAGGCGTGGCGCGCCAGCCGGGTGCCGCCGCATCAGCGCCGCCCGGGCGCCGATTTGAGAGACCCCTTACGGGTCTACGGGAGCGTCGCGCCCCTGCCGCCGGAGGTCACCCCGCTGCCGAGGCGGGATCGCGCCGTCGGGTGAGGTTCGTGGAGCAAACGGAAAGAACGGCTCCATCGGGTCCCGCGCGTAGCGCCCCTTTCCGGAAACATTCCGCCCATCGGCCAATCATCGGCAAATCATCGGCTTGGCGGCCATGCGGCGCGCGGCGCGATGGTGTTTCTTGGCGGTGTTCCGGCGCAACGCCGCAGTCATGACCCGAGGGGCTTCCAGTATGCCGTTTCCGAGAGCGTTCTACCGCACCGTGACCCAACTCTCGCGTTCGCGCTCTCAGACCGGGATCGAGGTCGATCTCGCCGATCTCGACTTCGACCGTCCGGATCAGGCGTTCGAAGCCCTGCGCCGGATGGTCGCCGAGGCGGGCCGCGGCGAGCAACTCGTGCCGGCCCCCAAGTCGCCGCCGCATCTACGTCACCTCGAGCACGGCATTGAGCACGCCCTGGCGGTCTATTCGCGCCATTGAGGCGTGCTTGACCGGTCCAGCCGCCCGGCCTAAGCCGCCTCCAAATCAAACGACTGTTTGAGGGAGGCGTTCTTGGAGCTCTTCGATCTCGCCGGCAAAGTCGCCATCGTCACCGGTTCGACCAAGGGCATCGGCAAGGCGATCGCCGAGCGGCTCGCGGAGCATGGCGCCAAGGTCGCCATCTCCTCGCGCAAAGGGGCCGCTTGCGAGGCGGTGGCGGCGGAGATCAACGCCAAACACCCCGGCGCCGCCATCGCCGTCCCGGCCAACATCTCATCCAAGGACGACCTCAGCCGCCTGGTCGAGGAGACCAGAGCCGCCTTCGGCAAGATCGACATCCTGGTCTGCAACGCCGCCTCCAACCCCTACTACGGGCCGATGAGCGGCATCTCCGACGACGCCTTCCAGAAGATCCTCGCCAACAACGTCATCTCCAACCACTGGCTGGTGCAGCTGGTCGCGCCGGAGATGACCCAGCGCCGCGACGGCGCGATCGTCATCGTCTCGTCGGTCGGCGGCTTGCGCGGCAGCGGCGTCATCGGCGCCTATTGCATCTCGAAAGCGGCCGACATGCAGCTGGCGCGCAATCTCGCCCAGGAGCTCTCGCCCCACAACATCCGGGTCAACTGCATCGCGCCGGGGCTGGTGAAGACCGATTTCGCCCGCGCGCTGTGGGACACCCCGGAGGCCGAGGCGCGCTCCAGTTCCAGGACCCCGCTGCGCCGCCTCGGCGAGCCGGACGACATCGCCGGCGCGGCGGTGTTCCTGGCCTCGCGGGCCGGCGCCTGGATGACCGGCCAGACCATCGTCATCGATGGCGGCTCGACGAGCTGAGATATCCCCTGCTGAAATGCGGCCGGGACGGCCGCGGTCCGGGGATTTCGGAATTCGGGGACAGTTTACTTAATTCCATGCCCGCCATTGAGAGGCGGCGAGCACCACCGTTCCGGAATTAAGTAAACTGTCCCCGAATTCCCCCCTGCTCCCGCAAGGGGAGAAGGGACCCTTGACTTGAGGTCTGCAATTCGCAATAATTGCGTATTGCAAGTCAGGGGTCGCGCATGCCCACGCCCACCGAAGAAGAACTCGACACCTTTGCGCTCGGCTGCGCCAAGGGGCTGGCGATATGCCGGGCCGGAATCGCGGCCGGCTACAAGCCGAAGAGCAACGCGATGTACAAGCGCTTCCATCGCGCCGATTTCCAGGAGCGGATCGCGAAGCACAAACGCGCGCTGAGTCAGGCCGAGCGACCGGATCTGATCCCGATCATCGAGCGGCTGGTGGAAACGGCCGACAAGGCGCGGGCGATGGGGAGCGCCGCGGCGATGAAGGCGGCCTGCGACCTGCTGGCCGAGGCGGCGCGGCTGAAGCGCCTGTTGCCGATCGACGAGGTCGCGCCCTCCTTCGAGATGACGCGGGAAGAATGGCTGGCGACGTTCGCGCCCCGGGCGGCCTGACCTGGCGGCCGCAGGGGCCGCCGCAGGCGGCGTTCGTCACCAGCCCCGCCTTCGAGACCGTCTATGGCGGCGCGCGCGGCGGCGGCAAGACCGACGCCTCGCTGGGGGATTTCGCCCTGCACGCCCGGGCGTGCAACGCGGCCGCCAAGGGCCTGCTGGTGCGGCGCACGCGCACGGCGCTGGAGCCGACCATCGCCCGCGCGCGGCAGATCTTCGGCGCCCAGGGGGCGGTGTGGCGCCAGGCGCGGTCGTGCTTCGAATGGCCGACCGGCGCGGTGCTGTATTTCCGCCACCTGGACAACGACGCCGACGCCGACCTCTACCAGGGTCACGACTATACGAGAGTGTATGTCGAGGAGCTGACCCAGTTCCCGAGCCCGGCGCCGGTCGACAAGCTGAAGGCGACGCTGCGCAGCGCCGTCGGCGCCCCATGCCGCTTTCGCGCCACCTGCAATCCCGGCGGGGCCGGCCACAACTGGGTGAAGGCGCGGCACATCGACCCCGGGCCCTACGCGCTGGTCACCGAGACCTTTCGCAATCCCTTCGACGGCGGCGAGATGATGCTCGACCGCATGTTCGTGCCGGCGCGCCTGTCCGACAATCCGGCCCTGCTGAGGAGCGACCCCGGCTATGTGGCGAGGCTCGGGCGCAGCGGCTCGGCCGAGCTGGTGCGGGCCTGGCTGGAGGGCGACTGGAACATCGTCGAAGGCGCCTTCTTCGACGGCTGGTCGAACGCCAACATCATCAAGCCGTTCACGCCGCCCCCCCGCTGGACGCGCATCCGGTCGTTCGACTGGGGCTACGCCTCGCCGTTCTCGGTGGGCTGGTGGGTCGTCATCACCGACGATATGGCGCACGACGGCCGGATCCTGCCGCGCGGGGCGCTGGTGCGCTATCGCGAATGGTATGGCGCCACCGGGCCGAACCAGGGCCTGCGCCTGACCGCCGAGGAGGTGGCGGCCGGCATCCGCGAGCGCGAGGCGGGCGAGACGATGTGGCGGGCAGTGGCCGACCCGGCGATCTTCCGGCGCGACGGCGGCCCCTCGCACGCCGAGCGGATGGCCAGGGCCGGCGTCCACTTCATCGCGGCCGACAACACCCGGGTGGGGAAAGCCGGCGCGCTCTCCGGCTGGGACCAGATGCGGGCCCGGATCAAGGGCGAGGGCGGCCGGCCGATGCTCTATGTGTTCGCGACCTGCCGCGAGTTTCTCCGCACGGTGCCGGTTCTGCAGCACGACCGGCAGCGGATGGAGGACCTGGACACCCATGCCGAGGATCACGTGGCCGACGAAACCCGCTACGCCTGCATGAGCCGGCCGCTCCCGGCCCCGGAGCCCGCGCCGCCCCCAAGGCGGGACCCGCTGGCGTGGGACTGGGATCGCTTGCGGCGC
>JBEKQJ010000107.1:0-9617 GCA_049519835.1 Caulobacteraceae bacterium | reverse complement strand
TCATCGATTGGACCGGGACAAAGCGCGGAGGCGCTCCCCTCGATCTGGCGGTCTGCCACTTCCTCCGCACCGAGCTCGTCGTCGAAAGCCTCGGCTCTCCCGAGCGGCAGCAGGCGCTCAGCGCCGCCATGCAGTGCGAGTACGCTCGGCTGGCCGGCAAGTCCCCGGAGGCGCTTCGTACGGCGATGGAGGCTCACCTGCCGATCGTCCGCGTCTTCTTCCTCCTCTCGGGGGTGGCGCGTCCCGCCACGCGGGAGCGGCTGCTCCAGCGCCTGGAAGCGGACCTCCGCTCGGAGGACGCGCTCGGTGCGCCGGAATAGACGACGCGAGCGTCTCGAACCCCTCGGGTCAGCGGTGTTCATACAGGTCTTCGGAAATGCTATGGATGAACGCCATGAGCGACGCTGTCGGCCCCGGCGATCTGGTTCTATGCGTCAATGCCGCCCCAAATCATTTCACGGGACGGCCAGTGCCCCTGCGAGCCGGGGAAACCTATCGTGTCGCCGCGGTGATGGAATTTGCCTGTCCCTGCGGACGTTCTGACGCCCTGCTGGACGTGGGTGTTGACTACGGGTGGTGCCAGACCCGTTTCAGATTGCTGCCCAAGCCCAAGGCCGAGACCAGGACGCGCCGCGTATCGGCGCCCAAAGAGATGGAACCGGTTCGATGAACGCCCGGCCAGCCGAAAACAAACGAGAAGCTTAGCTTCCTGTATGATGCATTGGGATTTCGGGGACAGTTTACTTAATTCCACGGCCGTCATTGGGAGGTGGCGAGCATCACCGTCTGGGAATTAAGTAAACTGTCCCCGAAATTCCCGGGGGCCGCGCCAGCGCGACGAGGCCAGCCCCCCGTCAGCGCCGACTTATTCTCCGCAGAACGCCCTTCGCGCCTTGTAATCCGCACCCGCCGGGCCATTTGCTGGGTGCGGTTGGCACTCGCGTGCGCCGACTGCCAATGGGGCCGCGTCTCGCCAGGCCCCTGAACAGGAGAATTCCACAATATGGCCTTTCGCCCCCTGGGTGACCGCGTCGCTGTCCGGCGCGTCGAAGAAGAAGCCAAAACCAAGGGTGGGATCATCATTCCCGACACCGCCAAGGAGAAGCCGCAGGAAGGCGAGGTCATCGCCGCCGGCCCAGGCGCCTGGGATGACTCCGGTCAGCGCATCGCGATGGACGTCGAGGTCGGCGACCGCATTCTGTTCGGCAAATGGTCGGGCAGCGAGGTCAAGATCGACGGCGAGGATCTGCTGATCATGAAGCAGTCCGACATTCTGGGAATCCTGGACCCTGTGACCGCTCTCTCGAAAGCCGCCTGAGGCAGTCCGCTAAATTCCGATTCACACTCCTATCTTTTGAAAGAGCAGGCACATGGCCGCCAAACACATCCATTTTTCCACTGACGCCCGCGACCGCATGCTGCGGGGCGTCAACGTCCTCGCCAATGCGGTGAAGGTCACCCTCGGTCCGAAAGGCCGCAACGTCGTCCTGGAGAAATCCTGGGGCGCGCCGCGCTCGACCAAGGACGGCGTCACCGTCGCCAAGGAGATCGAGCTCGAAGACCGCTTCGAGAACCTGGGCGCCCAGCTGATCCGCGAGGTGGCGTCCAAGGCCAGCGACAAGGCCGGCGACGGCACCACGACCGCCACCGTGCTGGCCCAGGCCATCGTGGTCGAGGGTCTGAAGTCGGTGGCCGCCGGCATGAATCCGATGGATCTGAAGCGCGGCGTCGACAAGGCCGTGATCGCCGTGGTGGCGAACATCAAGGCCGCCTCCCGGGAGGTCACGACCAACGACGAGATCGCTCAGGTCGGCGCCGTTTCGGCCAATGGCGACAAGGAAGTGGGCGACATGATCGCCCGGGCCATGAAGAAGGTCGGCAACGAAGGCGTCATCACCGTCGAGGAAGCCAAGACTCTCGAGAGCGAGCTCGAGGTGGTCGAAGGGATGCAGTTCGACCGCGGCTACCTGTCGCCCTACTTCATCACCAACGCCGAGAAGATGGAGGTCGAGCTGGAAGAACCGCTGATCCTCCTCTCCGAGAAGAAGCTGTCGTCCCTGCAAGCGCTGCTGCCGCTGCTGGAAGCGGTGGTGCAGTCGGCCAGGCCGCTGCTGATCGTTGCAGAGGACATCGACGGCGAGGCTCTGGCCACTCTGGTGGTCAACAAGCTGCGCGGCGGCCTGCGCGTCGCGGCCGTCAAGGCCCCGGGCTTCGGCGATCGCCGCAAGGCCATGCTGGAGGATCTCGCCGTGGTCACCGGCGGCGAGGTGGTTTCGGAGGACCTGGGCGTCAAGCTCGAGAACGTCACCCTGAAGATGCTCGGGCAGGCCAAGAAGGTCTCGATTACCAAGGACGACACCACGGTGGTCGACGGGGCCGGGGCCAAGTCCGAGATCGAGGCCCGCGTCGCCCAGATCAAGGCTCAGATCGAGGACACCACCTCGGACTACGACAAGGAAAAGCTGCAGGAGCGTCTCGCCAAGCTCTCCGGCGGCGTCGCCATCATCAAGGTCGGCGGCTCGACCGAGGTCGAGGTCAAGGAACGCAAGGATCGCGTCGATGACGCCCTGCACGCCACCCGGGCGGCGGTCGAAGAAGGCATCGTGCCGGGCGGCGGCGTGGCGCTGCTCAAGGCCGGCAAGGCCCTCGACGGTCTGAAAGGCGACAACGCCGACCAGAACGCCGGCATCGCCATCGTCCGCCGGGCCCTGCAGGCGCCGATCCGCCAGATCGCCGAAAACGCCGGCGTGGAAGGCTCGATCGTGGTCGGCAAGATCCTGGAGAATAGCTCAGCCACCTTCGGGTTCGACGCCCAGACCGACACCTACGTCGACATGATCACCGCCGGCATCATCGACCCGACCAAGGTCGTGCGGACGGCGCTGCAAGGCGCCGCCTCGGTGGCCGGCCTGATGATCACCACCGAAGCAGCGATCGCCGAGGCTCCCAAGAAGGCCGACGGCGCCCCGCAACCGCAAGGCGGCGGCATGGGCGGCATGGACTACTGAGTTCGATCCCGCTCCTCCGGATGTTCGGGGGAGCGGGGCCGCTCCGCGGCTCCCCGCCTGGCGGGGACATCCGTCAGTGGATGTCGATGACGCCGTCGACGACCTTCCATTCGGACGGCCGGATCAGGCGCTGATGGGCGATCCGCACCGAATGGAGCGGGCCCGAAAGCTCGCGTCGCCAGTAGTCCAGAAAGCCTTGCAGGGTCGGAAACGCCGGCGCGACATCATAGTCCTGCCAGACGTAGAGCTGCAGCAGGGTCGGGTGGTCGGGCAGCCGGTAGTGGATCTCCGCCGTGGTCAGTCCGTAGCCTTGCAACTGCAGCAGGAAGTCACGGCTCACCATGATCGGCCTCGCTTGGTCAGAGGATCGCGGGGTATTTCGCGACGAGTTGGCAGCGGCGCAGGGCGACGTGCGCGTCGCCGGGCGGAAACCTCAATGGTCTCGGTTGTCGTTCGCATCCTCGAAACGACTCACTTGTTCCACTCCCGGCAGGAGGGCATGCATTCTGGCGCGCGGACAGGGCAATCCGTCCATCGCCAGCGATTTTGTATTTCGTCCGGGCGCGGAGCCTTTTAAGCGCGCACAGGGTGCAGCCACCGGTTCACGGGCCAGGGCAATCGCACCAACTACCATCGTGGCGGGGATGCCGCCTTGATCAACTCGCAACAACGCGCGGCTGCTGCGCTGATCAGCCCGCGAGCGCCCCGACCTGCTTAGGCCTTTTCGTACTTGAAGCTGACCCGCAGTCGGCTGCGATAGGCTTCGATCTCGCCTTTCGGGTTGAGCGCAATGTCGAGTTCGACGACCTCGGCCACCCTCAGGTCCCTGAGGCTGCCGGCGGCGGCGGCGAGCGCCTCCTTGGCGGCGTCTTCCCAGCTGGTCTTGCTCGTGCCGATGATCTCGGTGACGCGATAAACGCTCATGGCGATCTCCCTGCGCCCCCCGTGACGCCATTGGGCTCGCCAATTGACCTAAGGTCAAGCTGGCGGCGACCCGGATCAAGTCCGGGGCGGGTTTTCCAAGCCCCTAGAGATGCATCCCGATCTTGAAGCCGACGACGAGCGGGCGGAGGACGACCTCGGACTTGATGTACTGCGAGGACGACGTGAACACGCTGGCCTGGGAGTTGGTCAGATTGGAGCCGTAGATCTCGAAGCGCCAGTTGTCCTTGGTGAAGCCGATCGAGGCGTCCAGGGTGGCGTAGGCCGGCTGGTAGTAGCGCATCACCGTGGTGGTCGGGATGAGCACGCCTTCGCCGGGCGGATAGGTGGCCAGCTCGTTCCACATGCCGCCCATATAGCTGCCGCCGATCTGGACGTAGGCCTTGTACTTGTCCTCGACCGTGAACTCGTAGCGGCCACGGATGTTGCCCTGGAAGGTCGGCGAGAAGGCCGGCGGCGTGCCGGTGGCGCCGAGCGGATTGATGATCGGTGTCGGCGTTGTCTCGCCGCGCGGAACGCTCTGGGTGATGCACTGGCCGTAGGTGGGGCTATCCGGAATGTTGCTGACGAGGCAGGGCGAGTTGGTCTGCTCGGCGTGGTTATAGGAGCCTGACCCGGAGATGGTCAGGGCGGCGACCGGCTTGCCGACGAACTGGAATTCGACGCCCTTGATGTTGTAGTTCGGGCCATTGGTGCCGAACGTCGTATTTCCCAGCACATCGGGATTGAACAGCGCCATCTGGATGTTGTCCCAGTCCATGTAATAGGCGCTGAGATTGAGCAGCAGACGGTGGTCGAGCAGCTGGCTCTTGAAGCCGATCTCGTAGTTGGTGAGCGTGTCCGGCCCGTAGCCGTTCGGCTTTTCATACTGGTCGACGCCGTTCAGCGGCAGGATCGCACCCTGGGTGCGGTTGAAGCCGCCGGGGCGGAAGCCCTGCGAGAAGGTGAAGTAGGTCAGGATGTCTGGCGTGATCTTCCAGGTGATGTTGGCCCGGCTGCGGAAGCCGACGTAGGTCACCGTGTGGTCAGCCTTGTCGATCGGTGTGTAGTTGCAATAGCCGGTGACACAGTTGGGGCCGTCCGGATAGTCGAGGCTGACGTAGGGATAGACGTAGTATTCGGTCCCCGCTTCGTATTCATGATACTGATACCAACGCGTGCCGCCGCTTATCGTCAGCTTGTTGGGGATGATGTCGAAGTCGGCGGAGATGAATCCCGCCGTCTGGTCGTAGGCGCGGGTCAGGTCTTCGCCGAAGGCGGTGTCGCTGCTGCGGACGCCCGGGTTGAGGGACGGCTCGGTAGGTAGCGGCTGCAGGTTGCCGATGCACAGAAACTGGCCGGCGGCCCTGGCGGCGGCGAGCTGATCGGCGGTGTAGTTGTCGCAACCCCCCGGCAGGGTGCGGTAGTTGAAGTTCATATCGTCCTGGAGAATGAAGCGCTCCCAGTAGAAACCGGCGATGAACCGCAGCCGCCAGGTGTCTGGCGAGCTGACGCGGAATTCGTGGCTCCAGTGGGTGTTCTTGACGTTATCGGTCCAGTAGGCGGCGGGCGAATAGCACTGGGTCGGGCCTGAGCCCCAGCCGGTGGCGCTGCCCGTGCACTGGTAGTACTCGCCATAAGCGCGGGAATAGCCGGTGTAGTCGTTCTGCTGGCTGATGTGACGCAGCAGATAGCCGCCAGTGTAGACGATCTTGAGCGGGCCGACCTTGCCGTTCAGGGTCCAGTTGACGAGGTTGAACTCGTCGTGGTCGAAGGCCGGAACGAACGAGGTCTCCTCCAGCGGGCCCAACTTCTGGAAGTCGAGGCCATAGGGCTCCTCGGCCGAGATGCCGTCGGCGTTGAGCTTCTGGTAGCTGTCGGAGACCAGGATGTTCCAGTCGGGATTGATGTCCCACAGCACCTCGGCGCGACCGCCGAGCCATTCGGTCGGGTTCTGGTTCTTCGCGACGTCGGCGCCGTTGTTGTAGACCGGCTGCAGGGCCGGATTGACGTCGAAGTAGTCGTTGTAGTGGTCGTTCGCCGAGCGCGTGAACGTGCTGTAGACGTTGTCGATGTAGCCGCCCTGATGCTCGTCGTAGATGACCGCGCGGACGGCCACCTTGTCTGGAACGATCGGCACATTGACCATCACCTGGCCGTTCCAGTTCGGGCCGCCGCTGTAGGTGAGGCCGGCGCCGCCTTCGACGTCGGCCTCGAACCTGTCGACCTTGGGCTTGTTGGTGATGTAGCGGAGCGCGCCAGCCTCGGCGCCGCCGCCAAACAGCGTGCCCTGCGGCCCTTCGAGCACTTCGACGCGGTCCATGTCGGCGACGTAGATGTCGACGTTGCGGCCCGGGAACTGCAGGGACTGATCGTCGAGATAGATGGCGACGTTGGTGAACGAACCGGTCGCGGCGCTGGACTGGCCGCCCGCGAAGCCGGCCGAGAGGCCGCGCATGGCGATGTTGCCCTGGCCAGGACCGTTGGTCGAGAAGGTGACGTTGGGGGTGTATTTGATCAGATCGCCGATGCCGGAGACATTCAGCGTCGACAGCGTCTGACCGGAGAAGGCCTGCACGGTGCTCGGCACCTTCTGGACGCTCTCGTTCCGCCGGGTGGCCGTGACGATGACTTCCGACACCGCCGCCGAAGCCGCCGGCTGGGACGGGCTAGCCGCCGAATCGGCGGCGAAGGCCCCGCCGGCGCAGGTCAGCGCCGCGGCGGCGCATGAAATCAGATACCTGGACTTCATCTCTGCCAATCCCCCGCCTGTTGGTCGCTTATGTCGCCGTCACAAGCGGACGGCGCCGGTGGCCCATTCTTGGTGAGGAGCCTGCATCACGGTCCGCGTTGCGCAAGTGCAACCGTGCCGCACAGCGCGTGAAACAGAGCCGAAACACTGGCCTGACCAAGGTGTGAGCATGTTGTTTCAACCGGGCGTTCCGTCCCCGCACAAAAAACGGCTGACCCGATCGCAATTGTCGATAGGGGACCATGACGGCGCTCCTCGCTCAGGCCAGCGTCGGATAGCCGAGGCGGGCGGCGTCCCGTTCCATGTCGAGGATGGGCCCGTAGTCCGGCGGCGGCGCAAAACCGGTCAGGCGCAGCGCGGCGCGAGCCGGAGCCAGGGCCGGATCGACGGCCGTCTCATCCAGGGCGCGGCGCAGATCGCCGAGCCGCTCGGCATTGGTCTGGGCTGAGGAGATCAGCGGAAGACCCGGCGCCGGCCGGGTCCAGGTCAGCACGCGCAGGGCGAGAACGGTTTCCGGATCGGCGGCGTCCAGCAAGGCCCAGGTCACCGCGTCGATGGCGGCCACGTCCGCGCGGCCGGACGCCACCGCGGCCGCGCTGGCGGCGTGAGACCCGGTGGCGATCGTCTCGCCGAAGAACGGGCGACCTCTCGCCACGTCGGCGATCTCGCGGCGAAAGGCGTTCATGCCGCTGTGGGAGCTGTCGGCGTTGAGGGCGGCGCGGCGGCCGTAGAGGTCGATCAGCCTGGCGGCCGGATCGTCGCGGCGCACGACGATGGCGCTGCAGTAGAACGGTCCCTCGCACCCCGGGACGTCGTAGCACGGCGTGGCGACGACCTGCGCCTTGCCGGCCAGGGTGGTGACCAGCGGATAGCCGCAGGCCTGGGCCAGCAGCAGATCGGGGTCGGTCCAGATCGTTTCCGCCGGGCGGTCGCGCGTCAGGGTGGCCGGCGCGCCCGGCAGGCGCTCGGCGAGCCCTGCCCACAGGCTGTCGGTCGCCCAACGCAGCGCCGGCAGGTCGTACATGGGCAGAGCCGCGAGACTCATGCCCCGCGCGCCGCCATCGCCTCGTCGTGCGTCACCGAGTCATGCGGGCGTGACAGATAGCGACGGAAGACGTCTGCGTAGCCGGCGTAGACGAAGCCGCCGCTCATCGCCGCCAGCCGCTGCCGTTCGCGCCGGTGCAGGGCCGGCAGCGCGTACCACGGCGCATCTGGCCGCAGATGGTGGGCGAGGTGAAGGTTATTGTTGAGAAACAGCAAGCCGAGAATCGGCGCGCGCTCCACCGTGGCCGTACGCCGCGCCGGCTCGGGATGGGCGCGATGCTCGGCGAATGAGCGCAGCAGGGTGAGCGCCGTTCCCGGATAGACAAAGGTGAGCAGGTAGAGGCCGAGGCTCATGTGGCAGGCGAGGCGCAGCCACGCCCAAACGATGCCGGCCATGAGAAGATGCGACGCCACGATGCGCAGGTGGCGCGCATCGCCGCCGGCGATCAAGCCGATCTCGGCGGCCCAGAAGCGTATCGGCTCGATGATCGGCCCCAGCGTCAGCCGGCCGATCAGGCTCTGCTCCAGCCGCATGGCGCCGACGGCCAGGGCGGCGCGCCAACCGTCTCCGGACTTCAGATAGAAGGACTCCGGATCGTGGTCGGGGTCGGTCAGATGCGCGAAGTTGTGATGTTCGACGTGGCTGGCCCGATAGGGCTCGAAGGGCAGCCACAGCGACAGCGGCGGTAGAGCCAGCGCCAGGTTCACGCGGCGCCAGGGCGTTGGATGGCCGTGGATGACTTCGTGCTGCAACGATCCATGCCAGGCGATGAGCCAGCCGCCGATGGCCGCCAGGACCGGCCACGGGATGCGGGCGTGAAACCAGGTGGCCGCGAACCAGCCGCCATAGACGCCGGCCGCCACGAGCAAGGTCGGCCACTCCGGCTTCGCAGGCAACTTGTTCAACCGCGCCCCCAAACCCACGCCGCCAGGCTCTTGGCCGTCGCGGAACCGATGTCCGAACTGAAACCAGTTATCAGATCTGATCAATAGACTTTTTGTGGGCGCGCTATCATTTCGGCTGCTGGGAAGGGCGCCAGTTGGATTTCGGGGACAGCTTACTTAATTCTGACCTCGCGAGCGGCAGCGCTCCGCCGCGATGGAATTAAGTAAACTGTCCCCGAAATCCGATGGCTAGTCCCGCCAGCGGTCCAGGGCGTCGCCGAGCCCGGCTTTCAGGTCGCCGAGCCAGGGCTCGAACGGCCGCCACTGGTCGAGACCGTCGCGGAAGATCGGTTGGCGCACCTGCTCCGAGCTCGGCGTGCGGACGCTGCGCCGGGTCTTGTGGAACTCGACGCAGGCCGTCTCGAAGGGCAGGCCGCAGTAGCCCAGGATCCGTCGCACCTGGCCCTCGAGATCGTCGACGACGTCTTCGTGGACGACGCGCAGCACCCGGCCCGGCAGGGCCTCGTCCCAGTGACGCATGAGGCCCAGGTAGGTGCGGTAGTAGCGGGCGATGTCCTCCGGGCTGTAGGTGAACTCCTGGCCGTGGGCGAACAGCTGCTTGAGGTTGCTGAAACAGCAGGCCATCGGCTCGCGCCGCGCATCGATGATCTTCGCGTTCGGCAGCATCAGGTGGATGAGGCCGATGTGGCGGAAGTTGTTCGGCATCTTGTCGATGAAGTAGGGCTTGTCGGAGCGGAGCACCCGGGTGTCGGCGATATAGCGCTCGCCGAGGCGCTTGACGTCCGCCTCGGTCAGGTCGGCGAGGACGTCCGGATAGCGCGGATTGTCGAGATCGTAGTCCCGGCCCTGCAGTTCGAGGACGTAGCGCTGAATCTCCGCCAGCTCCTGGGTGCCCTCGACCTGCGAATGCGAGGCGAGGATCTGCTCGATCAGGGTCGAGCCGGAGCGCGGCAGGCCGAGGATGAAGATCGGGTCGGCCGCCTGAT
>JBEKQJ010000106.1:0-9662 GCA_049519835.1 Caulobacteraceae bacterium | reverse complement strand
CTGCCGCGCGGCGGCGTAATAGTCGGCGGCGTCCACCAGCACCGCCGCCCTTGTCGCCGGCAAACATCGCCAGTAGGGCGAATCAGGACTCACGCCTGGCCCTTCAAACCGCCTCACGGCGTCCGGTCGTGACGTTTCAGCCAGGCCGCCGCGTATCCGCACACAGGCACGATCTCGCGCTTCTCGGCGCGGGCCTGCTCAACGATGGCCTGCATGAGAGCGCCGGCAGCGCCCGTCCCACGCAGATGCGGCGGCGCTTCGACGTGGTCGATGTAGAGGCGGTCTTGAGCCCGGCGGTAGCGGGCGAACACCGTGTCGTCGCCCTCGCCGATTTCAAATCGGCCCGCCCGGTCACGCATCGCCCCGCCTCCATTTCGCTTCGACCGGATTGAAGCTAGGCTCAAGTCAAGCGCGTCGGCTAGGGCGCATTTGAGGGGAGCGAAGAATGCGTGCAGTCCTTCTGATCGGTGCGGCGGGGCTGGCGCTGGCCGCCTGCCAGAAATCCCCCGGCGCCGCCGCCTCAGCGCCAACGGCGAGCGCGGACTCCGGTTCCAGCGCGCCGGCCGGCGGCGCCCCCGTGGGCGGCGTGCCGCACCGCCGGTCAGGCCTCTGGACGCAAACCATGAGCCGGGATGGCAAGACCTTCTCCATGGGCGGCGTGAAGGTATGTGTCGACGAGGCCATGGAGGCCCAGGAGTCGATGTTCAAGTTCAACGGTCGACAGTCCGGCGGCCGCACGAACTGCACCCGTACGCCCCCGACCCGCGGTCTGGACGGCTCGTTCAGCTTCTCGGCCACCTGCACGCTGGCCAGCGGCGGCCAGATGGTCACCAAGGGCGCGGCGAGTGGTGATTGGTCAAGCAGCTTTCACATGGAGATTCAGGACGATACGACTGGCGCGCCGATACCCACTTTGAACGGCCACCATGTGACGGATATCGACGGCAAATGGGTTGGCCCCTGCCCGGCCGGCATGGCGGGCGGCGATATGCAGTTCGCCAATGGTATGACCGTTAGCGGCGGCAAGATGACCGGTGCGGCAAAGATGACGGGCGGCGGCGCGGCGAGCGCGCCCGGCCAATAGACCGCGCCATTGCGGATTTCGTTTGCGGGCAATCGTCGTTAGGTTCGTCGCTGTGCGCGGCCGCCCGCGCCTCAGTCAAGGATGCGAGCATGCGTGGAATCCTGTTGATCGTTGCGGCGGCCCTGACGCTCGCCGCCTGCCAGAAGTCGCCCGCCGCGGGATCGGACCAAACCGCCGCCGCGCCGGCCGAGACCCTGGCGAGCGGCGCGCCGCACCGGCGCGCGGGCCTGTGGGAGCAGACCATCACCCGCGACGGCAAGACACTCGCGATGGGCGCGATGAAGATATGCGTCGATGACGCCATGGAGGCCAAGGCGGCGATGTTCAAATCGACCGGTCCGATGGGCCAGTCCGCCGAAGGCATGAACTGCACGCATGACGCCCCGACCCGCGGCCTCGACGGTTCCTGGGCCTTCACAGCCACCTGCAAGATGCCCAACGGCATGCAAGAGGTGACCTCCGGCAAGGTCAGCGGCGATTTCGGCTCGACCTATCACATGGACCTGACCACCGACACGTCGGGCGCCTCGTTCGCGCCGATGAACGGCCATCACACCATGCAGATGGACGGCAAGTGGCTCGGGCCCTGCCCGGCCGGCATGGCCGGCGGCGACATGCAGCTGGCCAACGGCATGAACATCAGCCCTGGCAGGTTGGCCGGCGCGGCGAAGGCGCTGGGCGGGCTCACCGGCGGCGCGGCCCCAGCGGGGCAGTAGAGCTCCGCCGTTTCGTCAGGCGGCCTCAGACCCGCTCGACGGCCATCGCGACGGCCTCGCCGCCGCCGATGCACAGCGAGGCGAGGCCGCGCTTCTCGCCCTTGGCTTCAAGGGCCGCCAGGAGCGTCGCCAGGATGCGAGCGCCCGAAGCGCCGATCGGATGGCCAAGCGCGCAGGCGCCGCCGTTCACGTTCAGCTTTTCGTGTTCGATGCCCAGATCGCGCATGGCGATCATCGCCACCACGGCGAAGGCCTCGTTGACCTCGAAGAGATCAACCTCGTCGATGGACCAGCCGGCCCGGGCCAGCGCCTGCCGCATGGCCGGAACCGGCGCCGTTGTGAACAGCGCCGGGGCGTGAGCGTGGACGCCGTGGCCGGCGATGCGCGCCACCGGCTCCAGGCCCAGCCGCTCCGCCGTCGAGGCCCGCATCGTCACCAGGGCCGCCGCGCCGTCCGAGATCGAGGAGGCGTTGGCGGCGGTGATCGCCCCGTCCTTGGCGAAGGCCGGCTTCAAGGTCGGAATCCGGGTGGGGTCCGCTTTCAGCGGCTGCTCGTCATCCCTGACCGTTTCGACGCCCTTGCGCCCGGCCACCTCGACCGGAACGATCTCGCGAACGAAGGCTCCGGATTCCACGGCTTTGCGAGCCCGGTTCAGGCTCTCGATGGCGTAGGCGTCCATGTCGGCGCGGGCGAACTGGTAGGCGGCGGCGGTCTCTTCGGCGAAGGCGCCCATCAGCTTGCCGGGCTCGTAGGCGTCCTCGAGGCCGTCGAGGTACATCGAGTCGATCACCCGGTCGTGGCCGATGCGCGCGCCGCCGCGATGTTTGGCGAGCAGATAGGGGGCGTTGGTCATGCTCTCCATGCCGCCGGCCACCACAATGTCGGCCGACCCAGCGGCCAGGATGTCGTGAGCCAGGATGGTCGCCTGGAGGCCCGAGCCGCACATCTTGTTGACCGTGGTGGCGGCGACACTGTCGGGCAATCCGGCCTTGAGCGCCGCCTGGCGGGCGGGCGCCTGGCCGAGGCCGGCGGGCAGGACGCAGCCCATGAAGATCTGGTCAACCGCCTCCGGCGCGACCTTGGCGCGGGCCAAAGCCCCTTTCACCGCCGTCGCGCCGAGGTCCGTGGCGGCCACCGGCCCAAGCGCGCCCTGAAAACCGCCCATGGGGGTCCTGGCGTAGGAAACGATGACGATGGGATCGGCGGACATTGAAGGCTCCAGCTTTGGACGCCTCATGTGGCCCGGCGTCGCGCCGCGGGCAAGCGCATCACGCCCGATACTCGAACTCCACAAGATAGACGTTCTCGCCGGCGCCGTGCTTGGCCACCTTCAGGAGGTCCACGACGCCCTGGAAGCCCGAGCGACGGGCCAGATCCGGGGTGATGTCCTCGAAGCCGATCTGGCGGACGGAGGTCACATGGATCGCCCCTGGCCCCAAAGCGTAGCGGCCGCCGACCTTGACGTGCGGCCTCTGCCAGATCCGGACGCTGCAGGTGATCTCGCCGCTCATGACCGGCTCCCGAAGCCGCTTGGCGAACACCATTGGCGGCCCCTCAGGCGGCGATGAAGCCGCCGCCCAACACCCGGCTCTCGTCGTCGGCGCCATAGAGCACGCAGGCCTGGCCGGGCGAGACGGCCTCTTCCGGTTCGTCAAAGATCACAGCGATGCAGGCATCCTCGAGCGCCAGGCGCGCCGGCTTCGGCGGGCGGGTCGAGCGCACGCGGGCCAGCACCGGCAGGTCTGCGGCCGCCGCCGCCTCGATCGAGGCATGATCGCCAAGCCAGTTGATCTCCTTCAGCCTCAGCGAGGACGCGGCGAGCGCCTCGCGCGGGCCGACAATCACTTCGCGGCGCCCAGCGTCGAGTCGGACCACGAACAGCGGCTCGCCCACCGCGATGGCGAGGCCACGCCTCTGGCCGACCGTGTAGCGGCTCACGCCTTCGTGGCGTCCGAGCACCCGGCCATCCAGATGGACGATCTCGCCGGCCTGGGCGGCGTCGGGGCGCAGCCGGTCGATCACGGTCGTGTAGCGGCCCTCTGGCACGAAACAGATGTCCTGGCTGTCGGGCTTGTCGGCCACCGACAGGCCGAGCGAGGCGGCGAGGGCGCGCACCTGGGTCTTCGGCAGACCGCCGAGGGGGAAACGGAGGAAATCGAGCTGGGCGCGCGTGGTGGCGAACAGGAAATAGCTCTGGTCGCGGGTGGGATCGACGGCCCGGTGCAGGCGCGGCCCACCGCCGTTATTAAGGCGGCGGGCATAGTGGCCTGTGATGAGCGCCTGCGCGCCGAGATCGCGGGCCACGTCGAGCAGGTCGCGGAACTTGACCGTCTGATTGCAGCGCACGCAGGGAATCGGCGTCTCGCCGCGCGCGTAGCTGTCTGCGAAGTCGTCGATCACCGAGGCCCGGAACCGGCTCTCGTAGTCGAGCACGTAGTGCGGAATGGCGAGCGCGTCGGCGGCGTTGCGGGCGTCGAGGATGTCCTGCCCGGCGCAACAGGCGCCCTTCTGACGCACGGCCGCCCCATGGTCATAGAGCTGCAGGGTGACGCCGACCGCGTCGTAGCCGGCGCGGGCCAGCAGCGCTGCGGCCACGGTTGAATCCACGCCGCCGGACATGGCCGCGACCACGCGCGCGCCGGCCGGCAGCCCCACGGCCTCCCGCACCTCGTCGGCAATGTCGGTTTCGGCGAGCATGATGGGCTCTCTAACCCCGCAGGGCGGACAGCCCAAGATGGGCATTAGCACCCTGTTATCAATCCGCGGGCATTGTGCCGCTCCCAGAGTAGTCGGGGACTTAGGGTAGTCATGTCGCTTTCGCTTAAGGCGCGCCGCATCATGCCGCGCTTCGTGGTGGGTCCGCAGGGCGAGAGGCTCAGCCTCGAAGACCTGCCGCCGCCGGATACGCGCCGGTGGGTGATCCGCCGCAAGGCCGAGGTGGTCTCCGCCGTCCGCGGCGGCTTGCTCACCCGTGAAGACGCCCTGGCTCGATGGAGCCTCAGCGAGGAGGAGTTCGACTCCTGGGGCGCCTCTTTCGAGCGCCACGGCCTTGCGGGTCTGCGCACCACCCAGCGTTGCGCCTGACGCCGCGGCTGGCTCTTCGGCGAGACGCCGGCCCTCCCATTGCGGCCAGGCCCCGCCGCTGGTAGCCATGGCCCCGCCGGCAGAGGGCGTAAGTTGGAAACATGACGGTCACGGATTCGCAGACACCCCGCCGCCCTGATCGCATCTGGTCGATCCTCACCTTTGAGCGCCTGGTGACCGGGCAGGTCATCCACCTTGTTTACTGGGCGGGCATGGGGGTCATCATCATCGCCGCCTTCTCGGTGATTGGCGCTTCGGTCGGGATCGCCTTCAAAGAAGGCAGCGCGCTCGCCATCCTGCTGGCCATCCCCGTGCTCCTGATCGGCCTGCTGGCCGTGGCGGCCGCGGGTTTGGTCTGGCGGGCGATGTGCGAGTTCTACGTGGCCATCTTCCGGATCGGCGACGACCTTGCCGCCCTGCGCCGCTCGCAAGAGGCTTTCGAAGCGGCCGAAGCGCGCAAGGCCGCCAAGGGCTGAGCCCGATAGCGCCCACGGACAAATCAGCCTACCGATTCGCCTCGAGGCGTTAACCATTAACGCCTCGTCAATAGGCGCAGCGGCAGATTCGGCCGCGTCCACGAGCAACGCGTGGCGGGGACGGCCGGATAGCGGCTAAGGAGGTGACAGTGCGCGTACTTCTGATCGAGGACGATAAGATCGTCGCCCGGGGCATCGAGATGATGCTCAGGGGTGAGGGCTTCAACGTCTATGTGACCGACCTCGGCGAGGAGGGTGTCGATCTCGGCAAGGTCTATGAATACGACCTCATCCTGCTCGACCTCAATCTGCCGGACATGAACGGCCTGGACGTGCTGCGCACTCTGCGCGCCGCCAAGATCGACACGCCGATCATGATTCTCTCGGGCAGCGCGGAGATCGACTCCAAGCTGAAGACCCTGCGCACCGGCGCTGACGACTACATGACCAAGCCCTTCGACAAGCAGGAACTGGTGGCGCGCATCCACGCCATCGTCCGCCGCTCCAAGGGCCACAGCCAGTCGATCATTCGCACCGGCGACATCGCCGTCGACCTCGAAGGCAAGACGGTGGAGGTGAAGGGAGCGCGCATCCACCTCACCGGCAAGGAATACCAGATGCTGGAGTTGCTCTCCCTGCGTAAGGGCGTGACGCTCACCAAGGAGATGTTCCTCAACCATCTCTACGGCGGCATGGACGAGCCGGAGCTGAAGATCATCGACGTCTTCATCTGCAAGCTGCGCAAGAAGCTCAAATCGGCCACCGACCATCACCACATCGAGACGGTGTGGGGCCGCGGCTACGTGCTGCGAGATCCGGCCGAAGGCGAGAAGGCGGCGGCTTAGCTCCAACGAGACTCTTCCGCCTCTGGGGGAGGGGGAACGCGAAGCGGTGGAGGGGAAAGCGGCGTTAACGTCCGTGGGTCGCGACTCTCCCCCCCCTACGGCCGTACTCCCCCCAAACGGGGGAGAGAGCGCACAGCAAGTCCGCTCACCAGCCTCTGAAGTGCTTGGCCAATCGTAGGCCTTGGCGCTGGTAGTGCGAGCCGCCGAAGCCGTAGAGCCGGGCCGGGCGCTCGGCCAGCGCCTCGAAGGTCAATCTCGCCACCGTCTGGCCGTGCTCCAGCAGGAACGGGGTCTCGTGGCTGCGGACCTCCAGCACGGCGCGCGAACCCTCGCCGCCTGCTTCGGCGGTGCCGAAGCCCGGATCGAAGAAGCCTGCGTAGTGGACACGGAATTCGCCGACCGTGGGGTCGATGGGCGTCATCTCCGCCGCCTGCAGGACCGGGATCTCGATCTCCTCGCGTGAGGCGAGGATGTAGAACTCGCCGGGATCGAGAAGCAGGCCGCCGTGCCGCGTCGCCAGCGGTTCCCAGAAGTCGGCGGGGTCGTGACCGGCTTCAAGGTCGAGATCGATGACCCCGGCGTGACGGCGGGCGCGGAACCCGACGATCTCGCCTGACAGGTCGACCCCGACCGTGCGCACGGCCAGAGGAGCCGGCGGCCCGCGGCGCAGACGCAACTGGTTGAGACGGGTCCCCTCGCGCGCGAGGACCGAGAAGGTCTGGGGGGCGATCTCGAGGAACATCGGCCCCGCATAGCCGGCGGTGACGTCGTCGAAGGCCGGTTGGCCGTCGGTCAGCAGGCGGACGAAGACGTCGAGGCGGCCGGTCGAGCTCTTGGGGTTGGCGCGGGCCGCGATAGCGAGGGGAAGGCGCGCCTGTTCCTGCAGTTCAGCGATATAGACGCAGCCTCGCTCCAGCACCGCCCCGCCGGCGAGGTCGAGCTGGTGCATGGCCAGTTCGGCGATACGTTCGGCCACGCGGCCGCCGGGCCTGGGCAGGAACGAAGCCCGCACCCGCCAGGCGCGGCGACCGAGGCGCAGGTCGAGGCTGGCCGGCTGGACTTGATCCGGCGCGACGCCGTCTTCGGCGAAAAGAGCGCCGTCGCCGATCAAGGCCTCGATCAGTTGCGATGGAAGGATGCCGTCGGTCATGCCGGCCCTCCCCTGCCCGCACGGAGCGGCCGGCGCAAGCGCGGCCCGCGCCGTCCGCTGGCGAAATCCCATCCGCCCTGAACCATGGCCGCCAGCTTGGCGGCGCGATCCTCTTCGAACAGGCCCGCGCTGGCGTTCCACACCACGAGGTGCGCCGCCTCCCGCAAGGCCCAGGCCGGATCGGTCCGGAAGTGGCGGGCGGACAAGGCCAGGGTGTTGCGGGTGATGTAGTAGCGGCGGTCGGGCGAGTGGTTGGTCAGCACCCCTTCGCGACCGAGGAAGCGCTTGTTTGTGATCGCCCCGATGGCGTGATCCATGGCCACGCCCTTGGCCTCGATGACCAGAAGTCCGGCGGCGCGGCAGCGCAGACAGAAGTCATGATCGACGCCGTCGATGAACAGCCCGTCGTCGAAAAGACCGACCCGCTCGAAAGCGCGCCGGCTGACCATGGCGCCCGAGGTGATGGTCGTGCGCACCCGCCGCCAGGTCGCGGTTTCTTCCAGGATGTCCCCGCGCCGGTGGTAGTCGCGGCCAGTGACGCGATCGCGCCGGCTCATGGCGAGAATCGCCACGCGCTCAGGCTCCGGCAGGCTCAGGGCGAACAGGTCGGCGACGGCGCCGGGCGGGATGGCGCTGTCCTGGTCGAAGGTGGCCAGCCAGGCGCAGCCTTCGTCCAGCATGGCGTGGGCGCCAACATTGAGCGCCGCGGCGACGCCGAGGTTGGCGCCGTTGGCGATCAGCCGCGCGCCCGCCGCCTGCGCGGCGGCTTCTACTTCGGCGAGGTTGGCCGAGCCGTTGTCGACGACGAGCAGCGTCCCAACCTGGCGCCGGATCGCCCGCAGGCGCGCCGCAAGGCCCGCGTCGGGGTGATACGTCACCACCACCGCCATAACCGCGCGCGATTCGTCAGCCATCCTCGGACCGCCTAGAGGATTCCGTGCATTGATGGAATTATCGGGCCGCAACAACGGAGCGTGCATGGACGCCGCACAGCATCAAAGGCGCGGACTTTACCCGCCGATCGAGCCCTTCGAGACCGGGCGACTGGACGTCGGGGACGGCCATCAGATCTATTTCGAGCGCTGCGGAAACCCCGCGGGCGCGCCGGCGGTGTTCCTGCACGGCGGGCCGGGGGCCGGCTGCTCGCCGGCCCAGCGGCGCCTGTTCGATCCCGAGCGCTATTGCGTCACCCTCTTCGACCAGCGCGGCTGCGGCCGCTCGACGCCGCACGCGAGCCTCGAGGCCAACACCACCTGGGACCTGGTCGCCGACATCGAGGCGCTACGGACGCACTTCGGCCATGAGCGCTGGCTGGTGTTCGGCGGCTCCTGGGGCTCGACCCTGGCGCTCGCCTACGCCGAGACCCATCCCGAGCGGGCGAGCGCGCTGGTGGTGCGCGGCGTCTTCACCGCCACGCGGCCGGAGATCGACTGGTACTACCAGGAAGGGGCGTCTTGGCTGTTCCCGGACCTCTGGGAGCGGTTCCTGGAGCCCATCCCCGAAGCCGAGCGCGGCGACCTGGTGGCCGCCTATCGCCGCCGCCTGATCGGCAAGGAAGGACCGGCGCAGCTCAGCGCCGCCAAGGCCTGGAGCCTCTGGGAGGCCGGCACCATCACCCTGCTGCCCAATGCGCTGGCGGCGCAGTTCGGAGAAGACCGCTACGCGCTCGCCTTCGCGCGGATCGAGAACCACTATTTCACCCACGACAGCTGGCTCGAACCCGACCAGCTGATCCGGGACGCCCACCGCCTGGCGGACATTCCCGGCCTCATCGTCCAGGGCCGCTATGACGTCGCGACGCCGGCGCGCGCCGCCTGGCGGCTGCACAAGGCGTGGCCGAGAGCGCGCTTCGAACTCATTCCGGACGCCGGCCACGCCTTCGACGAGCCGGGCATCCTCGACGCCCTGATCCGGGCCACGGACGGGTTTGCGTAGGAGCGCCAACTGCGTCATCCCGGAGGACCGCGAAGCGGGCCATCCGGGACCCAGGGGCGTCGGCAGAGTGGATGGGTCCCTGGGTCCCGGGTCTCAGCCCTGACGGGCTTCGCCCGGGATGACGCAAAGAATAGGGTTCAGTGCTCGACGTCGCGCCAGACGCTGCGGTAGGTGACCCACAGCAGGCCGGAGAACAGCAGCAGGAAGATCATGGCGGCGACGCCGGTCTGCTTGCGCTCTTCCATCTTCGGGTCGGCCGCCCACTCGAGGAAGGCGGCGACGTCCCAGGCTTCCTGCTGCAGCGATGGCTTGGTCCCGTCATCGAAGGTCACCTTGCCGGGCGCCAGCGGCGGCGGCATGGCGATGATCCCG
>JBEKQJ010000105.1:0-9673 GCA_049519835.1 Caulobacteraceae bacterium | reverse complement strand
GCCCTCTACCAGGCCGGCGGCGTGCAGGATCGCGTCTGGCGCGTGCGCGCCGAACCCCTGGTCGGCGAGGGCGAGACGCCGATGGCCCTGGTGGCCCTGCGTGACGAAACCGAGTTCCGCCGCAGCGAGCGCACGCGGGCCGACTTCCTGGCCAACGCCAGCCACGAACTTCGTACGCCGCTGGCGTCCCTGTCCGGCTTCATCGAGACCCTGCGCGGCCATGCCCGGGATGACGCCGCGGCGCGCGACCGGTTCCTGGCCATCATGCAGATCCAGGCCGAGCGCATGCGCCGGCTGATCGACGACCTGATGAGCCTCTCGCGCATCGAACTCGGCGAACACATTCCGCCGTCCGGACGGGTGGACCTGGCGGTCGCCGCCATCGACGTGCTCGATGCGTTGGGCCCTCTGGCTCAGGAGCGCGGCGTCGCCTTCCGCCAGAACCTGCCGGCGCTCGGTCAATCGATGGTGACCGCCGACCGCGATCAGATCCTGCAGGTCATCCAGAACCTGGCCGAGAACGCCCTCAAATATTCTCCGCCCGGCGCCGCCGTCACACTCTCCCTCGAGGCCGGTCTCGACACCGCCGCCTGCCTCGCGGCTCGCGGCGAGAATACGGTCCACCTCTCCTTGCTCACCCCCGATCATGCGCCCGATCGGCGCTACGCCGCCCTGCGCGTGCAGGACCAGGGCCCCGGCATCGCCCGCGCCAACCTGCCCCGGCTCACGGAACGGTTCTATCGCGTCGAGGGCCAGAAAAGCGGCGAGCACGCCGGCACGGGCCTCGGCCTCGCCATCGTCAAGCACATCGTCAACCGGCACCGCGGCGGGCTGACGGTCGAGAGCGCCGAGGGCCGCGGCGCCGCCTTCACGGTCTACATCCCCATGGCCCGGGCGGCCGAGGCGGAGGTCGGTCAGGCGGCTTGACGCTTGCAGCCGCCCCGCTCAAAGCGGCGGCCCATGAACATCCTCGTCGTCGGATCCGGTGGGCGTGAGCACGCCCTGGCCTGGAAGATCGCCGCCTCGCCGCTGGTGAAGCGCCTCGTCTGCGCGCCGGGCAATCCGGGCATGGCCGCTCTGGGCGAGACGCGCGCCGTGGCCGCCGACGACGTGGAAGGCCAGGTCGCCCTGGCCCGCGAGATCGCCGCCGACCTCGTGGTCGTCGGCCCGGAGACAGCCATCGCCGCCGGCCTCGCTGACGCGCTGGCCAGGGCCGGCATCCCCTGCTTCGGCCCGACGGCCGCCGCCGGCCGCCTGGAGTCGTCAAAGGCCTTCGCCAAGGCCTTCGCGCAGCGGCATGACCTGCCAACCGGCGCCTTCGGCGTGTTCGAGGCCGCCGCGCCGGCCAAAGCCGCGCTCGCGAAGTTTGCGCCGCCGTATGTGATCAAGGCCGACGGCCTCGCCGCCGGAAAGGGCGTGGTCATCGCCGCGACCCGCGCCGAGGCCGAAGCGGCCATCGACGACGCCCTCGGCGGCCGCTTTGGCGCGGCCGGCGCCCGGCTGGTGATCGAGGCGTTCCTCGAGGGGGAGATCGCTTCCCTGTTCGCGATCAGCGACGGGCAAACCTGCCTGCTGTTCGGCGGCGCCCAGGACCACAAACGAGCCTTCGATGGTGAGATCGGTCCCAACACCGGCGGCATGGGAACCTATTCCCCTGCGCCCGTGCTGACGGCGGCGGTGATCGAGCAGGCGCGCGCGCGTCTGATCGCTCCGGCCATGGCCGGCGTCGCCGCCGAGGGTTCGCCTTACCACGGGGCGCTGTTCTGCGAGATGATGGTGACGCCCGAAGGGCCCAAGCTGGTGGAGTTCAACGTCCGCTTCGGCGACCCCGAATGCCAGACGCTGATGCTACGCCTTGAGAGCGACCTCGTCCCCTATCTCGCCGGGGCGGCGAACGGGACCCTGGTGGATCTGCCGGCGCCGGTCTGGCGCGATGAGGCGGCGATCTGCGTCGTCCTGGCGGCTGAGGGCTATCCGGAAGCGCCGAGGCCGGGCGGTGTCATCGAGGGGGCCGAGGCCGATTTTGGGCCTGATGTCGTGGTCTTCCATGCCGGGACGAAGCGCCGGGAGGACGGCGCGCTCGTCGCGTCCGGTGGGCGGGTGCTCAACGTCTGCGCCCGCGCTCCGTCTCTGGCCGAGGCCAGGGACAAGGCCTATGCCGCCCTGGACCGCATCCATCTGCAAGGCGGCTTCTTTCGACGCGACATCGGCTGGCGCGTGCTTGGCAACGTCGCCCGGGCGTCGCTAGATTGACGGTGATAACAAGAAAAGCGAGGACGCCATGGCTCCGACCGAAGATCAGATCCGGGAAGAGCTCAACACCGGCACCAAGGAGGTGGCCGAGAGCCATCGCTTCGACGAGGCCAGCCTGGCCGCCTGGATGGCCGGCCATGTCGAGGGCTTCGAAGGCCCCCTCACGGTCCGCCAGTTCAAGGGCGGCCAGTCCAATCCGACTTACGAGCTGACCACGCCGGCCCGCAAATACGTCATGCGGCGCAAGCCGCCCGGCCATCTGCTGCCGTCCGCCCACGCCGTCGACCGAGAGTTTCGGGTCATCTCGGCTCTTCATCCAACCGGATTCCCGGTCCCGCGGCCCTATGCGCTCTGCGAGGATGACGCCGTCGTCGGCACGATGTTCTACATCATGGATAAGGTCGAAGGCCGCGTTCTCTGGGACCAGACCCTGCCGGCCTATCAGCCGGCTGAGCGACACGCCCTGCACATGGCGGCGCTCAAGACCCTCGCCGACCTGCACAACACCGACTACGAAGCCATCGGACTCGCGGACTACGGCCGTCCCGGCAACTACATGCTGCGGCAGATCTCCCGCTGGACCAAGCAGTACAAGGCCAGCGAGACGCGGCGCATGGACACCGTGGAGCGCTTGATCGAATGGCTGCCGGCGACCGTGCCGGATGACGACCAGACCACCATCGTCCACGCCGACTACCGGCTCGACAACGAGATCATGCACCCCACCGAGCCGCGGGTGATCGCGGTGCTCGACTGGGAGCTGGGGACGCTCGGAAACCCCCTCGCCGACTTCACCAATCTGCTCATGCAGTGGGTGAACGGCTCCATCGCCAACATCGAGGACAAGAAGGCCTGGGGCATCCCGACCATGGAGGAATATGTCGAGGCCTACTGCCGGATGACCGGTCGCTCGGGCCTGCCCGACCTCAACTGGTATTTCGCCTACAACCTCTTCCGCCTGACCGGCATCCTGCAGGGCATCGTCGGCCGGGTCCGCGACGGCACCGCCAACAGCCCTCAGGCCGCGGCCATGGCCGACCGGGTGCCGTTGCTCGCGGAGTCCGCCTGGAAATACGCCAAGCTGGCCGGGGCTTAGGGGCGCGGAAGCAGCGCCGCCAGCGCCGCCTCGTTCTCAAATCGGGCGCGGACCCGAAATGGCGTGACCCGCGCGCGCCAGTCGGGCGAAAGCTTCACCCAATCCTTCTCGCTGGTGAGAAGGCCGGCGCCGAGCGCCGCGGCCCGGCCGCTGATGAAGGCCAGGAATCGCTCCGAGGCGACCTCGTGATCGGCCAGCGGCGCGAAGTCGACCAGATCGCAGCCGGCCGCGCGCAGCGAGCGCTCCATCTTCCACGGCTTGCCGATGCCGGCGAAGGCCACTTGCGGTCCGGGCGGCGGCGGAGTGGCTGGCTCCAAGCGGGCGATCAGAACCGGCTTGCCAGAGAAGAGCGCCACGAGCTCCGGATCTACCGTTGGCAGGTCGGCTGGAAGAAGAACGACAACGGCGTCGGCGCGCGCCAGGCCGGCTTCCAGAGACTCGCGCATCGGCCCGGCCGGAACGACCGAGCCGTCGCCGAACGGCCACTCGCCGTCGCGCGTTTCGCCGTCGACCACCACCAGCGACAGCGTCTTCGCAAGCGAAGGGTTCTGGTGGCCGTCGTCCATGACGATCGCTCGGGCGCCGGCGGCCGTTGCCGCCCGAGCCCCCGCCGGGCGGTCGCGCGAGATCCACACCGGAGCGTCGGCGGCCAGCATCAAGGCTTCGTCGCCGACATCGGCCGCCGTGTGTGTGGCTGGGTCGACGCGTGTGGGGCCGGCGAGTCGGCCGCCGTGCCCGCGCATCAGGATGTGGACGCAGACGCCGCGTTCGGTCAGCAGGCGGGTCAGCTCACGGGCGATCGGCGTCTTGCCGGCCCCGCCGACGGTCAGATTGCCGACGCAGACCACGGGGATTCCAACCTCCACCGGCGCCGTCCGGGCGATGCGACGGGTGGTGACCCCCGCCCAGATAAGGGCGATCGGAGCGGCAAGAAGTCGCGTCACGCTGCGTCGCCGCTCGCGCCGGTACCAGTCGCGCGGCGTGCGCAGCTTCACGGCTCGACCATCGCCAGCAGGCGTGGGGCCAGGGCGCGCGACTCGCCATCGAGCCGCGCCGCGACCTTGCTGGCGCGGGCGGACATTTTGGCCAGGCGCCCAGCCAAGGCCTCGCTCATCACGGCGGCGATCTGGTTGGCGCTTTCCACCCTCAGGGTCGAGCGGGCCGTCAGGAACACCTCGTAGACCGGCCAATGCTCCGTATGCGGCCCGACGACGAACGGGCAGCCGAGCCTGGCTGGCTCCATCGGATTGTGGCCGCCGGTCCCAGCGATCAGGCTGCCGCCGACGATCGCCAGGCTCGCCAGGCGCAGGAAGAGGCCGATCTCGCCCAGCGTGTCGGCGATGTAGACCCGCGCGCCGGCAGGGTCCTCGGCAAGGCTGCGGCGAGCGGTCGGCAGGCCCTGCGCCCGGGCCTGCGCCTCGACCTCGCCGCCGCGGATCGGGTGCCGCGGGGCGAGCACGAGCAAGGCGTCGGGACGCGCCTCGGCGGCCTGCGCGAAGGCGGACATCACCATGGCGTCTTCGCCCGCATGGGTGCTGGCGGCGAGCAACATCGGGCGATCGGCGAGCGCCTCGCGGAGCGTCGCCAGCGCTTCCGGATCGGCCGGCAGGGGTTCGGCCCCGAGCTTGGCGTCCCACACCCCCTCGACCCGCCCGCCCAGAGCGGTGAATCGCGTCGCCGCCGCCTCGTCGCGGGCCATGATCAGGTCGAACGCGCCAAGCATCATCGCCGCGGCGTCCGGGAAGCGCCGCCAGCCGCGGAAGCTTGCCTCCGAGATCCGCGCCGAGACCAGGGCGAGACGCGCGCCCCCGGCGCGGGCTGCAGCAATCAGGTTGGGCCAGAGCTCGCTTTCCACGAAGACGCCGAGGTCCGGCCGCCAGTGGGCGATGAACCGGGCCGCCGCGGCCGGCGTGTCCACCGGCGCGAACTGGTGGATCACGCCCTCAGGCAGGCGCTGGGCCATCAGCTCGGCAGAGGCGCGTGTGCCGGTGGTGATGAGAACGCCGAGGTCCGGCCGCGTCGCGCGCAGTTGGTCGATCAGCGGCAGCAGCGACAGCCCCTCGCCGACGCTGGCGCCATGCAGCCAGACGAGCCGGCCGTCGGGTCGCGGCAGAACGGCGCGGCCAAGCCGCTCGCCGAGACGCTCGGGGTCTTCCTTGCCGCGCCAGACCCTGTGCTGAAGGATTCCAGGCGCGAACGCCCCCGCGAGTCCCGCCGCGGTCGCATAGAGCGCAAGCGAGGCTGGCCGTCTCACGGCGCGCCCGCCAGCAGCGCCTCGGCGCGGGCCTGACCCCGACGCATGCGCGCCTCCCAATCGGCGCGGACGGCCTCGAGCCCCTCGGCGTCGGCGTCGGTCGGCACGGGCAGCGGGCCCTCCAGCACCACCTGGCCACGGGCGAACGGCAGGGGGATGCGCGCCTTGTCCCAGCTGCCGAGGGTCAGCGCGGGAGACGCTGCCAGGCTCATGATAAAGGCTGGACAGCCGGCCGCGCGGGCCATCTGCACCGGGCCGATGGGCAGGACTTCGCGCGGGCCGCGCGGCCCGTCCGGGGTCAGGATCATGATCCCGCCCGAGCGGACAAAGGTCAGGGCCTCGCGGAAGGCGCGCATGCCACCCTTCGATGCGCCTTCCCGACCGGTCGAGCCGCGCACGGGCGGAATCCTTAGCCGCGCCGCCGCCCAGGAGATGAAAGCCGCGTCTGGGGAAAGCGAGATCATCACCTTGCGCGGCTTCTCGGCCAGCAGCGGCCGGCAGGCCATGCCCTGGGCGATGCGCCCGTGCCAGAACAGGGCGACGGCGCCCTCCGATCCAGCCATGAAGGCGTCCACTGGCGCGCGGTTCTCGAACCTCCAGCGGACTGTCCGGATGATCAGCTCGATGTAGCCGGCCACCAGCCAGCCGAGCACGCCCTGGACGGCCGCGGATCGGAAGAAGCGCTTCACGCCGCCGTCGTCCCCGGCGCGATCTCGAGGTCCTGAGCGCCGGCGAGGCGTGCGTAGAGCCCGCCGCGATCCATCAGCGTCGCGTGAGCGCCGGTCTCCACCACCTGCCCCTGGTCGAGCACATAGATCCGGTCGGCCCCGCGCACGGTCGACAGGCGATGGGCGATGAGCAGGGTCGTGCGGCCCGACATCAGCCGGCCGAGCGCGGCCTGGATCTGGGCCTCACTCTCGGTGTCGAGGGCGCTGGTGGCCTCGTCGAGCAACAGGACCGGCGCGTCTTTCAGGAAGGCGCGGGCGATGGCGATGCGCTGGCGCTGACCGCCGGAAAGGCGCGCGCCGGCCTCGCCAACCAGGGTGTCGTAGCCCTCGGGAAAGGCCTGGATGAAGTCGTGGGCGGCGGCGGCGGCGGCGGCGGCCTCGATCTCGGCCCGGCTGGCCCCGTCCCTGGCGTAGGCGATATTGGCGGCAATGGTGTCGTCGAACAGGAACGGCTCCTGGGTGACCAGCGCGATGCCTCGCCGCAGCGAAGCGAGGGTCACAGACCGCACGTCCTGACCATCGAAGGTCACGCGGCCGTCAGTGACGTCGTAGAACCGCGGGATCAGGTTGAGGACGGTGGTCTTGCCGGCCCCGGACGGCCCGACCAGGGCGACCACCTCGCCCCGCCGCGCCTCGAGATTGACCCCGGCCAGAACCGGCGTCTCGCCGTCATAGGCGAAGGACACGTCTTCCAGCCGCACCGAGGCGTCCCCAAGGGCAAGGGCCGGCGCGCCTGGCGTCTCGCGCACCTCCGGCTCGACATCGAGGGCGGCGAAGAGGCGCCGGCTGGCGGCCGCACCCTGGCTGATCACCGTGCCGAGGTTGGAGACCTGGCGCAGCGACTGGCCGGCGGTGAGCAGGGCGGCGAAGAAGGCCGCGAAGGCGCCAGGATTGGTGTGCCCCCCGGCCCGCGCCCAACCCTCATAGGCGAGCACCGCGGCGACGACGATGAAGGTCACCGCCTCGGTGGCCGGCGCCGCCAGCGCCCTGGCGTTATCACCGCTGATGATGTGCCGCTGGCGGTCGGCGATCACCGCCGCCACCCGCGCCTCTTCATAGGCCTCGCGGTTCTCCATCTTGACCACGCGCACGCCGTCGAGACTTTCCATGATCGCCGTGGCGAGGGTGGAGGTGGCGTCCATGGCGCCTTTCGCGGCCTTGGTGGCGCGGCGCATGAACCGGCCGAGGCCCCAGGCGACCAGCGGCGCGGCCAGCAGCACGAAGAGGCCAAGTCGCCAGTCGGTCCAGGCCATCACCGCGGCGGCGGCGGCGAGGGTCAGGCCCTGCTGGACGATGTTGACCACGCCGGTCGTCGCCGCCTCGCGGATCAGTCCGGCGTCGTAGAGCACCGAGGAGACGTGGCCGCCGGAGTGCGAGGCGCGCAGGCGGGCGAGGTCTGCCCGCACCAGCTTGCCGAACAGTTCGCGCTGCACGTCGCCGACGATGCCGTTGCCCATGCGATTGATCAGCAGGGCCTGGGCGGCCTGGGCGACGCCCCGCCCGAGCGCCAAGGCGATGATGAAGAGCGGGATCTTGAGCAGCGCGCCCGGCTTGGGCGCGACCACGAGGTCGTTCACCGCCGGTTGCAGGATGGCGAGCAGCAGGCCGGAGAGGCCGGCGAACACCGCGGCGCAGACCAGCGAGGCGGCGAACGCGCGCCAGCGCGGCGCGAGATAGTGCGCGGCGATACGACGCGCGACGCGCGTCTCCTTCAGGTTCGAAGAGGATACTGACATGGCGCGGGGCGGTCCGATCGCCCCTGAAGATGCCTACTTCTTCAGGAAACCGCCATATTTCGCCGCGAACCGGGAGACCCGGCCGCCGCGGTCAAGCAACTGCTGGTTGCCGCCAGTCCAGGCCGGATGGGTCTTCGGATCGATGTCCAGGTGCAGCTCGGCGCCTTCCTTGCCCCACGTCGAGCGGGTCTGGTAGGTCGTGCCGTCCGTCATCTTCACGGTGATGAAGTGATAGTCGGGATGGGTGTCTTGCTTCATGGCGGGACCGGACGGATTTGAGCGGGAGGCCCTGCAACAAGGCGGGCCGAAATTGGACGCGCGGCTATACAGCTTGAGCCGCGCCTAGGCAAGGGTCGGCGGACGCATGGCGAGACGAGGCGGTATCGCCGCAGACGCGGACTCAAATCGCCCTGGCAATCGCGACCTGAGGCCGCTGGCGGCCTTGACCCCCTTCCTGCGCGCCCACGTCGGTGACGCCGGCGCGGCGCTCGTTTCGCTCCTGTTCTCCACCGGCGCCACGCTCGGCCTCACGGCTGCGTTGCGGCTGGTGGTCGACCATGGTTTCGGCGCCGCCTCGCGGCAGGGCCTGAATCAGACCTTCTTTCTGTTGCTCGTCGTCGCCGTGGTGCTGGCGGCGGCGACGGCCTGCCGCTTCTATTTCATCAATCGCCTCGGCGAGCGGATCGTCGCCGATCTGCGCGCAGCGCTCTACCGCCATGTGCTGCGCCTCGATCAGGCCTTCTTCCTGAAGGTGCGCTCCAGCGAAGTGCTATCACGGCTCACCTCCGACATGACCCTGGTCGAGGGCGTCGTCGGCCAGGCGGCCGCCGTGGCGCTGCGCAACCTGCTGACGGTCGCGGGGGCGACCGCGATGATGCTGGTGATTTCCGTGAAGCTCACCGCCTGCGCCATGCTGATCGGACCGGTGATCCTCATCCCCCTGGTGCTCTACGGCCGGCGCGTGCGGCGCTTGTCGGCGCGGGCTCAGGAGCGCTTCGCCGAAGCGGTCGGCTTCGCCGGCGAGACCCTGGAGGCGGTGGACACCGTCCAGGCGTTCGGTCGTGAGGCGAGTGTCGGCGAGAGCTTCGCCGGCGCCGTCGAGGCCGCTTTCTCCGCTTCGCTGGCGCGGATCCGCGCCCGGACGGTTATGACCGGCGGGGTCATCCTGCTGGTCTTCGCTGGCGTCGCCGGCGTGTTCTGGCTAGGCGCCAACGACGTCCTCGCCCACCGCCTCACGCCCGGTGCGCTCATCCAGTTCGCCATCCTGGCGGTGCTGGCGGCTGGATCGCTCGGCGCGCTCAGCGAAGTCTGGGGCGATGTCCAGAAAGCGGCCGGGGCCATGGATCGGATCGGCCAGATCCTCGACGTGGCGCCAGCCATTGCCGCTCCCGCCTCCCCGACGCCGCTGCCCAAACCGGCGCGCGGCGAGGTCACCTTCCAGAACGTCACCTTCGCCTACCCAGGTCGAACCGACCTCCCCGCCCTCGCCGGCTTCGATCTTGAGGTGCGGCCGGGCGAGCGCGTCGCCCTGGTCGGACCGTCCGGCGCCGGCAAGAGCACGGTATTCCGTCTCCTGCTGCGGTTCTGGGACCCGGACGCCGGGATG
>JBEKQJ010000104.1:0-9711 GCA_049519835.1 Caulobacteraceae bacterium | reverse complement strand
AACGACGCCGCGCGAAGAGATGATCGCCGCCACCAAACGCGGGCTCTATTGCGCGAGCCTCGGCGGCGGCCAGGTGGACATCACCAACGGCAAGTTCGTCTTCCGGTGCGCCGAGGCCTATCTGATCGAAAACGGCAAGATCGCCCGGCCGGTCAAGGGCGCGACCCTGATCGGCGACGGGCCCTCCGCCCTCACCGGCGTGACCATGATCGGCGACGACTTCTCTTTCGATCCCGGGATCGGGGTCTGCGGAAAGAACGGCCAGGGCCTCCCCGTGGGCGTCGGTCAGCCCTCCCTGAAGATCAGCGGCCTCACGGTCGGCGGCACCGAGGTCGGGTAGGACGAAGTCACGGGCGGCGTGCGCCAGCTCCAAACTCAATTCACCTGTTATTGGTGCGAAATCCTGCACGTCTGGAATTGGCCTGGTGACCAGGCCGAGAAAATAGACCCTGCTTGCCGATGTTAGGGCTGGCCGGCGACATCTTCACCGCTTTTCGGCATCCGCAAGCGTCGGAAACGGCGCGTGTTTTGGGCGCTGATGTGAGTGCGGGTTAATGCGTGACTGGATGGTGGACGCGGCTGGGATTGAACCAGCGACCCCTACGATGTCAACGTAGTGCTCTCCCGCTGAGCTACGCGTCCGCTCCGGCGCCCAGGTTGGGGCATTCGGGAAGGCGGGGATATATCGGCGCGCCCTCTGGCTGGCAAGCATGCGCGGCAAGGTTTGACCAAGCCGCCCGGTTGGCGAATATGGCGTCATGAATGCCTGGGAGGCTCTGGCGCGGACACCGGAATGCGACCCCGACTCCCCCGTCGAGGTCGCTGCGGACGCCCCATACGAGATCATCCTGCCCGCCGTGACCGCCACGCCGCTGGTGTTCGCTTCGCCGCATTCGGGCCGCATCTATCCGACCGGCATGATGTCGGCCTCGCGCCTGGACGCCGACGCCATCCGCCGCTCCGAGGACGTGTGGGTGGACCAGCTCATCGAGGGGGCGCCTGAACTCGGCATCGGCGTCATCGCCGCCCGCCTGGCGCGCGTCTATCTGGATGTAAATCGCGAGCCGTGGGAGCTCGACCAGGGGATGTTTTCCGACGAGCTGCCGGCCTGGGCGCGGGGGCGCACGGCGCGTGTCGCCGCCGGCCTTGGGGCCATCGCCCGCATCGTCTCGGAAGGCGAGGAGGTCTACGCCCGCAAACTCACCTTCGCCGAGGCGCGCCAGCGGGTGGAGACGGTCCACGCCCCCTACCATGCCGCCCTGCGCGGCCTGGTCGACCAGGCGCTGCAGACCCACGGGATCGCCATTCTGCTCGACTGGCACTCCATGCCGTCGGCGGCGGCGCGGCTGGCGGCCGGCGGATCCTGCGATGTGGTGCTCGGCGACCGCTTCGGCGGCGCCTGTGCGCCGAGCGTGGCGCGGGCCGTGGAGCGCGGCCTCAATAGTCTCGGCTATGCGGTGACCCGCAATGCGCCCTACGCCGGCGGCTACACCACCGAGTACTATGGCCGGCCGGCGCGGGGCGTGCACGCTCTGCAGATCGAGGTCAACCGGGCGCTCTATGTCGACGAGGCGACCCTCGAGCCAACCGCCGGCTTCGCCCGCCTCAAGGCGGATCTGGATCGGCTGTTCCGGACCCTGGCGGCGACCGACTGGTCCTGCGCCTAGAGCGCGTTGCGCAAAAGTGGAGGCCGGTTTTGCGACAAGAACGCGCTCAATCCATTGCGCGAAAGCGCGCGCCGGGCAAAAAAAATGGCCGCACCCGAAGGCGCGGCCAGTTCATTAGGGAGGAAACGCCCAGGAAGGGCAGAGTCGTCAGCGACGCCTCATAAGCCAGAGATTACGGTGCAACGCACAATGCGGCAAGCGGAAAAAACGTCGCAGGCCGACAAAATCGCTCCCATCCCGCTTAGTTTTTCTATTTCAACGCTTTATGACTTTATAGACTATCAAATCCGGCGCTGCGGGCGCGTGAAAATTGTTGCGGTGCACCACGATGGCGACGGCCTGTGTGGCTTCGGCCGCGATTCTCGCCTATATGCCCGCGCTCCCCTCCCTCCCCCACATCCCCATGTCCCTGCGCAACATCGCCATTATCGCCCACGTCGACCACGGCAAGACCACGCTCGTGGACCAGATGCTCGCCCAGTCCGGCGTGTTCCGCGCCAACGAAGCTCATGCCGAGCGGGCCATGGATTCCAACGACCAGGAGCGCGAGCGGGGCATCACCATCCTCGCCAAGGCGACCTCGGTGCTGTGGCATGGCGCGGCCGGCGAGACGCGCATCAACATCATCGATACGCCCGGCCATGCCGACTTCGGCGGCGAGGTCGAGCGCATCCTGGGCATGGTCGATGGCGCCCTGTTGCTGGTCGACGCCGAGGAAGGGGTCATGCCCCAGACCAAGTTCGTGCTCGGCAAGGCGCTGAAGCTCGGCCTGCGTCCCATCGTCGTGCTGAACAAGGTCGACCGGCCGCACGCCGACCCTGACCGGGTGCTCAACGACGCCTTCGACCTCTTCGCGGCGCTGGGCGCCAGCGACGAGCAGCTCGACTTCCCCCACCTCTACGCCAGCGGCAAGCAGGGCTGGGCGGCCGTGGAGCTGGAGGACGAGCGCAAGGATCTGGCGCCGCTGTTCGACAAGATCGTCGCCCATTTCCAGGCTCCCGCCGCCGAGGCCCGCGTCGGAGAGCCGGCCCAGCTCCTGGCGGTGCTGGTGGAGGCCGATCCCTTCCTCGGCCGCCTGCTCACCGGCCGGGTGGAATCCGGGCGGTTCACGCCCGGCATGACCATCCGCGCCCTGTCGCGCGAAGGCGTCGAGATCGAGCGCGGACGAGTGAGCAAGCTGCTGGCCTTCCGCGGCCTGAAGCGGGCGCCGATCGATGAGGCTCTGGCGGGCGACATCGTCGCCGTGGCCGGCCTCTCCAAGGCCACCGTCGCCGACACGCTCGGCGCGCTCGACGCCGAAGGGGCCCTCCCCGCCCAGCCGATCGATCCGCCGACCATCGCCATCACCGTCTCGGTCAACGACAGCCCGCTGGCCGGTCGCGAGGGCGACAAGGTGCAGAGCCGCGTGATCCGCGAGCGCCTGCTGCGCGAGGCCGAGGCCAACGTCGCCATCCGCGTCTCCGAGACCAGCGAGAAGGACGCCTTCGAGATCGCCGGCCGCGGTGAACTGCAGCTGGGCGTCTTGATCGAGACCATGCGCCGGGAGGGCTTCGAGGTGTCGATCAGCCGGCCCCGCGTGGTGTTCAAGGCCGATCCGGAGACCGGCGCCCGGCTCGAGCCGATCGAGGAGGTGGTCATCGACGTCGACGACGACTTCTCCGGCATCGTCATCGAGAAGCTTTCCTCGCGCAAAGCCGAGCTCAAGGACATGGGTCCCTCCGGCGCCGGCAAGACGCGCATCACCCTCCTGGCCCCGTCGCGCGCCCTGATCGGCTACCAGGGCGAGTTCCTCACCGACACCCGCGGCTCGGGCGTGCTCAACCGCGTGTTCAGCCACTACGAGCCCTACAAGGGGGCGATCGAAGGCCGGCGCAACGGCGTGCTGGTCTCCAATTCCGACGGCGACACCAGCGCTTTCGCCCTGTGGAACCTCGAGGACCGCGGCGTGATGTTCGTCGGGGCCGGCGAGAAGACCTATCAGGGCATGATCGTCGGCGAGAATTCGCGCAGCGACGACCTCGACGTCAATCCGATGAAGTCCAAGCAGCTCACCAATGTGCGCGCCTCCGGCAAGGACGAGGCCGTGCGCCTCACCCCGCCGCGCCGGCTGACGCTCGAACAGGCGATCGCCTATATCGAGGAAGACGAGCTGGTCGAGGTGACGCCCAAGGCCATCAGACTGCGCAAGGGCGTGCTCAACCCCACCTTCCGCAAGCGTCGCGTCAAGGAAGACGCGTAAGCCTCCGCCGTTTCCGATTTCGGGGACAGGATTTCGGGGACAGTTTACTTAATTCCGATCTGGGCCGCTGGCGCGGATGCGGCGAACTTGGAATTAAGTAAACTGTCCCCGAAATCGCCCGACCCCGCGCACTAGAAGCCCTGCCATGGCCAACGCCGTCTACGCCGCCCTGCCGACGACGATCTTCTCGGTCATGTCCGGCCTCGCGCGCGAGCACGGCGCCATCAACCTCGGGCAGGGCTTTCCCGACGAGCCGGGGCCGGAGGCCATCCGCCGCGCCGCCGCCGAGGCGGTGCTCAACGGCGACAACCAGTATCCGCCCATGCAGGGCATTCCCGCCCTGCGTGAGGCCGTGGCCCGCCACTACGCCCGCTTCCAGGGCCTCGACCTCGACTGGCGAGGCGAGGTGACCGTCACCTCCGGCGGGACCGAGGCCCTGGCCTGCGCCTTCCTGGCCCTTGTCGAGCCCGGCGACGAGGTGATCCTGTTCGCGCCGGTCTACGACGCCTATGCGCCCATGGTGCGCCGCGTGGGCGGCGTCCCGAAGATCGTCCGCCTGGAGCCGCCGGACTGGCGGTTCGATCGCGCCCAGCTCGAGGCCGCTTTCGGCCCGAAGACGCGGCTGGTGGTGCTCAACAATCCGCTCAACCCGACCGCGACGGTCTGCCCGGAGGAGGATCTCGCGCTCCTGGCCGAATTCTGCGTGCGCTTCGACGTCACCGCCATCTGCGACGAGGTCTGGGAGCAGGTGGTGTTCGACGGCGCCCGCCACCAGCCTCTGATCGGCTTCCCCGGCATGCGCGAGCGCACGGTCAAGATCGGCTCGGCGGGCAAGATGTTCGCCCTCACCGGCTGGAAGGTCGGCTTCCTCGTCGCCGCGCCCGCCCTCACCGAAGTGCTGGCCAAGGCCCATCAGTTCCTGACCTTCACGACGCCGCCCAACCTCCAGACCGCCGTCGCCTGGGGCCTCGACAATAGCGACGCCTGGTTCGAGGCCATGCCGACCGAACTCGCCCATTCGCGCGATCTCCTGGCCGGCGCGCTCCGGCGCGAAGGCTTCGCCACCCTCCCCTGCCAGGGCACCTATTTTCTCAATGTCGATCTCGCCGCCTCGGGCGTCGCCGAAGACGACATGAGCTTTTGCCTGAGAGCGGTGAAGGAGGCCGGCGTCGCGGCCATCCCCGTCTCGGCCTTCTACGAGGACGATCCGGTGCGCACCACCGTGCGCCTCTGCTTCGCCAAGCGTGGCCAGACCCTGGAAGAAGGCGCTCGACGCTTGGCCAAGGCGCGGGAGCTGAGTTTCGGGGACAGTTTACTTAATTCCAACGCGGCGGAGCGCGGCCGCTCGCAAGGTCAGAATTAAGTAAACTGTCCCCGAAATTCGGGCGCCTGCCCGAAACGCCGCCACAGCCAGTCGACGGTGAGTTGGCTCTCGGCCAGGAGCCATTCGCGGAACCGTCTCACCTGCGGCCGTCCAAGCGTGTCGCCGCGGAACCGCGCGTGAAAGCCGTGCGCCGTCCACACGCCCGAGGCGGCGGAGAACGGCAGCGACAGGCGCTTGTCCTCCAGCAATTCGCTCACCAGACCGAGGCCGCAGATGGCCAGGCCGGCGTTGGCCAGGACCGCCTCCAGGACCGGCGTGATGCGTTGGAAGCGGATGCCGCGCTCGGGCGCCGTCCGCCGGAGTTCATGGCCGCGGATCCAATCCGACCAATCCGGAACCGCCGGATCCTCCTTGTAGAAGTCGAGATGAAGCAGGGGAAAGCCTTCCAGCCGGTCACGGGGCGTCAACCCGGCGATCCGGGCCGTGTTCTCCGGCGACGAGATCGGCGCCACGTAGTCGTGGAACAGCAAGTCGCCGCCCGCGGCCGGACCGAAGGTGATTTCGCAATCGACGGGACCCAGCCGTAGCGGCGCATCGCCCTCGCCATTGATGCAGAAGCGCGTGTTCGGATGCGCGGCCCTGAACGCCGCGATCCTCGGGTTGAGCCAGAGGTCGGCGAAGTCGGAGGCGGCGGCGATGTGAATCTCCGATCCGCGCTGCAGATCCAGCAGCGCCGCGGCCGCTTCCAGCTCGCGGAACGCCGCGTTCAGATGGGCGATGGCAGGGTCCAGGGATGCCGTGGCCCTGAGACCGGATCGGCCACGCACCAGCAGATCGACTCCGAGATAGTCCTCGAGCGCCTTCACGCGCTGACCCACCGCGGCCGGCGTGATCCCCAGGTTGACGGCCGCCGCCTGCAGCGATCCGGTGCGCAGCGCCAACTCTAGGGCCTGCAGCGAGCGGAGATGTGGCGTCGCGGGCATGACTCGAAACTAAAGTTGGGCTTTAGTCACCGCAAGATCATTTAGTTTGGCCGATCGGGCCGACAGGCGGAATATGCCAGCCGCGACATCGAAGCGGGTTGGGAGCGCCCTATGAAGCGATATCTCATCGAACGGGACATTCCCGGGATCGGCGGCATGTCGATCGTCGAGCTTTGCGGCGCGGCCCGGGCGTCGAACCGGGCGATCGAGCAGGTCGGCGGCGGGGTCCAGTGGCTGCACAGCTACGTCGCCGGCGACAAGACGTTCTGCATCTATCTGGCCGAGGGCGAAGAGGCCATCCACAAGCACGCGGAACTCAGCGGCATCCCGGTGACCCGGATCACCGAGGTGCCACAGATCATCGATCCGCTGACGGCCAACAATTGACCTGACGCGCCCGGGCGAACCCGCCTTCGCCAAGGTCAATTCAACAGCAAGGGAAAGACCATGAGAGCCATCCTCGTGGCGCTCTACAGCGCCTGCGCCTACGTCCTGTTCCTGGCGACGTTTCTGTACGCCATCGGCTTCGTCGAGGGCGTGTTCGTTCCCAAGACGATCGACAGCGGCGTTCCCGGCGATCTGTTGACGTCATTCGCCATCGACGCCGCGCTGCTCGGCCTCTTCGCCGTCCAGCACTCGGTGATGGCCAGGCCGGCGTTCAAGCGCGCCTGGACGCGCATCATCCCCGAGGCGGCCGAACGCAGCACCTACGTGCTTTGCGCCACCGCCGCGCTGGCCTTGCTCCTATGGCAATGGCGGCCGGCGCCTCAGATCGTCTGGTCGGTCGACGACCCGTTGTGGGCGGGCGTCATCCGGGTGGTTTCGTGGTCGGGATGGGCGCTCCTGCTGGCCAGCACATTTCTGATCAGCCATTTCCACCTGTTCGGCCTGAGCCAGGGGTTCTCGCGGATCCTCAAGCTTCGCGAGCCGGACACGGCCTTCGTCACGCCGCTCTTCTATCGCTGGATCCGCCACCCTCTCTATCTCGGCTTCATCCTCGCCTTCTGGGCGGCGCCACGGGTGAGCCTGGGCCATCTCTTCTTCGCCGTGGCGACGACCGGCTATATCCTGATCGGTATCTGGTTCGAGGAGCGTGACCTCGTCGCCCAATTCGGCGACCGCTATCTTCGCTATCGTCAGACCGCCGGTATGCTGCTGCCCAGGCTTCGGTCCCCGGCGATCGCTCGGGCGCCTCGTGAGACGCAAGTCTGATCAACCAGATTCAGGGAGACCCGCGGTGCCGGAACAGCTCACCTATCAAGGTCTTTTGGAGGCGTCGCGGCGCGCGAACTGGCGCGTCGACGACATCACCGGCGGCGAAAAGAAGCTCGATTTCACCAAATGCTTCCTGCCGGAGACCTTCGTCAGGGCCGGGTCGCTGGAATTTCTCGCCTCCGGCGAACGCCTGCTGCTCAATCACATCCGCTCGCGCGGCTACCTGGCGATGTTCGAGCTGCTCGAGCAGGTGATCGTGCCGTTCATGTCCGATCAGGCTAGGGATGAGCCTGACGACGCGCCCTATCGCGCCCCCGCCCTGCGCAATCTCGTCCGCGAGGAGACCAAGCACCGCGAACTCTTCCGGCGCTTCCTGGCGGAGTTCGATGAGGGCTTCGGCGTCGAATGCGGATTCATCGGTCCGGCCCCGGACATCGTCGGCGCCTTTCTCGCGCACAGCGACATGGGGGTCACCCTGGCCGTGCTCGCCCTCGAGTGGATGTCGCAGGACCACTATGTCGCCAGCGTCAAGGACGACCGGTCGCTCGACCCGCAGTTCAAGAGCCTCCTGAAGCACCACTGGGAGGAAGAGTTGCAGCACGCGAGGCTGGATGAGCTCTTGTTGAAATCCATGGCCGCCGGCAGCGCGCCGCCCGAGATCGACCGCGCCGTCGACGAGTTCTTCGCCATCGGCGCCTTGCTTGACGCGGGGCTACGGGGACAGGCCCAGCTGGACTTGCAGGCATTCCAGCGCGCCGCCGGGCGCACCTTGGCCCCGGCCGAGCAGGAAGCGTTCCTGCGCGGGCAGCATCAGGCGCTCCGCTGGACCTTCCTCGGGACGACGATGCGCAACGCCAATTTCCTGGATGTGGTCGAGTGCCTTGGCGCCGCCGCTCGCCAGCGTCTGGAAGCGGCCGCGGGCGCCTTCGCGATCAACTGATTTCGGGGACGCGAGCCTAAGGCGTCTCAGAATTGACCTCGCTCATGCTCTTGGTGGTGTCATCCTGGAAGATGACCTGGCCCGTACCGGCGTCGACGACGAAATAGCCGCACTTGGCGAAGCCTTCCTTGGTGAGAATATTGAGCATGCCCTCGGCGAACGTCTGGTCAGGCGTGCCATTTGTGGTCGCGGTCAGCGGCACACTGGATATGGTCACGAAGATACCGCCCTTGATCGCCCAGAAGACGACGTTGCGGGCCGGAAACGTGGTTTGCGGCCGGTGGACTGCCGCGGCGGCCGAACGGCCTTGTGAGGCCGAGTGGCCCTGTGAGGCGGCGAGCGCGCCGCTGAACCCAAGAGATGCGGAAACGACGGCGGCGAAGCCGATCAGTAGTCTGCTCTTCATGGTCAATTCCCCTGCCTGAGCACGGGAGCATGAAGAGAGTGTTCGAACCTGGCAATTGCGCACATTGGCGCACCTGCTGGGATTTCGGGGACAGTTTACTTAATTCCTGGACGGTGATGCATATCGAGCCCCAACGGCGGGCGTGGAATTGAGTAAACTGTCCCCGAAATTCGGAGCCACGCTGGGTCGGCGACTATTCCACCGCCTTCAGGATGGTCTCGACGGCGGCCATGCGGGCGCGCACGTCGGACAGGTTGGCCTCCATGGCGGCCAGGCTGGTCGCGATCTGCGACTGAGCCGCCGAGGCGCTTTCCGCGAGCTGACGATAGGCGTCGTCGTTGGCCAGTCGCGCCCTCGCCTGCTGGACGGTCGCGTGGGAGCGCATTCCGAAGACGATGAGGATCGTCGCCAACGGCAGCACCAGGGTCAACAGGTAGAAGATTGCGGTCATGGGGATCCCCTAGGTCTCGGGTTTGGCGGTGAGGGTCTTGGCCGCCTCGGCGACAGCCGCCGGCGTGAGGTGAAGGGCGAATTCGGTGACTTCGAAATAGTTGAGCGCCTTGCCGTCCTGGGACAGCTCCAGCTTGCTGGTCACCAGGCCGGCGTCCTCCAGCTTCTGCAGATGCAGATGCAGCAGGGGCCGGCTGATGCCGATCTCGCGCGCCAGCTGGCTGACATAGTTGCGACCGCCGCCGGCAAGCGCCGCGACGACCCGCATACGGTGCGGATTGGCCAAGGCGGCCAGGGTCGCCAGGAGCCGGTCGCCTTCCGTCGTGGTGTCGCTACGCGATTTCATGTGTCAGAAATATCTGACGCATGTCAGAGAATCAACCGATTATTTCACGACGGCTTAGCGGGAATTCCGCTCACCACACCCGCCGCCGTGCCCTCGCCTCCTCTTCGCGCCGCAAGCGATCCCAGTCCCACGCCAGCGGGT
>JBEKQJ010000103.1:0-9802 GCA_049519835.1 Caulobacteraceae bacterium | reverse complement strand
CGTCGCTTTCTGGTGGGCGACGCGGTGGACGCGCGAGGTGAACTTCGAGCCCCTGGCCTTCAAGGAGGCTCTCGCCGAGCTGCCCGAGCCGGAACCGGAGATCGCGGCTCCCGTCGCCGAAGAACCCGCCGTCGAGGAACCCGTGCTCGAAGTGGCGCCGGTGGCGGAAGCCCCAGTCGAAGCGATCGCTGAGCCGGCCGCCGAGGCCCCGGCCGAACCCGTCGTCGAGGCCGAGGCCTACGTCGCCCAGGTCGACGACCTCACCCGGCTGACCGGCATCGGGCCCAAGCTCGCCGCCGCCCTCGCCGATCGCGGCATCACCACCTTCGCCCAGCTCGCCGCCTGGACCGAAGAAAACGCCACCGCCTTCGACGCCGAACTCAGCCTCAAAGGCCGCGTCGCCCGCGACGCCTGGGTCGCCCAGGCGCGGCGGCTTGCCTCGGAAGCTTAGAGCTCACTTTCAAAAGCTGCGTCATCCCGCACGTAGGTCGGCGTCAGCCGGCCGGAGATGCGGGACCCCGGGGGCGGCTTCCGCTGGCGCTCGCGGCCCCTGGGTCCCGGATGCTCGCGATGCTCGCTCCGGGATGACGCAATGGTTGGGCGCGCGCGCCGTCAGCCCTCGATCCCGAACTCCGCCAGCACCGCTTGCGTATCCGCGCCCAGCTCCGGCGGGTCGCGGCGGATCGCCGTCGGCGTCTTTTCGAACCGCAGCGGCGGGCGCATGGCCCGGTAGCGGCCTTCGCCCGGCAGGTCGCGCTCCTCGAACAAGGTCGTCATCAGGTGCGGATCGTCCAGCACTTCGCGGGCGTGATTGGCCGCCATGGCCGGGATCGAGTGCTCGGCTGTCAGCGCCATCCAGTCGGCGGTGGTCCGGGTCGCCGCCGCCTCGCCCATCATCTGGTAGTAGATGTCGACCTTGTCCTTCGCCGTCGCCGCCGAGACGAAACGCTCGCTCTCGTAGGCGCCCGGCAGACCCCCCAGCTCCATGAACTTGGCCGCCTGGTCGCGACCGGCCGGCTGCACCATCAGCCAGCCGTCCAGGGTGCGGTACGGCTTGCGGTGCGGCGTGATGGTCGTGGTGTGGCCGAACTTGCCGGTCGGCGGCACATAGGTCTCGCCGTATAGGTGCTCGGCCATGATGAAGCTGGTGAAGCACTCCAGCATCGGCACGCAGACATACTGCCCCTCGCCGGTGCGCTCCTTGTGGCGCAGGGCCGCCAGGGCGGCGATGGCGGCGTGCAGGCCGCTCGACTTGTCGGCGATGATCGAGGCCGGCGGCCGGAACGGCGCGGCCGGGTCGACCATCTCTTCGAGGCCGAACGAGCCGCTGGCGGCCTGGATCAGGTCGTCGAAGGCCTGGCGGCCGGCGTAGGGCCCCTCTGGCGCATAGCCCATGGCCTCGACGTAGACGATGTCCGGCTTGATCGCCTTCACCGCCGCGTAGTCGAAGCCCAGCCGGGCGATCGAGTCCGGCCGCATGTTGTGGATGAAGATGTCGCCGCCGGCGATCAGCTTGGCCAGCGCCCGCCGGCCGGGTTCGTGCTTGAGGTCAAGCGCCACCGATCGCTTGTTGCGGCCGAACGCCAGGTACATCGGACCCATGGTCTTGGAGTTGGGCGCCTTGCCCATCCTCCGCTGGCGATCGCCGCCCGGCTCCTCGACCTTGATGACCTCGGCCCCGAGATCGCCGAGGATCTGGGTGGCGTAGGGTCCGAGCACGAACTGGGTGAGGTCGATCACCGTGACGCCGGCGAGCGGCCCCTGATTGGCGCTGGTCATGGCCTCTCCTTCCCTCGCACTCACATGCGATGCACGGTCGCCAGAGGCAATGGCGCCGTGAGGGAAGGGCTCCCCGACCCCTTGCGTCATCCCGCACGCAGGGCGCCGTCAGGCGTCCGCAGATGCGGGACCCAGGGGCGGCTTGCACGCTGCCAGCGGCCCCTGGGTCCCGGATTTCCGCAACGCTGCGCGTTGCTTCATCCGGGATGACGAAGGTGGGGCGGATGACGCAACTGGGGAAGGGCTTGGGCTTGGATTCACCGCCCGCGGTTCGACCACACGCGGTCAGTCAGCGGCGCTTCGCCGACCAGTTCGTCGACCAGCACCTGGAAGGCGGCCATGGCTTCGCTGAGTTCGGCCGGCGTCGCCGCGTCCTGGCGCACGGCGATGTCGTGGGCGATCCCGTAGTTGCGAATGACGGTCGGATGGTCGGCGATCAGATCCTCCGAGCGGCGCTCGAACTCCGCCATCGGATAGCCGCGCGCCGCCATCACCTCGGCGACCAGCAGGTCGGCGTGGGCGCAGGCACGGCCGGGTTCGTCCATCAGTTCGATCTGGATCGCCCGCCAGGCGTCGGCGTAGCGGCGGCGATCAGCCTGGCCTAGCGGTCGGACGGCGAAGCGGCGCGTTGGCCGGGCGGGCTCCGCCATGGCCGTCTCGCCGGCGTCCCTGACGACGCGGGCGTAGTCGGAGGCGAACTGCGTTCCGGTCGGCCGCCGCGCCCGCAGGGCGACGAAGACCACGCAGGCAAGCAGGATCGCCAGACCGAGGCCCAGCATCATCCATTGCGCCGTCTCTGTCATGCCGGCGTTCTCCAGGCCTCAGGCCTGTCAACACGCGAGCTTGGCCGGAGTTCCTGGAGGGGTCGCGTCAGAGACTCCGGCCTCGACCTTCTTAAGCGAAGCGAGGCTGCGTCTGGGGCGCGGCCGGCTCACCCACCAGGTCATCGAAGATGGCGCGGTAGGAGATCATCGCGGTGCGAAGATCCTCGGTGTCGGCCAGGCCTTGTTCGCGCCGCTCGGCGACGGCATGGGCGGCGTGATAGTGCTGGACCATGTCCGGGTGGTCCACCGACACGTCCGCCGAGCGCTGCTCGTAGTCGCCAATCGGATAGCCGCGCACGGTCATCACTTCGCCCAGCAGCCTGTCGGCCTGGGTCACGGCGCTGCCGGGGTCATCGACGAAGCGGGCCTGGATGCCGCGCCAGGAGTCGACAAACCGCGCCCGGTCGGTCGGGCTGACCGGCTTGATCTGCAGTTGCTTGGCGCGCTTTTCCCGCTCGCGAAGATCGGCTTCGGCCTGATCCTGATTATCGTGAGTGTCGATGGCGCGGACGTATTCGGCCCCGAACCGCGATTGCAGACGGCGCGTGCCCCAGCGCCGGTAGGCGAAGATGCCGATGGCGACCACCACCACGGCGACGGCGATCAAAATGAGTAAAGTCGATTGAGTCATTGTTGCGACCTCCTGGTCCCGCAAAGCCAACTCGCGAGCCGCGGCCAAGTTCCCTGGCGGCGGGGGAGGGGGGCTGCGCGAAGCGGCCAATGAGCGGACGGGCAGCGCAGCCGCCCCATTCCTCTACCGTCATGGCCGGGCGCCAGTCCCGGCCATCTATGAACGCTCGGCTTGGTGTGACCGCGCACCGCGGTCACGATGCGACGACGCAGCCTCGTCGTGGCCATGCCCGGCATGGCCACCCGACCTTCGGTGCGCATGGGTCGCCGGGACTGGCGCCCGGCGATGACGGTAGGGTTTGTTGATTGGGAAACGGCGCAGCCTTGTCCCACGCGCCGAGCTTCGGCCAGGACGACGCCAGGTTTGGCGCCCGCCCCACGAAATCAAACAAGTGTTCGTGCTTGCGGCGGCCCGCGCCGGGGCTAAAGTGAAAATCAAAGAGTGAAATACGGAGCGAACGCCCATGCCCGACTTCGGCGGCACGGACCTGGACGGGTTCAGAGCCGAGGCGCGCGCCTTCATCGCCGCCAGCTATCCGCCCGAACTGAAGGGCAAGGCCCCGGCGACCGATCCCGAGGCGGTGTGGGGCGGTCGCGCCTTCGCCGGCAGCGACGATCCGCAGATCCGCTGGATGCGGTCGATGGGCGAGCGCGGCTGGACCGCGCCGACCTGGCCCAAGGCCTACGGCGGCGGCGGTCTCTCGGCCCCGGAAGCCAAGGCGCTGGAGAAGGAACTGGCCGCCGCCGGCGCCCGTCCGGCCCTGATGTCGTTCGGCCTGTGGATGCTGGGGCCGGTGCTGCTGGAATACGCCAACGAGACCCAGAAACAGGAACACCTCCCCAAGATCGTCCACGGCGACATCCGCTGGTGCCAGGGCTACAGCGAGCCCGGGGCCGGCTCCGACCTCGCCTCCCTGCAGACCCGCTGCGAGGACAAGGGCGACCACTGGCTGATCAACGGCTCGAAGATCTGGACCTCGTACGCCAACAAGGCCGACTGGTGCTTCTGCCTGGTGCGGACGGACACCACGAAGAAGCACGAGGGGATCAGCTTCGTGCTGATCGACATGGCCTCGCCCGGCGTCGAGACCCGGCCGATCCGGCTGATCAGCGGCGACTCGCCGTTCTGCGAGACTTTCTTCACCGACGTGAAGGTCCCCAAGGAGAACCTGGTCGGCAAGCTCAATGGCGGCTGGGAGATCGCCAAGCGGCTGCTGCAGTATGAGCGGGCCAACATCTCCGGCGGCTTCGTCGGCGGCGGCGGCGGCGCTGGCGGCGCGGCCGGCGACCTCGTCGATGTGGCCAAGGCGGCCGTCGGCCTCGACCAGACCGGCGCCCTGGCAGACGCGGACCTCCGTTCACGGATCATCCGCAGTCGCATCGACTCCCAGGCGTTCTTCATGACCCTCTCGCGTGTGCAGGCGGAATCGCGCGCCAGCAATGGGCCGAGCGCCGCCACCTCGATCATCAAATATGCCGCCGCGACCCTGGCCCAGGAGCGCTCGGAGCTGTTCGTCGAGGCGCTGGGCGCCCAGGGGCTTGGCTGGGACGGTGAGGGCTTCAGCCCCGCCGAACGGCAAGCCACACGCGGCTGGCTGCGCTCGAAGGGCAATTCGATCGAGGGCGGCACCTCGGAGGTCAACCTCAACGTCATCGCCAAGCGGGTGCTGGGCCTGCCGGACCCTGTCGGCGTCAAGGAGAAGGCGTGATGGCCGACCTGGCCGAATTCCGCGCCGAGGCGCGTGACTGGCTGGAGGCCAATTTCCCGGCCTCCCTGCGCGACCAATCGGAAGCCAATGCCGAGATCATCCCGGGCGGCGACAAGCCGAGCGGCGACGCCCTGATCTGGAAGGAGCGCATGGCCGCCAAGGGCTGGGGGACCCCGACCTGGCCCAAGGCCTACGGCGGCGGCGGCCTTTCGGGGGCCGAGGCGCGGGCCTTGGCCGAGGAGATGGCGGGGATCGGGGCGACCAATCCCATGGCGGGCATGGGCCTCAGCATGCTGGGACCGACGCTGCTGGAGTACGGGACCGAGGACCAGAAGCAGCGTCATATCCCGCCGATCGTGCGCGGCGAGGTGCGCTGGTGCCAGGGCTACAGCGAGCCGGGGGCGGGTTCGGACCTTGCCGCCTTGACCACCCGCTGCGAGGACGCCGGCGACCATTGGAAGATCAATGGCCAGAAGATCTGGACCTCGGGCGCCCAGTACGCCGACTGGTGCTTCTGCCTTGTGCGGACGGACACGTCGCGCAAGCACGAGGGCATTTCCTTCGTGCTCATCGACATGCATCAACCCGGTGTCGAGGCGCGGCCGATCCGGCTGATCGCCGGCTCCTCGCCGTTCTGCGAGACCTTCTTCACCGACGCCCGGGCCGAAAAGAACGACATGGTCGGGCCGCTGAACGGCGGCTGGGGGGTCGGCAAGCGGTTGTTACAACACGAGCGCTCCGGCCAGGGCGGAGGGCGCCTGATGGGCGGCGGCAAGCCGCTGCCTGAACTGGCCCGCGCCTATGCCGACGCCGACGACTGGGGGGCCGAGGATCTGCGCGACCGGATCATCGCCCAGGCCGTCGACGCCAGGGCCCACACCCTGACCATGAAGCGCGCCGCCGAGGAATCGCGCGGCAACCAGAACCCCTCCGCCGCCACCTCGGTGATGAAGAACTCCGGCACCAAGATCGGCCAGGACAAGGCCGAGCTGACCCTCGAGATCATGGGCGCCCAGGGTCTCGGCTGGGAAGGCGAGGCGTTCGAGGACGAGGAGCTGACCGCCGTGCGCACCTGGCTGTTCGGCAAGGCGACGACGATCTTCGGCGGCTCGGCCGAGATCCAGAACAACATCATCTCCAAGCGGATCCTCGGCCTGCCCGACCCGCTCGGCGGGGCCAAGGGAAACGGTTGATGGCGGATTTCGGCGGCGAGGCGGCGGACGCATTCCGCGGCGAGGTCAGGGACTGGCTGCAGGCGCATTTCCCGCCCGCCCTCAAGGGCGGCAGCCTCTTGCAATACATGGAGGGTCCGGCTCCGAAGAACCCCGAGGTCAGGGCCTGGATCGCCGCCATGGGCGAGACCGGCTGGGGCGTCCCGACCTGGCCCAAGGCCTACGGCGGCGGCGGCCTTTCCAAGGATGAAGCCCGCGTCCTCGCCCAGGAGATGAACGCCGTCGGGGCGTGGAATCCGATCGGCGGCATGGGCGTGATGATGTTCGGCCCGACCCTGCTCGAATACGGCAACGAGGCTCAGAAGCAGACCCACATCCCGCCCATCGTCCGGAGCGAGGTGCGCTGGTGCCAGGGCTTCTCCGAGCCGGGGGCCGGCTCCGACCTCGCCTCGCTGCAGACCAAGTGCGAGGACAAGGGCGACCATTGGCTGGTCAATGGCTCGAAAATCTGGACCAGCGGCGCCCAGTGGGCCGACTGGTGCTTCTGCCTGGTGCGCACCGACACCAGCAAGAAGCACGAGGGCATCAGCTTCCTCTTGATCGACATGAAGTCGCCGGGCGTCGAGGTGAAGCCGATCCGCCTGATCAGCGGCAATTCGCCGTTCTGCGAGACCTTCTTCACCGACGTGAAGGTTCCGAAGGAGAATCTCGTCGGCCCGCTCGGCGGCGGCTGGACGATCGCCAAGCGCCTCCTGCAGCACGAGCGCTCGGCCCTCGCCGGCGGCGGCGGCTCGATGGGCCGCGGCGGCCTCTTCGCCGCCCCAATGCATGAGCTCGCCAAGCAATATGTCGAGGCGGACGAGGCCGGCCGCATCGCCGACGACGACCTGCGCTCGCGCATCGCCAGCCACGAGATCGAGGCCCGCGCCTTCCAGCTCACCGCCATCCGCGCCATGTCCGAGGCCAAGTCCAACCAGGGGCCCAGCTCGGCCACCTCGATCATGAAAAACGCCGGCAGCCGCATCGCCCAGGAGCGCGCCGAGCTCACCCTCGAGGTGCTGGGGTCCCAGGGCCTCGGCTGGGAAGGCGAGGGGTTCAACACCGACGAACTCGCCGCCGTCCGCGGCTGGCTGGGCGGCAAGGCTTTCACGATCTACGGCGGCTCGGCCGAGATCCAGAACAACATCATCTCCAAGCGGATCCTGGGCCTGCCCGACCCGCTCGGAGGAACATCGAACTAGCACGAGTGCGAAGTGTGCTGACTCGCCGAACCGCTCCCCTCAGCCCTACCGTCATCGCCGGGCGTAAGTCCCGGCGACCCATGCACGCCGAAGGCCGGGTGGCCATGCCGGGCATGGCCACGCTGAGGCGGCGAGGCCGAGCCGTGACCGCGGTGCGGGGTCGCGCCAAGCAGCGCGGATATGGATGGCCGGGACTGACGCCCGGCCATGACGGTAGAAGAAGAATAGCGGGCGCGGGGCGCCCATTTCCAACCCATCTCATCGAACTAGCACCAGAGGGAACATCGTGGCCGTACTGACCGAAGAACAGAGCCTCCTGCGCGACGCCGCGCGCACCTGGACCCAGGAAAAGTCCCCCGCCTCGGCGTTCCGCAAGGTCCGCAATTCGGGTGTGGCGCTGGGCTATGACCAGGCCGCTTTCGCCGAGATGGCCGAGATGGGCTGGACCGGCGTCATCATCCCCGAGGAATACGGCGGCTCCGACTTCGGTTGGATGAGCCTTGGTCTCATCCTCGAGGAAACCGGCCGCACCCTCACCGCCTCGCCGATCTTGAGCTCCTCGGTCGCCGCCGGGGCCATCGTCCTGGCCGGGACCGACGCCCAGAAGCAGCACTGGCTGACCAAGCTGGCCTCCGGCGAGGTGGTCGGCGCCCTCGCCGTCGACGAAGGCCCGCACCACAACCCCGCCAAGGTCGCCCTCAAGGCCGAGAAGGCCGGGGCCGGCTGGAAGCTCACCGGCAAGAAGACCTTCGTCCTCGAAGGCCCGGCCGCCGGGCTGCTGGTCGTCTCGGCCAAGACGGACGGCGGCGTCAGTCATTTCCTCGTCCCCGGCGACGCCAAGGGGGTTGCCAAGCACGCCCTCAAGCTGGCCGACAGCCGCGGCGCGGCCAACATCGACTTCGACGGTGTCGAGGTCGGCGCCGACGCCCTCCTGGGCGAAGAAGGCAAGGGCGGCCCGCTGCTCGACAAGATCCTCGACCGGGCCCGCGCCGCGCTGGCCGCCGAGATGCTCGGCTCGGCCTTGCAGGCCTTCGAGACCACCCTCGACTACCTGAAGACCCGCGTGCAGTTCGGCCAGGTGATCGGCTCGTTCCAGGCCCTGCAGCACCGCGCCGCCAAGATGTTCACCGACCTCGAACTCTCCCGCTCCTGCGTCGAGGCGGCCCTCACCGCCATCGACAACGACGGGGCCGAGGTCTCCGAGCTGGTCTCGCTCGCCAAGGCCAAGATGGGCGACACCCTGCACCTGGTCTCCAACGAGATGGTCCAGATGCACGGCGGCATCGGCATGACCGACGAGCACGACGCCGGCCTTTACCTCAAGCGCGCGCGAGCCCAGGAAACCGCCTTCGGCGGCCAGGCCTTCCACCGCGACCGCTCCGCGCGGTTGCAGGGTTTCTAGCCCTATCATTGCGTCATCCCGGACGAAGCGACGCGCAGCGTTGCGGCGATCCGGGATCCAGGAGCCACAAGCAGGGTGCGAGCCGCCCCTGGGTCCCGCATCTCCGGACGCCTGACGGCGTCCTGCGTGCGGGATGACGCAGGTTTTGTACGGAGCCGATCATGACCCGCCTGCTGATCTATGAACCGGCCTACGAGCGGGTGCGCGCAGACCTCGCCGCCCTGGCGGTCGAGCCGCTGATCTTGGCCAAGGGCGGCGGCCTGAGCCTCGCCGGCGCGCCGGTCGAGACCGCCGACGCCAGGCCGGACATCGCCTGGTTCAGCAGCGACCTCTACCTCAACCCCGACGCGCCCGCCTTCGTCGGCGCTGTCCTCGCCGCCCCTGACCTCAAGTGGGTGCAGAGCGCCGCCGCCGGCTTCGATCACCCGCTGTTCGGCCGCATCGTCGACAAGGGCGCGCGCCTCACCACCAGCCACGGCCAGGCGGTCGGCATGGCCGACTACGTCGTCGCCGGCGTGCTCGACCATTTCCAGCGCGGGTCCGACCGCCGCGCCGCCCAAGCGGCGAAACAATGGAAAGACCTGCCGTTCCGCGAGGTGCGCGGCTCGACCTGGCTGCTGATCGGTTTCGGGGCCATCGGCCAGGGCGTCGCTGAGCGGGCCCGCGGCTTCGGGGCCCGCGTCGTCGGCGTGCGCCGGAGCCAGGCGAGCGACCCCCTGGCTGACGCCATCGCGCCGATCGAGGCCCTGCCGCAACTTCTGCCCGAGGCCGACGTCGTCGTCCTCAGCGTCCCGCTCGGCGCCGCCACCCGCCATCTCGCGGGCGCCGCCTTCTTCGCGGCCATGAAACCGGGCTCGGTGCTGGTCAACGTCGGCCGCGGCGGCCTCGTCGACGAGTCCGCCCTGCTGGCGGCGCTGGACCGCGGCGTCCCGGCCCACGCCGTGCTCGATGTCTTCGAGACCGAGCCCCTGCCGGCCGAGAGCCCGTTCTGGACCCACCCCCGCGTCAGCCTCACCGCCCACTGCTCCGGCGTAACCGGCGCCCA
>JBEKQJ010000102.1:0-9831 GCA_049519835.1 Caulobacteraceae bacterium | reverse complement strand
CGTCCGCTTAGAAGGCGGATGCTCTATCCAGTTGAGCTACGGGGTCCTCGGGCTCAGTGGGTCCACGACTGTTTGCGAGACGACGCGAAGTTGTCCGCGTAGGACTTTATGATTCTTTTGTGTTCTGGCTCCGGCGTAACCTCGAACGGGATGCCATGCCGGCGCGCATAGGCGATCGCTTCGTCGCGTGTGTCGAAACGCAGGCGCACCTGACCGTTCATATCGGTCGACTGGGTCCACCCCATCAGCGGGTCGAGGATGCGCGCCGACGCCGGCGCGAAGGCCAGCTCCCACAACTGGGTGTTGGCGCGCCCTGACTGCATGGCGGTCTTGGCGGGACGATAGATGCGCGCGAGCATGGAGGCTCCGGGTCAGTTCAGTTGCTTGGCTGGTCGGGGCGGCAGGATTCGAACCTGCGACCCTCTGCTCCCAAAGCAGATGCGCTACCAGGCTGCGCCACGCCCCGTCGGCCAAGGGGGCGTCTCATGCCATGGCGCCCCTCACCCCGCAACGTCTTCACGTCGTGCGTTGCTGCATCAGCTTGAAGACACCTGTGGCTCTGGCGATCGGCCGCTCGCCGACGCGGGCTACGCCCTCGGCGAATGCCGTGTCGCGCGCCAGGCGCGTCAGCCGTCCCTCGCCGACGATCCATTCTCCCGCCCGGCCCATGGCCAGGAAGTCGATCGACAGGTGCAGCGTGACCAGGCGGGTGCGCGCCGCCTGGCCCACCGCGGCGGCCAGCAGGCCATCGAGGAACGCCGAAATCATGCCGCCGTGGACGATGCCGAAGCCGTTGCAGTGGCGGACCTCGGCGAAGAAGGCCTGGGCCACGCCCTCATCCATGCGCCGGGCGTAGTAGGGCCCGTTGTGGGTCGTGAACGGGCCACGATTGGTCTGCAGCTCGAAGCCGGCGGGCGGTTCTGAGGCGTTCACGGGTGGAAAATGCGCTGGCGCACCTTGTCGCCCGGCTCGGCGTCGATCTCGGCCGCTCGGCCGCCGGCCAGCTCGAGCACGCCCAGGACGACCCCGCCGGCAAAAATTGGGGTCTCGTCCATGGGCCGCGCGTCGTGGGCGATGGAGACGACGCGGCCGTCGGCGCCGATGTAAAGCAGGTCGAGCGGGATGAGGGTGTTCTTCATCCAGAAGGCGATGTTCGCGCGCGGCGTCTTGAAGTCGAACAGCATGCCCCGGTCAGGCGCGAGGCTCTTGCGGAACATCAGGCCGGCTTCGCGGGTCTTGTCGGTTTCCGCGATCTCGACCTTGAAGTGATAGACGCCTTTGGCCGTCGTAATGTCGAGCGGCTCGATCCTGAGAGTCGGCTGGGCCTTGGTGGGCGTCTGCGCGACCGCGCCGCCGGCGAGCAGCGCCGCCATCGCCGCCAGGAGGAGGCCGCGGCGCACTGGAAGAAAATGACCCAAGAGACCTGACTCCGTGGTTGGCGCGATCCGCCCTAACCGTGGCCCAGTTCGATCTCCGCGACAACCAACCCCTTGGGACCCTCGGCGAAACGCACGCGCACGCCGTCGCCGGGCTGGAGATCTTCCAGGCCGCCGCGCCGCAGCGTCTCGATGTGAACGAAGATGTCGCCCGGCTCGGTGTCGCGGACGACGAAGCCGTAACCCTTGGTGCGGTTGAACCACTTCACCTTGGCCGAATGCATCGGACCTTCGGTGGCGCGCGCTTCGGACGGTAGCCAGCGCTCGCTGCGCGCGGCGCCGGACGTCGTTGCATCGTCCGGACGTCGCGTTTCACGCGAAATCGCCGTGCTTTCATCCAGCTCGACGAGCTCGACCACTTGCCAACCCTTGGGCCGCTTGGCCGCCAGGCAGACGATCGACGCGCCTTCGGCGGCCGTTTCGCGGCCCGCGCTACGCAAAGACGAAACGTGCAACAGCACGTCACGAAGATCTGTTACGCTCAAATCGTCGGGTACGATGAAGCCGTAACCCTTACCGACGTCAAACCACTTCACTCTACCTGTGATACGCACAAGTTCGTGAGCGGCTTCGTCGGATTCCACATGAGAATCTGACATAAAGCCCTCGAACGCTTGCCCCCAACAAACCGCGAGGACGGCGGAATTGGGCGGAATGTCCCCCTAATTCAGTTTGCGTCAATGAGCCCAGGGGGGGCCGCGCCGTTTTGCCGCAAGGCTTGTTAGGGGGGTATGATTGGTATTTCTCTGGCGTCGCTCGCAATAAATTTTCAGTTGACCAAGTAGAGCGAGGTCTCGCCCAAGACTAAGCTAAGCACTGAAACTGAAAACGCACCGCGAGTCCTGCGGCGAGCGGCCGCACCGCGCCGAAGGCCCCGTCAAAGAAGTTACAGTGCTTGATCGTCGATAACCAGCGGCGCCGCGACCGGGTCGCCGAATCGGCGTGCGTCGCTGAAACTCGAGGAGCGCATGCCGCGCGCCGTGGCAGGCCCTAGGGGAGTCGAACCCCTCTTCCCAGATTGAAAATCTGATGTCCTAACCGATAGACGAAGGGCCCGCGTCGAAGCGCGAGGGTGCGGCATATATCGGCCGCTCCCGGACGGCGCAACCCCCTCCGCATGGCCTGAGGTCAGGCGGGCTGCGCCTGCCTCGGATCGGCGGCGTCCTCGATCTCGAACTGCACGCCGCACCGGCCGTTCCAGTCATCGGATTTCACTTTCCCCACCACGTGCAGGGGGCCGGCGCCGGCGAGCAGCCGGCGGCCGAACTCGCTGTCTTCCGCGCGCCAGGCGATGGCTTTCAGGGAAGGCCCGCCCCCGGCGGTGAGGCGACAGCGGACGTGGCCGCCGCGCAGGGCGCTCGCGCCTTCGCTGCGCACATCGGCGATCGCCACCAGCGGCTCGGGATTGCCGGGGCCGAACGGCGCCAGTTGCTGGAAATCCGTAACCAGCTCCCGAGTGGCGGCGGCAGGGCTGACCAGTGCGTCGATTTCCAAGACGTCGGCCTCGGCGTCTTGCTGTCCGGCCAGCGCGCAGGCCAGGAACTCGCGGAACTCGGGGATCACCGCCGGACGGAGCGAGAGCCCGGCCGCCATGGCGTGGCCGCCGCCGGTCAGAAGCAGGCCGGCGTCATAGGCAGCCTGGACGGCGCGGCCGAGATTCACGCCGGGCGAAGAGCGGCCCGAACCGCGACCGAGATCGCTCGTCCGGTCGATCCCGATCACCACCACCGGCCGCCGGTAGCGTTCGCGCAGCCGCCCGGCGACGATGCCGATCACGCCGGGATGCCACTCGTCGCCAGCGACGACAAGGACCGGCGCTTCGGGATCGAAATTCGCCCCTCTTTCGATCGCGGCGATCGCGGCCTCGGTGATCTCCTTCTCCACCTCACGCCGGCCAGCGTTGAGCGCGTCGAGCTCGGCGGCGAGCGCCGCAGCTTCAGCCGGATCGTCCGTGGAGAGCAGGCGGGCCCCGAGGTCGGAACGGCCGATGCGTCCGCCGGCGTTGATCCGCGGCCCGAGGATGAAGCCGGCCTCATACACGCCCGGCTCGCCGCGCTTGGCCCCGGCCGCGTCCATGAGCGCCGCCAGGCCCGGATTGGCCCAGCTCGCCATGACCTTCAGGCCTTGGGCGGTGATGGCGCGATTGAAGCCAGTCAAGCGCGTGACATCGCAGACGGCGCCGAGGGCAGCGAGGTCCAGCCAGCGCCGCAGGTCGGGCTCGGGTCGGTCCGCAAACAGGCCGCGCCGCCGAGCTTCGCGGTTCAGCGCCGCCAGCAACACGAAGGTCACGCCCGCCGCCGCCAGCGTCCCCTGCCCCGACAGGCAGTCCGGACGATTGGGATTGACGATCACCGCCGATCCCGACGGCGCATCGCGCATCAGGTGGTGATCGATGACGATCACCTGCAGGCCCACCTCCTCCGCCGCCGCCAGGGCGTCGATGGCTGAGGCCCCACAGTCCAGAGCCACGACAAGCTCAGCGCCTTCTGCGTGCAGGCGGCGAAAGGCCTGCGGGCTCGGGCCATAGCCTTCCTTCATGCGGTCCGGGATGTAGATCGGCGCTTCGAGCCCCATGTGCCGCAGCCATCTTACGATCTGGGCCGCGCTGGTGGCGCCGTCCACGTCGTAGTCTGCGAAGATAGCCACCCGGCGGCCGCCGGCCAGGGCGCCGACCAGCGCGACGGCGGCCTCATCCATGCCAGCAAAGGTCGATGGGTCGGGAAACAGGGCGCGGAGCGTTGGCCGCAGGAACAACTCCGCCTCTTCGGCCCCGACCCCGCGAGCCGCCAGCGCACGCGCCGCCGGTTCGGAGAGGCGATGGCGCAGGCAGTGCTCGCGGATGAGGGCCGGATCGGCCGGGCGCTCGCGCCAGGGTCGTCCGCTCAGCGACCGCGAGACGCCGAGGAAGGCGTCGCTCGCCATCACAGCGGCCGCTTGGTCCTCACTTCGCGGACAGTCCGCGTGTGGGAATCCATGACCAGGGTGTGGGTATGCGTGAAGCCATCGCGCACGCGCACGCCGGAGAGCAGCGCGCCGTCGGTGACCCCGGTGGCCACGAAGATGGCGTCGTCGCGCACAAGCTCGTGCAAGTCATACTTGCGGTCGAGATCGGTGACGCCGTGCTTGTGGGCGCGGGCTTTCTCATCGGCATTGCGGAATACGAGTCGGCCCTGAAACTGACCGCCGACGCATTTCAGGGCGGCGCAGGCCAGCACGCCTTCGGGCGCCCCGCCCTGTCCGACATACAGGTCGATGCCGGTCTCCGGGTCGGCGGTGTTGATGACGCCAGCGACGTCTCCGTCGGCAATCAACGTCACGCGCACGCCGGCGTCGCGCAACGATGCGATGATCTCGGCGTGCCTGGGTCGGTCGAGGACGCAGGCGGTGAGGTCGCCGAGAGGGACACCCTTGGCCTTGGCGAGGGCGCGGGCGTTGTCGGCCGCGCTGCGGTCGAGATCGAGGATGCCGGCCGGATAGCCCGGACCGCAGGCGATCTTGTCCATGTAGGTGTCCGGCGCATGCAGCAGCGAACCGGCCGGCGCCCAGGCCATGACGGCGAGCGCATTGGCCATGTTCTTGGCCGTCAGCGTCGTGCCCTCGAGCGGATCGAGGGCGATGTCGATGCTCGGTCCGCGGCCGGTGCCGACCTTTTCGCCGATGTAGAGCATGGGCGCTTCGTCACGCTCGCCTTCGCCGATGACGATGACACCGTCGATGTCGAGCCCGTTGAGGGCGGTGCGCATGGCGTCGACGGCGGCCTGGTCGGCGGCCTTCTCATCGCCGCGGCCGGCCAGGGCCCAAGAGGCGATCGCGGCCATCTCGGCGACACGCACCGCCTCGGCGGCGAGGTCGCGATCGTAGAACTGAACGGTCAATGGAATGTTCTCCCCGTGGCGCCGGTCGTCCTTGACGCTGCGACCCGGCGCTCGATTGGCGGAATGCCTCTAGATGCGCGCGATCCGAATCAGGCGCGGCGGCTCCAGCAAGGCCGGCACCGCCGTCATCCGTCTGACCGCCTCGCTTAGCACCGATTCGATGACAGCGTGCGTGGTAAGAACGATCGGCACGCCGCCCGCGCCCTCGACCGGCTTTTGCAGAAAGCTGTCGATGGAAACGCCCGCCCCGGCCAGGGTCTCCGAGACGGCGGCGATCACACCCGGCTCGTCGCGCACCAGAAAGCGCAGGTAGTAGCGGCCGAGCACATGCGAGGTGTCCACCGGCGTGAAGGGCGCAAGGTCGGCAGCCGGCGCCTGAAACACCGGGCGGCGCGCGCCGGCGAAGGCGTCGGCGATGTCCGCGGCCACGGCCGCGGCGGTCGGTCCGCCGCCGGCGCCGGGACCTTGGACGAACAGGCGGCCGATCCTGCGGCCTTCGATGAACAGGGCGTTGAGCGCCCCGCCAGTCCGCGCCAGAGGGTGGTCGAGCGGTACAAGGGCCGGATGCACGCGAACGGAAGCACCCACCCCGGCGCGCACGGCGCTCGCCACCAGCTTGACGCGGTAGCCAAGATCCTTGGCCAGGCGGATGTCGAGCAGCTCGATGCGCTCGACGCCCTCGACCTGCGCCGCCGCAAAGGTCGGCGCACAGCCGAACGCCAGGGCCGCCAGGATGGTGATCTTATGGCCGGCGTCGAAGCCGCCGATGTCCATGGTCGGATCGGCCTCGGCGTAGCCGAGCCTCTGGGCCTCGGCCAGCACCTCGCCGAATTCGCGGCCTGAGGCGTCCATCTCGGTGAGGATGTAGTTGCAGGTGCCGTTGAGGATGCCGGCCACCAGATCGACCTCGTCGCCGACCATGGCCTCGCGGAGCATCTTGACGGCCGGCGTGCCGCCCATGACGGCGGCCTCGAACAATAGCGGCGCGCCGTTCGCCTCGGCGAGGGCGGCGAGCGCGGCCCCATGCGTGGCGATCAGGGCCTTGTTGGCGGTGATGACCGGCTTGCCGAGCTGCAGCGCCTTTTCCACGGCCGCGCGCGCCACGCCCTCGGCGCCGCCGATCAGTTCGACAAACACGTCGATGTCCGGCGAGGCGGCCAGGGCGACCGCATCGTCGAACCAAGGAATCTGCGAAACATCCGTCGGCCGCGACCGGTGGCGATCGCGCGCCGAGACGCCGGCGACCACGGCCCGCACGCCGCCCGGCGCGAAGGTCGGCCGTTCGATGAGAAAATTGACCAGGCTGGCGCCGACCGAGCCGAGGCCGGCCACGCCGATCCGCCCCCCGGACGCGCTCATGCCCAGGCCTCCGCGTCCGCGGTGCTGAGAATCTGGCCCGATTGTTCCAGGAACCGCTTCACGTTGCGCGCCGCCTGGCGGATGCGGTGCTCGTTCTCCACCAGACCGATGCGTACGAAACCCTCGCCCGTCTCACCGAACGCGACGCCGGGCGATACCGCCACGCCCGCCTTCTCGATCAGCAGCTTGGCGAATCGCATGGAGCCGGCCTCCCGGAACGCCTCCGGCAGAGGCGCCCAGGCGAACATCGAAGCCGGCGGCGCGGGGATATCCCAACCGGCCCGCGCCATGGACGCGATCAGGACGTCGCGCCGCGACTTGTAGATGGCGCGGATCTCGGCGACGCAATCCTGCGGCCCATTGAGCGCCGCCGCCGCCGCAACCTGGATCGGGGTGAAGGCGCCATAGTCGAGGTAGGACTTCACCCGCGCGAGCGCCGCGCACATACGAGCGTTACCGACCACCATCCCCACCCGCCAGCCGGCCATGGCGTAGGTCTTGGAAAGCGAGTTGACCTCGACCGCAATGTCCCGCGCGCCGTCCACCTGCAGGATCGAGGGCGGCGGGTTGTCCTCAAAGTAGATCTCCGAATAGGCGATGTCCGAGAGCACCAGCATGTCGTGGCGCTTCGCCAGGGCGACGACCTCCTTGTAGAACTCGAGGTCGACCCACTGGGCGGTGGGGTTTGAAGGATAGCTCACCACCATGACGCTGGGGGGCGGGGCCGAATTGCGCACCGCCTTGGCGACCCCGGCCAGATATTCCTCGGGCGACAGCGCCGGGACATGGCGGATGACGCCGCCGGCCATGATGAAGCCGTAGGCGTGGATCGGATAGGCCGGGTTGGGGCAGATGATTACGTCGCCTGGCGCGGTCAGGGCCTGGGCCAGATTGGCGAAGCCCTCCTTGGAGCCAAGCGTGGCGATCACCTCGGTGTCGGGATCGAGCTTCACGCCAAACCGGCGATCGTAGTAGCCGGCCATGGCCCGGCGGAGACCCGGAATGCCTTTCGAGGCCGAGTAGCGGCCGGATTTGGGGTCGCGCGCCGTCTCGATCAGCTTGTCGACGATGTGCTTGGGCGTCGGCATGTCGGGATTGCCCATGCCGAAATCGATGATGTCGACGCCATCGGCTCGCAACCTGGCCTTGAGGCGGTTGACCTCCTCGAAGACGTAGGGCGGCAGGCGACGGATACGGTGGAATTCGGCGGTCATGGCTGTGTTGGGGAGCGATAGACGGCTCGGCCGGTCCGGCCAAGCGCGATCAGTGGCGATGCCGCGGCTTGGGCGGCGGCGCGGCCTTGGCCTTGGCCTCGGCGAGGAAGGCCGCGGTCTGGGCGGGACCGACCCCAGCGGGAGGCGCTGGCGGTTCCGCCTCGCGGCGACCTGTATCGATGAAGTCGTTGGTTCCGGTGAGGCTCCAGGTTTCGGGCGCGGTGTCGCGGGTCAACACGGCGCCGGCAAGACGCGTCGTCACCACCTGGGCGCGAAACGCATCGGCGTGACGCACATTCTTCGGGGCCAACGGGATCGAACAGAAAGACGGATAGACCGGATGCGCCGGCGGGGTGAATTCAGCAGACGTCGTCGGCGTCGTTTGGGCGCAAATGTTCGTCGCCGCCCAGACCTGACCGGAAAGGGCGACCGCCGCGGTTGCAATCAGGGGCCCGAGGCTCTTCATTAGGGGCCTGTTGATAGGGCAAGCCGGTCCGAAGCGATAGAGCCGGCGGCGTCGTCACGGGAGGCGAGGTTAATGACCGAAACCACCACCCCCGCGAGGCGCGTCAGCGCCAGGAAAGTCGCAAAGCCGAAGCCGGGCGTCGCTCCCGGGCCCAAGCCGGAGGCGTCGCCGAAGCCCGAAATCGCTGCTGCGTCGACCACCGCCGCCACGCCGTTCGCCTACCTGACGGCCGACCAGCGCCAAGGCCTCGAAGAGCTGTCGCTCAATCTGGCGCGTGCGGCCATGACGGCTCAGGGCGCGCTCACCGAAGCGGCCCTGCGCAACGCCGACCGCCCGGCCGCGCTCACGCCGGATCCTTTCCATATCGGCGCCGCGCTGGGCGAGGTCATGGGCGGCCTGGCCACCCAGCCCGATCGCCTCTTGCGAGCCCAGGCCGACCTGTTCTCCCGCTACATGGATCTCTGGCGGGTGGCCGCCAGCCGCGCGGTCGGCGAAGCCGCCGATCCGGCCGCCGCGCCCGCGCCAGGCGACAAGCGGTTCAGCGACCCTGACTGGTCCGACAACCCGATGTTCGACATCGTCAAGCAGTCCTACCTGATCACCTCGAACTGGCTGAACGATCTGGTCAAGGACGTCGAGACGGTCGATCCGATGACCCGGCGCCGGGTGAGCTTCTTCACCCAGATGCTGACCGACGCCTTTTCGCCCACCAACTTCCTGCTCTCCAACCCGGCGGCCTTGCGCGCTGTGGCGGACAGCCGCGGGGAGAGCCTGCTCAAGGGCATGGAGAACTTCGCCGCCGACCTCGCGCGCGGCGGCGGCCAGCTCTCGATCAGCCAGACGGACTTCGAGAAGTTCAAGGTCGGCGAAAATGTCGCCACGGCGCCTGGAAAGGTCATTTTCCAGAATGAAATCATTCAGATCCTGCAGTTTTCTCCGACAACGGAGACGGTCTTCGAGATCCCGCTGCTGATCTTCCCGCCGTGGATCAACAAGTTCTACATCCTGGACCTCAGGCCCGAGAACTCGATGATCCGCTGGCTGACCGCCCAGGGCGTCACGGTGTTCGTCACCTCCTGGGTCAACCCGGACGCGCGTCTCGCCGACAAGACCTTCGAGGACTACCTGAACGAGGGCATCTACGCCGCCGTCGACGCGGTGATCCGTCAGACCGGCGTGCGCGCCATCAACACGGTCGGCTATTGCATCGGCGGCACCCTGCTCTCCTGCGCTCTGGCGCACATGGCGGCGAGGGGCGACGAACGGATCGCTTCGGCCACCTTCTTCGCCGCCCAGCAAGACTTCTCCGAGGCGGGCGACCTGTTGATCTTCGCCAACGAGGAGTGGCTACGCGATCTCGAGAAGCGGATGGACGCGGGTGGCGGCGTGCTCTCCGGCCAGACCATGGCCGACACGTTCAATGCGCTCAGAGCCAACGATCTGATCTGGTCGTTCTTCGTCAGCAACTACCTGATGGGCAA
>JBEKQJ010000101.1:0-9832 GCA_049519835.1 Caulobacteraceae bacterium | reverse complement strand
TTTTGATCGCGGAAGAGCTGAAACCGGTAGGATCGCTGGCCGTCGCCCTCCGCCTGCCAGCGGAACAGATAGCGCCGATGCGGCCCGGCGATCGATTCGACCGGGGCCGTCAGCGACAGGGTGTTGAGGGCGCGATCGAGCGCGTAGGTGGCGGGCAGCCCCTCCAACCCGTCGGGGGCGACCGCTGTCAGACGCAGGAAATAGACGCCGTCAGGGAGGCCGGCGAAGCTCAGCCGTGGTTCGGCTGAAGTCGTCTCGGCAAGCGTGTCCACAAAGCCGGCGTCCGTCGCCAGCACAGCCTCATAACTCACGGCTCCGGCCGTCGGCGCGAGGTCAATCTCGATCGCCGCATCATCGAGAACCCGGTCGGGCCGAAGCAAGGAAGGCGCGGGCAGCAAGCTCTCGGGAGCCGCGACTCCGCCGCTACCGATGTTGGCCCCGTATCCCGCAACGACCACGACCGGCTCGCCGCGTCCGGAGGAAACTTGCACCGCGCCTTTGACGACCTCTGTCGAGGCCTGGCGCCGGTCAGCGTCGTATTGGACCCGGAATTCGGTGCCGCGGACTGCCGACACCGACAGGGGCGTGCTGACCTTGTAGCTGTCGCCCGAGTTTTTCAGCGGGGTCACGTGAGACTCGCTACGTCCCTTTTCGACAACAAGGGCCCGCTCCACCTTCCCGCTCATCAGCGTGAAACGAAGCCGCTCGATGCGCACACGCGATTGGGACGGCACCGATATGCGCGAGCCGTCCGGCAACTCGAACTGGGCGTCGGAGTCTGGGCCCGTGCTGATGGTGGCGCCCTCGCTGAAGCTCATGTTGCGGGAGGCAGCGACCGGCTTCGACTCCGGACCGATCGTCACGTCGCCTCGGAAGGCGAGCAGATGCGCAAGAATCGGTCGCGTGCGCAAAAGCTCGATGGGCACCTCCAGCTCCATTCCGGCAGGCAGCCGTCTGGGATTTGAGATGTGGTTGGCCCTCCGGACCGTCCGATAGTCGCCCGGGTGAGTGAAGTAGGCCTGGGCGAGGGCGTAGAGCGTGTCGCCGCGCTGCACGGTGTAGCCAAACATCGGTGGGGCCGCGCCGACGGGAAGCGCGGCCACCAGGCTCAACCCCCAGATCCCGATGGAGATTGCGACCCGATTCATTCGGTGACGCCCGTGGCGGACTCCAGCCGCTCGAGCCGATAGCCGTAGCTATAGACTGGCGCGAGGCGGTAGCCGCGCTCGGGACGAAGTCCCAGCTTCGACCGAATCCGCGAGATATGCATATCGAGCGTGCGGGTCGGCAGTTCTGGATTACGGCCCCAGACCGCCTCCAGCACGTATCCGCGCGAAAGAGCCCGATGCAGGTTCTGAAACATCAGCAGAGCGAGTCCGAACTCCTTCGAAGTCAGGACGACGGCCTCACCGTCAACGCTGACGGTCTCGGCCGAGGTATCGAACTGGAACCCTTCGATTGAGATGACCGAGCCCGTGGGCGGGTGGGCCCAGGCCCGTCTGAGCAGGGCGCGGATTCGCGCCATGAGCACACCCGGCTGAAGCGGCTTCACAATATAGTCGTCGGCGCCTGCGTTGAGGCCCTCGACGATGTCGGACGCGTCGGCTCGGCAGGTAAGCATCAGGATCGGGATCTGCTCGCCGGCGTTCTCTCGCACCCAGGAGGTCAGCTGCAGCCCCGAGAGCCCTGGCAAGCCCCAGTCAACGACAAGTAGATCAAAGTTTTCGCGACGGCTTACGCTGATAAACTGCTCTGCGGTTGTGAACAAAGCGCAGGAATAACCTGCCCCCGTCATCAAGCCGCATAGAAATTCCAGCTGTTCAGCGTCGTCATCGAGCACGGCTATTCGCATGCGATATCCAGAAAATGCCCAGCACCTTGAAGGCGCTGCAGATCTAAATTCGTAGTCTACAACCTTCCGCCCGCCCCAGCCGCAAACGGTCGCAACGGCCAGGCCGATCTCGCGCGTCGCCATCGGACCTCGCCGCCGGCGCGGCGACCGGCGTCGATTGGGAGAGGCGAACCCGAGCGGAAACGGCTCGCGTCGGAGCCACACTTATGTTCGGTCGTCAACGCGGGGATCTGACGCACCTGTCGAACTCGAAATGGCGGCGCTCGATCAATCGACGCAGATTCACTGCCGTCATTGCCGCCGAGCCTTAGTAAATGTTCGGTGCTATATTCAGTGGTCGATGATGGCTCGCGTTTCAATTTACTAATACCTTATGATACCAAAATAGCGCCATCATAATACCAATATGAAATGGCTTAGCCATACGCTAGATAAACCTGCTCAAGGCTGAATTGCGAGGCGCGTCGTTCAACATTTTACGCTTGTTTACATGGGCTCTGCCTTGGCTCGTGTATGAATTCCCGAGGCAATGCCGACGCACCTGTCTTCTTGCACGGCGCTATTGGGACAGTCGCCAGAGTTCGCCCGGGCGGTCCTTGGCATTTTCGAAGCTATCGGCGCAGCGCGGGCGGCTGGAGGCGAGCGCACGCTTTCCGCCAGAGGGGTACGCGCTGACATGCGTCCTTTTGGTGGTCGTGCGCGGCGCGGGCCCAGGTTCTTCTGGCCGACGGAAGAGATCGTCAGACCTTGTACGCCATGAGCGAAACCACACCGCCTCGCCGCACTCTGGCGCATAGAGATTTCTGCGCCACCGGCCGGGCGATACTCGGCCCGGATTGGCGGCAGGAACTCGCCGGCACGCTCGATCTTGATGTGGCGATGGTCGACAGTTGGGCCGCTGGCGGAACGCCGCTGCCCTATGTGGTCGTCAAGACGCTGGCGGCGCTCGCCCAATTCCGTGCTGACGAACTGTCGCGGATATCCGAACGACTGACCAAAGACCTCAACACGTGGCTCGGGCAGCCTTAGGGGCGCGAGGCGGCCCGGCCGTCACAGGCAGGTGAACACGGCTTCGCAGAGACCGCTTGATCGCGGATCGCCGACCACCCGCTCGCCCATCTGATTGAGCACATAGCCGATGGCGATGCCCGTCCCGAGGTCGGCGCAGGCGAAAGAACCGCCCCAGCCGGCGTGCCCGAACGTGCCCGAGTGCGGACCGTAGAGTCCGATCGGGTTGCGCGTCACGCCGTGACCCCAGTGAGGCGCGATTCCGAGCAGTAGATCGACCCGCTCGGTCTGCACGGCGATCATCGCCTCCACCGTCTCGCGCCGCATGAGCTGAAAGCCTTCCAGTGTCCCACCGTTGGCCATGGCCGCATAAAGCCGCGCGAGACCGCGAGCGGTGGCCTGTCCATTGCCGGCCGGAATCTCCGCCGCTCGCCAAGCCCGGTCGTTCGGCAGGGTGGGCTCCATCGCCGGGTTGCTCACCGCGATCAACCCTTCAGGGGTCATGGCGGCGGCGTCGAATGGCGCGGCGATCCTGGGCGCAATCAAAGGGGCGACGCGTGGCTCCAACGTCTGCGGCAGGCCGATGAAGATGTCGGCGCCGAGCGGCCCGGCGATCTCTTCGGCGAGATAGGCGCCAACGGAGCGGCCGCTCGCCCGCCGGATCAGCTCGCCGGCCAGGAAGCCGAACGTCATCGCGTGATAGCTATTCTTCGTCCCTGGCGGCCACATCGGCGCCTGGGCGGCCAGGCGCGTGGTCACGGATTCCCACTCGTAGAACTCCGCCATTGTGATCGGCTCGGCGAAGCCCGGCAGGCCGGCCTGATGTGAGAGCAGCTGCGAGATCGTGATCGCCGCTTTGCCGTTGGCGCCGAATTCCGGCCAGTAGCGGGTGACCGGCGCCTCGTAGTCGAGCCGGCCCTGGTCGACGAGGCGGGCAACCGCGATGGCGGTCACCCCCTTGGTGGTCGACCAGACGTTGACCAGGGTGTCGGGCGTCCATGGGGTGGTTTCGGCAGCGTCTCGCCAGCCGCCCCACAGATCGACCACCAGAGTCTCACCGGTCCAAACCGCCAGCGACGCCCCGACTTCGCGGTAGGCGTCGTCACGTTCGAAGTTGGCGGCAAAGCGGTCGCGGACCTTTTCGAAACCCGGCGCCGCGAAGCCGCCGATCGTGGCGCTCACTTAAGACCTCCTCCCCGGCTCGGCGCTCAGGCCGAGCATGTGGAAATCGCTGATCTCGTCAGCCAATTGGCGCGGCGACCGTGGATCGCCTGGCGCCAGCCATTTCGGTAGCCAGCCGAAGGCCCCGGCTCCCATCAGCGAAGTCATGGCCGCATCGACAGACCGGCAGGAGCCGTCGGCGACCCCCTCGCGTGTCAAGCGATCGAACAGGCGATTGAGCCGCCGGGCGCGGGCGACCAGGGCCGCACGTCGCGGTTCCGGCAGGGAGGCCAAGCCTGGTTGAGGCATCAGGGGAGCGAGCGCGCCCGCCTGGGCCTGGACATTGACATGGGTCCCCACCAGGGCCCGCTCCACCCCGCAGCCATCGTGGTTCTGCGCCGCCTCGGCGAAGCGATCGAAGAGATCGAAGCCGCGCTCGTAGCAGCGGGTCACCAGGTCGGCCTTGTCGCGCAGGTAGTGGTAGAGCGCCCCCTTTGTGGCGCCGAGCGAGGCGGTGATCTCGTCAAGCGACACCGCCTCGATGCCGTCGCGGTTGAACGCCCGCGACGCCGCGGCAAGCAGCTGCTCCACCTTCATTTCCGAGGCCTCGCGCCGGTCAAAGGCGTTGAACGGGCCTGGCCGGAAGGAGTCGGCGTCGATTGGACAGACGAAACGGCGGCGCCGGTCGACGGAAAGGCCGTGAGTGAGGAGATCTAGCATCGCGTCCGATAGTCGGGCGCGGAACGCATGGCTGCGCCGTTCAGACACCCAATCGGGTGACAGCTGAGCCCAGGCGAGCGTTCCAACGATGGTCTGGGCCGCGACCTCGGCGTCGCAGGACCTCACGCTGCCGTCAGCGACCCCGGCCTCAATGAATCCGATCAGAGCGACGACGTTGCGGGCGTGGGCCGTGCGGATCACCTCCGCATAGTGGGGCGGCAGATAGTTGATCTCGCTCAGCACCGCGACCGGCGGCCGGTGGGGCGTCAGGGCGCGCGCGACGAAGGCCAGGACCCGCTGCAGCCCGTTCTCCGCTTCGTCGGCGACAGCAAGATCCTCGGCGACGAGATCGCAGGCGCGCTGGTAGCACTGGAAGACCAGCTCGGCCCGGTCGTCGACGTAGTAATAGACCGAGGCGCGGGCGAGACCGAGCGCCTCGGCGATCTCGGCCAGTGAGGTCGCTGCGATGCCGCGGCCGTTGAACACCGCCGCCGCCCCTTCCAACAAAGCCTCGCGGCGGGCCCCGCGATGCGAGGGCCGTCCGCGCCGCAGCGCAGGCTCAGCGGTCTCGCGTGGGGAGTCTTCGGCAGCCAAGGCGATCGCGTCCAATGTTCCGAACCCTCGTAACAGGGCCGTACTTCAGTGTCGAATAACTTGACACGGAATAATCGACGTGACGATATCCTGACATTCTCAAACGTTGAATAAATGCCGCGACAGGCCGGAAAGGCGGAGCGGCTGGGAGGAGCAGGGGACATGCCGAAAGTCGAACGGATTGGGGGCGGATGGCTCGCAGGGGCCTCACTCGCCGCCCTCGTGCCAATCCTGGCTCCCGCCGTGGCGCGCGCGGCCGAGTCCTCTTCCGGCGGCGAGGCCGTTTCAGTTCAGGAGATCGTCGTCACGGCGGAAAAGCGGCAGGAGACCGCGAACAAGGTGCCGATGACGATCACTGCCGCCACCGGCGCCCAGCTCGAGACCCTTGGCGTCAAACAGCCGCGTGACCTCGTCAGGATCACCCCGGCCTTCACCTACGCCGACTCCTATGTCGGTTCGCCGATCTACACCCTGCGCGGGGTCGGTTTCAGCGACATCAGCCTGGGCGGCCGGCCGACCGTCAGCATCTATACCGACGAGGCGCCCCTACCCTTCGCCATCGAAACGCGCGGCGCGAACCTCGATCTCGAGAGGGTCGAAGTGCTCAAGGGTCCGCAAGGCACCCTGTTCGGCCAGAACGCCACCGGCGGCGCAATCAATTTCATTGCCGCCAAGCCGACCAGCGCGCCACAGGCCGGCATCGATGTCAGCTACGGCAACTACAATTCCGTCGACGTCGGCGGCTTCGTCAGTGGACCGATCACCGATACTCTGGGCGTGCGACTGGCGGTCGAACACACCCAGAACGATCCCTGGCAGCAGAGCTACACCACCGGAGCGAAGAACGGCTCGGGCGACTTCACCAACGGCCGGCTGATCCTGGCCTGGACGCCGACCAGCCGCCTCAAGGTCCAGCTCAATCTCAACGGCTGGATCGACCATTCCGAGGTGCAGGCCGCGCAGCTGATCGCCATCACGCCCAGCATCCCCGCCGCCCTGCCGTTCATTCCAGGCCTGGCGACCTATCCGCTGGCGCCTCAAGACCCGACCGCGGCCGACTTCAACCCAGGCGAAGACTACCACCGCCACAACAACTTCGGTCAGGTCAACCTGCGCATCGACTACGACCTGCCGCACGATCTGACACTGACCTCGATCACCTCCTACAGCCGCTACACCGAACGCCAGCTGCAGGACATCGACGCGACGACGCTCTCCAATCTCAGCCAGGAGACCTTTGGAGGCATCACGTCGTGGTCGGAGGAAACTCGCCTCGCGGGCGGTCTATTCGGACGCGGACACTTCGTGGTCGGCTTCAACTACGCCCATGATAACGTCCTGGAGACCGACTACGACAACATCGCGCAGAGCACGACGGCTTTCATCTTCGTCCCTTTCGGCCTGCCCGTGTACACCGACTTCCGCGACATGGATAACCAGGAGACCACCACGGTCGCGGGCTTCGCCAGCGCCGACTTTTCGGTCACAAATACGGTGAAAATCTACGGCGGGATCCGCTACACGCGCGCCATCGACAAGTTCAACGGCTGCACCTCCGATACGGGCGACGGCATCGCGGCGGAGGACTTCACGTTCTTTTACTCGCTGCTGCGCGCCGGCGCTGGCTTGCCGCCGATACCGCCCATCCCCGCCGGCGGTTGCATCACCGCCGGTCCCGGCTATGTCCCCGGTCTTGTGACCAGCACCTTGGACCAGGACAACGTGTCGTGGCGCGTCGGGACGGAGTGGACGCCGACCAGCGCCCTTCTTCTCTACGCCAATATCAGCAAGGGTTATAAGTCAGGCGGTTTCCCAGATCTGGCCGCCAGCACGGCCGCCCAGCTGTCGCCCGCCACGCAGGAAGCCGTGTTGGCCTATGAGGCCGGCTTCAAGGCGACGTTGCTCGACCACACCCTGCAGCTCAATGGCGCAGGCTTCTACTACGACTACACCGACAAGCAGATCCTCGGTCGCGTGCTCGATCCGGTGTTCGGGCCGCTTCTGAAGCTGATCAATGTGCCGCATTCCCAGATCATCGGCGCGGAGTTGCAGCTGGTCTGGACGCCGTTGCGCGGGCTTAACCTCAGCGCCGGCGGCTCGTACATCGACTCCGAAATCCTCGACAACTTCACCAACTACGATCCGAACGGCATCGTCGCCGACTTCGGCGGCCAGCCCTTCCCCAACACGCCGAAATGGCAGTTCGTCTCGGATGTCGACTATCATTTCGGCCTGACCGACCACTTGGACGGCTTCGTCGGCGGCGACCTCACCTGGCAGGACACCACCAACAGCCAGCTGGGCGAACTGCCGCTCCTCAAGATCAACGCCTATTCGCTTCTCGGCCTACGGGCAGGTGTCGAGACCAAGGATGGGGCCTGGAGGCTTTCCGTCTGGGGTCACAACGTGACCAACACCTACTACTCGACCGCCGCCAACCGCGACCTGGACACCACGGTTCGCTTCGCCGGCATGCCGGCGACCTACGGCGTGACGCTCAGCTGGCGGTACAAGTAGCCGATCTCTACCGCGCGGAAGCCAAGTCGCCCTGACCGCTCATCAGGTCGACGGGCACCGAGACGTGTTCGTGGACGATGCGCCAGGCGCCGCCACGCTTGCGGTAGACGTCCGTAACGCGCGCGGTCAGGCTGTGCGACGCGCCCTTGGGGTCGTTCCAGGTCCAGCTCTGGATGCTGGTGGAATAGGCGAGGTCCCCGCCGGTCTCGATGTTGAGGTCCGACAGGGTGAAGGTAAGGGAGCCGCCGACGCCGGACAGGAACGCGCCCCAGTCGGCTCTGTAGGCGTCGATGCCGTCGTATTCGCGCGGCGGCGAAACGTCGAAGACCCGCACCCCGGGCGCGTAAACGCGCATGATGCCGTCCAGGTTCTTGGCCCGCACCGAGTCGGCGAAGCGGGCTTCCAAGGCCCGGATCTGCGCTGCGTCGCTGACCGGCGCGGCCGCCGCCGATGTCGCCAGGATGAGCGCGCACGCGGCGCCGATTGCGATCGAATTCTGCATGATGTTCAGCCTCCCGGCGCCGAGCACGCACGCATTGCGGCGTCAGGTCAAGCTCTGGGCGGCGCGGTCTTGGCAGGCGGCGCGGGGCAGTACCACTGCTTCTTCTGGCAAAGATAGATGAGACCCCCGGCCCGGCTGGAGGTTGGCGCGCAGAGGCACTGGCACGCCGGCTGGGGCGCCGGGCCGTGGCAGACGAGCGGCGCGCCGACGTGGGTCACGGCCGCCAGGACGAAAATCAGGATGCGCAAACCTTATCCGGAATATTTGACGCTGCAGCCGTACGACTTGGTGACCGCCGGAGAAACCGGCTTTCCGGCCCTGAGGTCGGCGAGGGCGAGAGTGACATAGTTCTTCGCGCTGCGCGCGTCGGCCGGATTCGTCGAGGGATTGTCGTCAATGGCGCCGGCGTAGACCAGCTTGCCGGCCGGATCGATCACGAACATGTCCGGCGTGGTGCGGGCGTCGTATTCGTGGCCGAGCGCGCCGGCCGGGTCGAGCAGAACGTGGGCTGGCGCGGCGCCGAGCCGCGCTTTCCACGGCGCCACCTCGGCCGCCGGCAGATAGCCCTGCTGGCCTGGCGCCGAGGAGACGACAGTCAGCCAGACGATCCCCTCGGCCGCAGCCTGTTTCTGCAGGCCCTGCATGACGCCGCTGGCATACATGTGATGAACGAACGGACAGCCCTCGTTGGTCCACTCCAGAACCACCGTCTTGCCGCGCAGGGCCGCCAGGCTGACGGGACTGCCATCGGCGTCCTTGACGGCAAAGGCCGGCGCCGGCTGGCCAGGTATAGGCGCAGCCTGGACGGCCGTGGCGGTCAGCGCGACGGCGAGGACGAGCATCTTCATGACGGTGGCCTCCACAACCTCATCCTAACGCAGATCGCGGCGATCGGACGCCCGGCTGGCGAGACTCTGCTTTTCCGACTAATACGGTATGCATTGCCGTCCGGAGGGGTGCGGATGATCGATAGGCGAAGCCTCGCAGTTGGAATGCTCGCCGCGCCGATCCTGGCGCGGGCCGACACGGTGACCCTGCCGTTCGGCAACGGCGAGCGCCCACTGGTTCGCTATCCCGGCAAGCGGCCCCTGATCCGGCTGACCACCCGGCCGCCGCAGCTGGAGACGCCGTTCGCGGTGTTCGACGAAGGCCCGATCACACCCGCCGACGCCTTCTTCGTCCGCTATCATCTGGCCGGCGCGCCGCCGCTGGTCGACCCCGAGACCTTCAGGCTCCAGGTCGGCGGTCATGTGGCGACGGAGCTCTCACTCAGCCTCGACGATCTGAAACGCCTGCCGGCCGTCGAGATCGTCGCGGTCAACCAGTGCTCGGGCAACAGCCGCGGCTTCTCGACCCCGCGCGTCGGCGGTGGCCAGGCCGGCGATGGTCTGATGGGCAACGCTCGCTGGACAGGCGTGCCGCTCAAGGCCGTGCTGGCGGGGGCCGGCGTCAAGGCCGGAGCCGTGCAGGTGGAGTTC
>JBEKQJ010000100.1:0-9950 GCA_049519835.1 Caulobacteraceae bacterium | reverse complement strand
GCCATGCCCCCTCCACCGCTTCGCGGTCCCCCTCCCCCAAGGGGGAGGAGAGGGTCAGCGCCATCCCTCTCTCCCCCCTCTGGGGGGAGTACGGCCGAAGGCCGGGAGGGGGGTGACTCGCCGCAGCCGCAGCCACGGGAATCAACTTGCATAACCGTATTCTCGTCACGTCCGCGCCGCGTGGCTGACCCACGCCCCGCCGGGCGCGCCATAGTCGGCGCTGAACCAGCGCGGATAGCCGTGGATGGTCTGGCCGCCGTCGACCAGGATCTCGGCCCCGGTGATATAGCCGGCCGCCTCGCTGCACAGGAACGCCGCCAGCCGCGCCACGTCCTCCGGCCCGCCCATCCGCCCGGCCGGGGTTTCGCTGAGCACGTCGGCGCGGGTGACCGGATCGTCGATCAGCGACTTGGTCATCGCCGTCTCGATCACCCCCGGCATCACCAGGTTCACCCGGATGCGGTGGACGCCCAGTTCGGAGGCCAGGGTTCGCGCCAGCATCCTGAGGCCGGCCTTCGACGCGGCATAGGCGCCCAGCAGGTCGCAGACATGCGCCGCCGCCGTCGAGGCGTTGATCACCATGGCGCCGCCGCGCCCGCCCGCCGCCATCAGCCGCGCCGCGCCCTGGGCGATCAGGAAGCCGCCGTTGAGGTTGACGTCGACGTGCTTCTTCCACTGCTCGAACGGCATGTCGATCAGCGCCCCATAGCGTCCATAGCCGGCGTTGATGAACGTCGCGTCCAGCCGGCCGAACCGCGCCTTCACCTGCTCGAACAGCGCCGCCACCGCCGCCGGGTCGGTCTGGTCGCAGGCGACCGCCTCCACCTCGGCCCCGTCCGCCCGCAGGGTCGCCGCCACCGCGTCCAGCGCCTCGCCGCGCCGGTCCGTGACCACCACCCGCGCCCCCTCACGGGCGAACAGCGCCGCCGTCGCCGCCCCGATATCGCCCGCCGCCCCGGTGACCAGGGCCGTGCGTCCCTCGCTCATGGCTGTGCCTCCGTCCTGCTCGATACCCGAGCTTAGACCCGTTCGAGCACCATAGCCGCGCCGACGCCGACCCCGCCGGTGGCCGCCACCACCCCGAGGTCCGTGTCCAGCCGCCGCATGGCGTCCAGCAGCGTGCCGGCCAGGATCGCCCCGCTCGCCCCCATCGGATGGCCCATGGCCAGGTGGCCGCCGTTGACGTTGACCCGGTCCATATCGACCTCGTCGTCGCGCTCGAACTTCACGATCGTCGCCGCGAAGGCCTCCATGAACTCGATGGCCCCGACCTCGGCCAGGGTCAGTCCGGCCCGGCTGAGCGCCAGGTCGAGCGCGGCGTAGCCGGCCGTCAGCTGCAGCACGTGATCGTCCGCCGTCTCCGCCAGGGCGCGGATCTTGGCCACGGGCGTCAGCCCCGCTTTGCGGCCGGCCTCGGCCGATCCGACCAGCACCAGGGCGGCCCCGTCCGATATCGGCGGGCAGTGGGCCAGGGTGTGCACGTGGGGCAGAGCCGCCAGCTCCGGCCGTTGTTCCAGGATGATGTCGTCGAACCCCGCCGCGCCGACGCCATCGAAGGCCAGGCGCATCTTGGCGAGGCCGGCGCCGTCCCCGAGGTCGCGGATGTTCTCGTCGCGGGCCAGGGCCACGTCGCCGTCCGCGCCAGTGACTGGAATGACGCTGCGGTCGAACCAACCCTCCGCCCAGGCCGCCATCGCCCGCCGGTGCGAGCGCAGCGTCGCCGCGTCGAGCGCCGCCCGGTCGATCCCCTCGCGCGCCGCCATCAGGTCGGCGGCCAGCCCCACCGGCGCCCAGCCGAGCGACCGGGCCAGCGCCATGTCGGCGTAGTAGTCGGCGTGGTCGGCCAGGAACTCCACCTGCGACATCGACTCGACGCCGCCGGCCAGCGCCAGTCCCGCCTCGCCCGTCGCCACCCGCCGCGCCGCCTGGGCGATGGCGCTCAGCCCCGAGACGCAGAAGTTGTTGAGCGTCAGGCAAGGGAGGGTCTCCGGCAGGCCGGCCCGGATCCGCGCCGTCAGGGCGATGTGGCCGCCCTGGCTGCCGACCTCGGTCACGCACCCCAGCGAGAAGTGCTCGGCGGCGGCCACGGCCTCACGCCCCACCCGCGCTTCCAGGGCGTGGACCAGTTGCGCCACCAGTTCGGCCGGCGGGATCGCCGCCAGCGATCCGTCGCGCCGCCCCTTGCCGCGCGGCGTGCGGACCGCGTCGAAAATGAACACGTCCATGCCGGACCTCTTGCGCTTGCGCCCGAACCTTTCGACCAGTAGGTTTCATAACGCAAGTGATTATCCGGACCGATGGCCGGGTCGCGGCGTCCGCGCTTTGTCCGCTCTCCCGGCGAACGGTTGGCAGGATGCGCCGGCGGCCTTCCCTGTCCGATCATGACTTGCATAAAAGGAGCGCGGTGGCCGGCTTGCTGTCCGGTGGCTGTCGGCAGGGGACGCGATGATCTGGCATCTGGCGGCGCTTTGGGAGGGCATAGCCGGCGCGATTCCGCACGAGATCGCCCTCATCAACGGCGATGTCCGCCGCACCTGGCGCGAATTCGACGACCGCGCCGCCCGCCTCGCCCGCGGCCTCGCGGACGCCGGCCTCGCCCCGGAGGCGAAGATCGCCGTCTTCGGCCTCAACTCCAACGAGTACCTCGAGGCCCATTTCGCCATCTTCAAGGCCCGCACCATCCCGGTGAACGTCAACTACCGCTACGCCGAGGCCGAGCTCGTCTATCTGCTCGACAACGCCGACGCCGAGGCGGTGATCTTCGACGCCCGCTACGCCGACAAGGTCGCCGCCGTCGCCCCGCGCCTGCCGAAGCTCCGGCTGCTGATCGCCATCGACGATGGAACGGGCGGGGCCCTCCCGGGCGCGGCCGACTACGAGGCCCTCATCATCGCCTCCGAGCCCCTCGCGCCGACCGCCTACCGCGAAGACGACATCTACATGCTCTACACCGGCGGCACGACCGGCATGCCCAAGGGCGTCATGTACGCCCATCGCGACCTCGCCCTCGCCCTGATGCTCGGCTACGACCTGATCGGCGAGCCGCGGCCGACCGACATGGCGGGGCTGATCGCCTCGATCCGGGCCCGCAAGGCGGCCGGCAAGGAATCCGTCGGCCTGGCCGCCAGCCCGCTCATGCATGGCACCGGCCTGTGGGGCGGCGCATTCGTCGCCCTCAATCTCGGCGGCGCGGCGGTCACCATCCGCAGCCTGCACTTCGACGCCGCCGAACTGTGGCGCGTCGTCGAGCGCGACCGCGTAACCGACATGGCCATCGTCGGCGACGTCTTCGCCCGGCCCATGGTCGCCGCCCTGCGCGAGGCCGCGGCGGCCGGCCGCCCCTATGACATCGCGAGCCTCAGGACCATCTTCTCCTCCGGGGTGATGTTCACCAGCGAGACCAAGCGCGGCCTCCTGGAGTTCGCCGACATCACCCTGATCGATTCCATGGGCGCCACCGAGGGCGGCATGGGCGCCGCCATCGTCAGCCGCGACAAGCCGCCGGGCGAGACCGCCGTCTTCGCCATGAACCCCACCACCAAGGTCTTCACCGACGACGGCCGCGAGGTGGCGCCGGGCTCCGGCGAGATCGGCATGATCGCCAACGGCGGCACGACCCCCATCGGCTACTACAAGGACCCGGCCAAGAGCGCCGCCACCTTCCGGGTCATCGACGGCCACCGCTACAGCTTCCCAGGCGACTTCGCCCAGGTCGCCGCCGACGGCTCGATCATCCTCCTCGGCCGCGGCTCCTCGTGCATCAACACCGGCGGCGAGAAGGTGTTTCCGGAGGAGGTCGAGGAGGCCCTGAAAGCCCATCCGGACGTCGACGACTGCCTGGTCGTCGGCGTCGCCGACGAGCGCCTGGGGCAGCAGGTGACGGCGGTGGTCACCCTGAGCCAGGGCGCCGGTCTCGACCCGGCGGCGCTGCTCGCCTTCGCGCGCCAGCGCATCGCCGGCTACAAGCTGCCGCGCCGGGTGGTCATCGCCGCTGAGATCCAGCGCAGCCCGAGCGGCAAGCCCGACTACGCCTGGGCCCGCGCCCTGGTCGAGGCGTCCCAGTGATCGACCGCGCCTTCCTGGGCCGCCTGCGCGTCCCGGTCTGCGCCGCGCCGATGTTTCTGGTCTCGGGGCCGGACCTGGTGATCGCCGCCTGCCGAGCCGGGATCATGGCCGCCTTTCCCGCCCCCAACACCCGCACCCTGGACGAATTCGAGGCCTGGCTGACCCGCATCGCCGCCGAGGTCGGCGACGCGCCCTGGGCGGTCAATCTGATCACCCACGCCAGCAACGACCGGCTGGCGGCCGAGCTCGAGGTCATCGCCCGCCATCGCCCGCCGATGGTCATCACCGCCCTCGGCAGTCCGCGCCCGGCCATGGAAGCGGTGCATGGCTACGGCGGCCTCGTCATCGCCGACGTCATCGATCTGGGCCTCGCCCGCAAGGCCATCGCCGCCGGCGTCGACGGCCTCGCCTGCGTCAGCGCCGGGGCCGGCGGCCATACCGGCTTCCTGTCGCCCTTCGCCTTCATCTCGGCCGCCCGCGCCCTCTTCGATGGCCTCATCATCGTCGGCGGCGGCATCGCCGACGGCCATGGCGTCGCCGGGGCCGTGGCCGCCGGCGCCGACCTCGTCTACGTCGGCACCCGCTTCATCGCCGCCGAGGAGAGCCTGGCCGCCGAGCCCTACAAGGCCATGGTGGTCGGGGCCGGTCTCGACGACCTCATCGTCAGCGCCGCCGTCACCGGCACGCCGGCCTCGTGGCTGAAGCCCTCCCTGGCCGCCGCCGGCTATGATCTCACCGCCCCCGCCGCCCCGCCGGAGCGCAACTACGGCGCCCCGGAAGAGGCCGCCAGGCGCTGGCGCGACATCTGGGCCGCCGGCCAGGGCGTCGGCGCCACCCGCGCCATCGAACCCACCGCCGCCATCGTCGCCACCCTGGCCCGCGAATACGCCGACGCCGTCGCCCGGCTGGTAATTCGGGGACAGTTTACTTAATTCCAGCGCGATCCCCGAGGTGCAAAGATTCGGAATTAAGTAAACTGTCCCCGAATTGCTGAGCGCGCGGTTTACGTCCGCGCTTTTTCGGCGCGAGCGTCCGACCGGTGCGGGCTTCCAGGGTCACGAGCCATTCCTTGGCGCCTACCGGCCTGCCAGTGGCGTAGGATCGCCGGAGCGCGGCGATCGCCTCCGCATCATCGTCCTCCGCCAGATAGGCGGCGAAATTCTCCACCCGTTCCAGCATCGGGCCGGTCGTCGCCACGCCGTCGTCGCAGCCGGCCAGATGCGCCCGGGCGCTCGACCACGGCCAGTCGCCGGCGCGCTTCACGAGGCCGGCTCTCACGGGGTTGAGCGTGACATATCGGACGGCCGACCAGAGGTGCGCCTCGTCCATGACGATTGACGAGAAGCGCCCCTGCCACAGGTGTCCCGTCCACTGGTGGCGGGCGTTTATGCGAGCCGTGTAGCGGCGGTGAGCCTCGGCGAAGGTCGCCCGCAGGCCGTCCTCGTCGCGGGGAACCATCACGAAGTGGACGTGATTGGGCATCAGGCAATAGGCCCAGACAGCCACGCCGCTGGCCCTGGCGGCTTCGCCGATCAAGAAACGGTAGGCGCGATAGTCGGCATCCTCAAAGAACACCCGCTCGCGACGATTGCCGCGCTGCGTGACGTGATGCGCCTCCCCCGGGATCACCAACCGCGCCAGCCTCGCCAATCGAGCCTCCCCGAAAGAGGCGTCGATACTAGCCGTTTCCGCGCGGTTTGTCCTCGTTTTGTTCTCGCCATCCGCCGTGTTTCGGGGACAGTTTACTTAATTCCAACCTCGTCGCCGCCACCGCCTCGCACGGCCGCGAATTAAGTAAACTGTCCCCGAAATACGCCCCCCTAAACCCCCTTCGCCTTCGGCGGCCAGGGCACGAAGGCGCTGGTGCGGCGGATGTAATCCGCATACCCGGCGTTCTTCTTGCCGAGCCGGCGCTCCAGCAGATTGGCCCCCATCGGGCCGACGATCAGATAGCTCAACGCCGCCGGCGCGATCACCGTAACCAGGCCAAGCGGCCAGGCCGCATCCAGCGCCATCAGGAAAAACCCCCACTGCACCAGCATCTCGGCGAAATAGTTCGGGTGCCGTGAATAGCGCCACAGGCCGCGGTCCATCACCTCGCCCTTGACCGCGCGGTGGGCGCGGAAGTGCGCCATCTGCCAGTCGGCCGTCGTCTCCATCACCACGCCCACCGCCATCATCGCCATGCTGATCCAGGCCAGCGGCCCCAGCTGCGGCCGGCCCGGCGTCACGATCGCCACAAGCAATGGCAATGTGCACACCACCATCGCCCCGCCCTGGAAGGCGAAGATCGCCCGCAGGCTATGCCAGAGATAGCTCTTGCCCTGCTCGGCGATGTGCCGGCGCAGGCGGGCGTAGCGGGCGTCCTCCGCCCCCCAGTTGCGCGAGCCGATATAGAGCCCCAGCCGCACCCCCCAGGCCGTCGCGAAGCCGAGCGTGATCATCGCCCGCGGCTCCGACCCGGCGCCGGTCAGGAAGAAGATCCACGCCATGGCCGCGCAGCCCAGGCCCCAGAACACGTCGACGATGCTGGTGTCCTTGAGGACGATGCTGGCCAGCCACAGGGTCAGGACGAAGAACCCGCCCACGAACATCAGCCCATGAGTGAAGGCCGCGCCATAAGTGCTCCACGCAGCGGCGATCGACATGTCCCCCTCCTCCTCTAACGGCTTGCGAACTTTTCTTTCTTCAGCACCATCCCCGCCGCCTCGCGGTCCCAGGCCCCGGCCAGCACCTCCGGGGCGCGCAGGTCGGCCTTGCGCACCTTGTTGGTCGGCGTCATCGGCAGCTCGTCCAGGATCCGCACGTAGCGCGGAGTCATGAAGTGGGCCATGCGCGGCGCCAGCCAGGCGATCAGCGCCGCCGGCTCCAGGCTCGCCCCCGGCTTCAGGGTCACACAGGCCAGGATCTCCTCCTCGCCATGCGCGCTCGGCGCGGCGACGGCGGCGGCGGCCCGCACCGCCGGGTGGCCGGCGATCTCGGCCTCGACCTCGAACGACGAGATGTTCTCGCCCCGCCGGCGGATGGTGTCCTTCATCCGGTCGACGAAATAATATTCGCCCACGCTGTCGCGCCGGAAGGCGTCGCCGGTGTGGAACCAGCCGTTGCGCCACACCCGCGCCGTCGCCTCCGGCATGTTCAGGTAGCCGGGCGTCATCGTCCACGGCAGGTCCGAGCGCACGATCATCTCGCCCACCTGGCCGACGGCGACCTCGAGGTCGTGTTCGTCGACGATCCGCACCTCGACGCCCACCCGCGGCCGCCCGCAGCTCATCTCCGTCGTCGGGCGGACGGGCGTCACCAGCGGGGCCGAGATCTCCGACATGTTGAACCCGGAGTGCCAGCCGAAGTCGAACCGCTTGGCCAGCGCCACCGTATTGGCGTTGATCGGCGTCATGCACACCCAGCGCAGCGGATTGTCGGCGTCGTCGGCCCGCGGCTCGGTCTTGGCCAGGAAGTCGGCCATCGCCCCGATCAGGCCGGCGGTGGTGGTCGAGCCGGTGTCGCGCAGATCGTCCCAGAACCTCTGGGTGCTGAACCCTTCCTTCAGCGCCAGGCTCGCGCCGGTGGTCAGCGCCGCGTAGAGCGAGCCGGTCCCCGAGACATGGAACATCGGCAGGTTGATCAGCATCCGGTCGTCCGGCGTCATGTAGCCGTAGGTGCAGCGGCCGGTGGTCCAGATCTGCAGATAGGTCTGCAGCACCCCCTTCGAGGGCCCCGTAGTGCCGGAAGTGTAGATCACCCCCCAAATGTCCCAGGGTTCGAGCGGCGCATCTTCCGCCAGCCTATCCCCGTCGCCGTCCAGGACCGAGAAGGGCAGGGCGGTCAGGCCGGCCGGCGCCGTCCCGCCCTCGCCGACCACGATCAGCTGCTCCGTCCGAGCCAGCGCCACCTCCGCCAGCCGCGGCGTCAGGTCTGCGTGGGCGATCAGCAGCCGCGCCCCGGTGTTGGCCAGCACGTGCTCCAGCAGGCGCCCGCGATAGGCGGTGTTGATCGGCGCGAACACCGCGCCCAGGTAGTTCAGTCCGAACCAGGCCCTGACCGCCGCCGGCCCGTTCGGCAGCCACACCGACACCAGGTCGCCGCGTTTCACCCCCAGCCGGGCGAAGGCCTCGGCCGTATCCCGCGCCAGGGCCCGCGCCTCGCCATAGGTCCAGGTCTGGCCGTCCTCGAACAGGGCCAGGATCCGCTCCGGATGCCGCGCTGCCGCCGCGTCCAGCACATGGCGCAGCACGCAGACCTCGCGGCCGGGCATGGCCGGATCGAACCACGGCGGATCGCGGCCGCCCCCCGACCCGTCATTCTGGCTTGCATAATCAGACTGGCTGGCGCCCACGGCTCAGCGCCCGAACGCCCTCAACGCCTTGCCCTGGGCGGAATCCAGATATTCGTCCAGGCGGGTGATCAGGCCGTTCTCCATCTTGATCACCACACAGGCGTACATGTGCCACTTGGTCCCGTCCGGCAGCGTCGCCTCGAGGACGTGCTGCTGCAGGAAGCCGTCCTTCAGCGCCTCGCGCCGCAGCACCCGGTAGTTGCGGTCCGGCAGGGTGGCGATGAACCACTCCAGCACCTTGACGTTGTCGTCGATCGTCTGCTCGACGTCGTCGGTGTTGTGCCAGATCTTGGCGCCCGGCGCGTAGCACGCCCGCACCGCCGGCACGTCGCCGACCTGGATGGCGTGCACGAAACGCTCTGCGAACGCGAGGATCTCAGCCTCGGTCATGTCGGGTCTCCTGAAGCGTGTTGCGATTGGGATGAATATGGCCGCTGCGGGGCCCCCTCCCGGCCTTCGGCCGTACTCCCCCCAGAGGGGGGAGAGAGGCGCCGGCGCTCTCCTCCCCCCTTGGGGGAGGGGGACCCCGAAGGGGTGGAGGGGGTTCGCCGGCTCAGCACAACCTCACCCGCCCCTACGCCGCGCTGCGGTCGGTGGTCACCCGCTCGCCGCTGAGCGACCGGCGCATCTGCAGCTCCTGCCCCTTCGGGTCGAGCGCCAGGTTGGCCCGCACCTCGACCGCCATGGCGTCGGTGTCGACCTCGTCGATCCGCCGCTCGATGGCGCGCAGGCCGGCGGCCGCCACCACCGACGGCGGCTCCTTGTAGCCCTTGACGTGGCTGGCCATGCGCGTGTCGATCGAGCCGACGATCAGGGCCGCCACGTGGGTCTTCTGCGGCGCCAGTTCGCCCCGGATGCAGGTCGACATCGCCCGACCGGCGAATTTCGACGGGCTGTAGCCGCCCATGCCGGGCACCGCCACGATCGCCGCCGCCGACAGCACATTGACGATGGCGCTCTCAGGGTGGGCGGCCAGGGCCGGCGCGAAGGCGCGGCACATCATCAGCGGCCCGAAATAATTCGCCTCCATCTCGTCCCGCGCCCCCTCCATGTCCGGCGCCTCGATCAGCCGGCGCATGGCGAACTGGCCGGCGTTGTTGACGAGGATCGAGACGTCGCCGCACGCCTTGGCCGCCGCGGTGATCTGCTCAGGGTCGGTGATGTCCAGCCGCACCACCTCGGCCTTGCCGGGGAATTCGTCCGCCAGATGCTGGCCGTCGGCCGGATTGCGCGCGCCCACATAGACCTTGCGCGCCCCGGCCTCGATCAGGGCCCGGACGAAGGCCTCGCCGATCCCCCGATTGCCGCCGGTGACCAGGGCGACGCTGTCGGAAATCTGCATGCGCGCAACTCTCTCATCGGGCGACCGCCGCGACAGTAGGTCTCTTTATGAAAGCATGCAACCGGGGCCGGCGCGCGGATTTCGGGGACAGTTTAATTAATTCCCATCGTGGCGGAGCGCGGCCGCTCGCTGGATCTGAATTAAGTAAACTGTCCCCGAAATCCCCGACAACGGTCTAAGCTCACCGCAAACGGGGAGCCCGCCATG
>JBEKQJ010000099.1:0-9966 GCA_049519835.1 Caulobacteraceae bacterium | reverse complement strand
GCCGCCACCCCACCCGTCCCGCGCCAACGCGCGGTCCACCCTCCCCATCAAGGGGAGGGAGGATGCTGATAACATCGCGGATCTTTCCCACGTCGAGACCTGGCTCTTCGATCTCGATAACACCCTCTACCCGGTCGATCGCGGTCTGGCGGCGCTGTTTTCGGACCAGATCACCGCGTTCGTCGCCGATCTGACGGGGCTGCCGCGCGACGAGGCCTGCGCCCTGCAGAAGCGCTATCTGGCCGAACACGGCCTGACCCTGGCCGGCCTGATGGCGCATCACGATGTGGACCCAGACGCCTATCATGCCTGGCTGGACAAGGTGCCGATCCACCTCGCCGATCCGAACCCGGCGCTGAGGGCGGCCATCGCACGGCTGCCGGGTCGCCGGATCGTCTTCACCAACGCCCACGACGCCCACGCGGAGCGCGTGCTGGAACGCCTGGAGCTGGCCGATCTGTTCCACGAGGTGTTCCACATCGGCTCGGCCGGCTATGCGCCGAAGCCGGCGGCGGCGGCCTACGAGCGCCTGACCGCCGCGCACGCCATCACGCCGGCGCAGACCGCCTTCTTCGAGGATACGGCCGCCAACCTCGCCCCGGCGGCCGCGCTCGGCATGACCACCGTGCTGGTCGGCGAAGGCGCGGCGACCTACGAGGCCGATTTCGTCCATTACCGCGCGCCGGATCTGGCCGAGTTCCTGGCGCGCGCGAAGCTCAGGAAAACGCCATGACCGTCATTTCCGCCGACGACCTCAAGGCCGAGATCGAGGCCGGCTGGGCGGTGCGCGACACCCTAAGTCCGGAGACCGGCGGCTCGCTGCATACCGCCGTGGACGAAGCGCTGCGCCGCCTCGACAGCGGCGAACTTCGCGTCGCCGAGAAGGTCGACGGCGAATGGATCACCCATCAGTGGCTCAAAGAGGCGATCCTGCTGTCCTTCCGCCTATGGCCCAATCAGGTCATGCGGGCCGGCGCGCTGGGCGGCCAGATCGGGCCGTGGTGGGACAAGGTTCCCGGCAAGTTCGACGGCTGGGACGCCCGCGAGTTCGAGGCCGCCGGCTTCCGAGCCGTGCCAGGCGCGGTGGTGCGTCGAGGGGCCTTCATCGCCCCAGGCGCGGTGCTGATGCCCTCGTTCGTCAACATCGGCGCCTATGTCGGCGAGGGGACCATGGTCGACACCTGGGCCACGGTCGGCTCCTGCGCCCAGATCGGCCGCGGCGTACACCTCTCCGGCGGGGTCGGCATCGGCGGAGTGCTCGAGCCGCTGCAGGCGACGCCGACCATCGTCGAAGACGGCTGCTTCATCGGGGCCCGCTCGGAGGTGACCGAAGGCGTGATCGTCGGCGAAGGCGCGGTGCTCTCCATGGGGGTGTTCATTACCGCCACGACGCGCATCGTCGACCGCAAGACCGGCGAGACGCACAGGGGGCGCGTGCCGCCCTACGCCGTGGTTGTGCCCGGCAGCCTGCCGGACCCGCACGGCGTCGGCCCGTCGCTAGCCTGCGCCGTGATCGTCAAGACGGTCGACGCGCGCACCCGCAGCAAGACCTCGATCAACGAGCTGCTGAGAGACTAGCTGGAGGCCCCGGGGGCCGGGGTGGGCATTGGGGCAGGTGGCTAGTGTCCGCTCGCCACTGTCAAACGACGGCTGGCGCGTCCGCTGTCCGGCATCGCGACGACCACCGTTTGCGACCCGAAGCGGGCCTCGTGACCCTCGCTCAGTTCAACCGCCAGATCTCGAAATTCAGCAGAGCGGCGAAGGCGACCCAGGCGAGATAAGGCATCATCATCAGGCCGGCGACGCGGTCGCGCCGCCAGAAGGCTGCGGTCGCGCCGAGGATGGCCAGGAACAGGATCCCGATCTCCGCCAGGGCGACATCGGGCCGCCTCGCGCCAAAGAAGATCAGCGACCAGGCCAGATTCAGGTAGAGCTGGCAGCGGTACAGCCGCAGCGCGGCCCATGCATCGCCGTGGGCTCTGGCGACACGCCAGACCCGCCAGGCCGCAAGGCCCATCAGGATGTAGAGAAAGGTCCAGACGGGCGCGAAGACGGCGTTCGGCGGATTGAAGCTGGGCTTGGCGAGACCGGCGTACCAGGAGTGGACGCTGGAAGCTGTCGCCACCGCGCCGATGGCGCCGATCAAGAGCGTGACCGAGACCGAAATGATCGCGCCGAACAGATCGGTTCTGGTGTGTCGCCTCACGGCTGTGGTCCTCGGCTCCATTCCGGCGTCCTCAAATTCGTGTTGGTCAGCCGTTGCTTCATCACCCACGCGTGTGTTCCGGCAAAAGTCGCGGTTTGCGGTCACCGATTGAGTCCATCGCCCAAAGCGGGCGCTTGGGTCCGCCACCCCCACTGGCCCGCGCTAGAGCGCTACGACGATCTTCCGAGCAGATACTCCACTTCTCTGAATCTTGAGCGCGCCGGGGATAGCATCGAGCCCGCAGCCGACAACCTGCGGCGGCGGCGCGGGCGTGTAGCGACCGTCGCTCAGCGCACGAGGCAGGAAATCGCTATAAATTATCTGGCTCACCTCGTTATCGACGAGGGCGCCGCCCCAGATGAACTTCACCCCGACCTTCGTGAGCCGCGCTCGGATCGTCGTCGTCGCGGTCGTCGCGATCATGCGTGCGAACGTCGGGATCAGCCAAAATGTCCGGGCTGCGCCAGTGGGCGCCCGCTCAAAGGACACGGCGGGAGTCGCCATGGCGACGAACCTGTTGCCCTCGCATGCGCTGACGACGGCGACGCAGGCGCTGGCTGATCCAACGCCGATCGCGAGCGCGCCGGCGAGGGTGCGCGTCTCAAGCGCGCGCCGGATGTCGGCCACCACCGTCGCGCTCCGGTAATCGAAGACTGTGGTGGCGCCGAGCGCCTTCACATAGGCGAAGTTCTTCGGGGAGGCGGTCGCGACCACCTCGTAACCCGCCGCCACGGCGAGCTGGATCGCGTTGCTCCCGACGCTCGTCGACCCGCCCCAGACCAACAGCGTCTTTCCGTTGGGCTGGGGGTCGGCAACGGGATAGTCCAACGCCAGAAACTCTTTCTGAAAGAGGCCGCAGGCCGCCGTCGACAGACCCAGGGGGAGAACCGCGGCGGTCTCGTAGGCCATCGACGCTGGAATCGGGCAGGCCATGTGATCGAGCAGCACGGTACAGGTCTGAAACGCGCCCTCGGCTGGGTCGTTTCGCGACTTCTCCGCGCCGACCGCGTGGCCGAGCACACGGTCGCCGACCTTGAATCGTGTCACGCCCGCGCCGAGCGCCACCACCTCGCCGGCGACATCCGAGCCCAGAACGAAGGGGTAGGTCAGCCAGGGAAAGATGACGTCGCCGACAACCAGAGTCATCCAGTCGACGGGATTGATCGCCACGGCGCCGTTGCGGACCAGGATCTCGTTGTCACGAAGGAGACGTGGGGGCGCTGGGCCAATGTCCAGCGTGCCAAGTTTGGCGCGGAGCCAGACTGCCCTATCGGCGGCCATCCTGTCAGGCCTTCCCAGTCAGGCTTGGCGCGCAGAGGCGAGACGACGGTTTCCACACCCGAATCCGGGGCGCGCCGAGCGCGGCTTGGCGGTTCAGCGCCATCTCCCCTCCTGCCTCCAACCAGATCATCGTTGATACGAAGGGCGAGCGCCGGCAGATCAGCTTGCGGCGTGCAATCCACCCGCCACCCGCAGCGAACGGAGCGAACATCCGCTCTTCGGCACGGCGGTGGTGGCTGAGGTCGATCCTAGGCAGACATTGCGGGGTCTGCGCGGGCGGTCGCGCGCGACTCGCCGAGGAGGATTTCGCTTATCCCACCCTTGGCCCGCAGGCTGACGACGAGCAGGTACACGCAGAGGAACGGCGTGCCGCCGAAGAAGGCGACGACGGCGAGACCCAAGCCCCCAGCCGAGAACCGATGGCGCCAGGCCACCCAGAGCGCGGACAACGCCAGCATGCACATGAAGTCCAGGTCGAACTGCCCTGGCCATGCGAACTTCCCGATGTCGCCAAAGAACACCGGCAGCAAGTTCCATCCATGACCAGCGATCGTGATTCCTGTGTAGAGCGCGACCGCCGTCAACATTACGCCAAGAAGTATCCGAAACCGGTTCATTGCGACCTCCGCCCTTCATCCGCCGACAAGGTGTCGTTCGGCCTGACACGCCGCAATTACCTTGCAGGTCATTGAGTCGCCGCTGCGAGTGCGCGGCCAATGTCGAGGGCCGCTTGCGACCCTGAGCGGACGCGGTCGCCGCCCCAAGATGGACATTGCCTGGCCACGCCGTCGAGGGCGAGGCAGCCAATCGTTATCAGGCCGGCTTTGACAGCGTTCGGTGAAACGTCCAGCGAGAACCGATCCAGACACGGACGGTCACCGCCGCTTCGGCGACGACGACCAGGAGCTGGACGCACGAGAGGCCGATGAGGCCGTAGCCGAGCGTCACGGCCGCCCACCAGGAGAGCGGCAGTTGCGCCAGCCATTGACTGGCGAAGGCGATGCCGGCCCCGGTCCGCGTCGCCCCCGCGCCTCGCAGCGAGAAAGAGAGCACCTGCACGGTCGTCTGCGCCGCGATGCTCAGCCCCACGATCCGGACCGGCCAGACGGCGATCGCCAAGGCGGCGGGATCGTGCAGGAAAAGGCCGAGCATCGGCCGCGTGGCCAGCAGCGCCACGAGCGTGAACGGCGCGCTGCAGACAAGCCCCACGGTCGCGGCGCGCCAGCCCCAGCGCCGGGCCCCGGCCGGGTCGCCCCGCCCCAGCGTCTGACCGACGAGGGTGGCTGACGCGACGCCGATCCCCACCGCCAGTTGCGCCGGCACGGTCGCCAGCGTGATCAGCACATCGGTGGCGGCGATGGTCGCGACGCCAAGGCGGGCCACGATCAGGTAGGCGACGATGAAGCCGACTTGCGACAAAGCCTGCTGTGCGCTGATCGGCCAAGCGAGGGCGGCGACCGACCCGGCCCCACCGATCTTCGGCCGCGCGCGCAGGAAGCCGGAAATCGCGCCCGGGCGGGCGACCAGAGCGAGCTGGAAGCCTCCGCCGACGGCGCACGCGAGGGTGATCGCCAGTCCCGCGCCGGCGCCGCCGAAGGCCGGGACCGGCCCCAAGCCAAACACCAGGGCGTAGGTCGCTGCAGCCTGCAGTGGCGCGAGGAAGGCGGTGACGGCGAAGGCGATCGCCGGGCGGCCTGAGCCGATCCAGCAGGCGTTGATCGGGATCGTCAGGGCGAACAGCAACACGGAGGGCGCGGCTGCCTTCAGCCAGGCTGCGCCGATGGCGGCCGCCGCGGGGTCCGGCAGCGTCGCCGAGACCAGCGTCGATGCGCCGAACCAGAGCCCCAGCGTCACCGCCGCGCCCAGCGGCAAGGTGATCGCGAGGGCGTCGATCAGGATCTGGCCGAGGAGGTCGGGACGGCCGGCGCCTGCACGACGAGAGACGGTCGCCTGGACGGCCGCATCGGCGCCGAACATCAAGGCGAGGAGCACGCCATAGATTGTCGAGGCCGCGCCGACGCCGGCCAGCGTGGCGTCGCCGAGCCGACCGAGGATGGCGGTGCAGGCGAGATTGGTGGCGCTCTGCACCGCGAAGAACGCCGTGAGCGGCGCGGCCAGACGGCCGATCGCGGCGAACGCGCGCGGTGCGATCGCCGGAGCGGCGGCGGGTTCCAGATTGGCGTCCACGCTGGCGGCCATCGATCCCTTCCTTTGACGCCACGAGCCTAGACGACCCGTTGAATGCGACATACTGAAATGACCTCATGGCTGAATTCGACGCGATGCAAATCAGGAAGGTCGACGGCGGCCTGTTGTTGATTTTCCGCGAGCGGCTGTTGCGTCGGCGCGCCAGCGCCGTCGCCGGCCAGCTCGGGCTCAGCCCCTCGGCCATCAGTCACGCATTGACCCGTCTGCGCGACGCCTTCGGCGACCCGCTGTTCATCCGCAGATCGCACGGCCTGGAGCCCACCCAGCGCGCCATCGAGCTGGGACCGAAGATCGAGGCGGTGATCGCGCTGCTGGGTGAGGCGACGAGTGGCGAGACCGGGTTCGATCCGGCCGAAAGCCATCGGCGCTTTCGCATTGTCTGCGCCGACCACATCGCCACGCTGCTTGCGCCGCCGCTGGTGGAGATCTTTCGCCGTGAGGCGCCGAACGCGACCTTTTCGGCCCGTCCGGCCTACCTCACCCAGGCGCTGCGGGCCGTCCGTCGCGACGAGGCGGACATCGCACTCGGCGTCTTCGACCAGACGCCGCGCGGCCTCATCTCCCAACGGCTCTTCGAGGATGACTACTGCGTCATCGCGCGGGTCGGGCACCCGACGGTGACGGCCAGGGTGGACTACAAGACCTACGCCACCATCGGGCATGTGTTCATCGGCAACCCGGACGGCATGCTCGCCGATGAGCCGTCGCACGACGCCAAGGCCATGACGGACAGCTACGGCGAACTGCCGAGCCCTGACGTTGTGCGCACGCACGCCTATCTCATCCAGTGGGAAAGCGTGATGCTGCTGGTCAGCGAGAGCGACGTGCTGGCCGAATGTCCGCGGCGGCTGGCGACGCGCTACGCGGACCGCCTCGGCCTGCAGATCCTCGAACAGCCCTTTCCGCCGTTTCGCATGGCCGTGAAGGCCGTGCGCCGATCCGATGCGCCGGACGCGGCCGTGGACTGGTTGATGGAAAAGCTCGTCGGCATCTTCGCCGGGCCCGGCTAGACGCGCACCGGCAGACGCACGAGGCCATGGAACGACGATCCGGTCGGGCGCCATTCAGCCGGCGCTTGCGGATCAGCGAGGGTGAGGTTTGGGAATCGCTCGATCAGAGCCCAGATCGCCGTCCTCGCCTCCAGTCGCGCCAGCGGCGCGCCGATGCAGATATGCGCGCCGGCCCCGAAAGTGATGTGCGGCGCCTCACGGCGGGCGATGTCGAAACGGTGCGGATCGGTGAAGGCGGCCGGGTCTCGGTTGGCCGCTGGCGTCGCCACCGCCACCACTTGGTGTGCGCGCACCGGGCAGCCTCGCAGCGTCAGGTTGCGCGAGGCAATGCGCTGGGCGCCTTCCACCGCCGGCTCAAAGCGCAGGATCTCCTCCACGGTCGGGACGATCAGCACCGGGTCGGCGCGCAGCTTGGCGAGCTCGCCAGGGTGGCGCAGCAGGAGGTTGATCCCATTGCCGATCAGGTCGGCGGTGGTGACGTTGCCGCCCAGCATCAGATTGAGACAGTTGACGCGAATCTCCGCATCGCTGAGCGCGCCGCTGGCGGCCTGCTCGGCGATCAGATCGGTGACCAGGTCGTCGCGAGGGTGCGCGCGTCGCGCCGCCATCACCCGGTCGAGGTATTCGAGAATCTCGATGGCTGCGGACCTGTTCGCCCGCGACGTCGCTTCGGAAGGATCTGGTTCGAACACGCTGATCATCGCCTCCGACCAGGCGCGGAAGCGCGCCGCGTCAGCCGTGTCGATGCCGAGCAGCCGCCCGATCACCGCGATCGGGATCGGCATGGCGTAGTCGGCGATGAGGTCGAAGCCACCTTCCGGCAGGCGCGCCAGCTGGTCCTGCACGATGGCCGCCACCTCATCTTTCATCGCCGCCACCCGCCGCATCAGCGCGGCCTGGATCGGACGGCGCACGCGGGAGTGGTCCGGCTCGTCCATCCAGCCGATGCCGGCGTCGCGCTCGCCAGGCCGGTTCATGTCCGCCGGCTTGAACTTGCGCACCAGCGCGCCCGCCTCAGCCAGGTCGGCGTCTTTCCACTGCTCGGCGTCGGCCAGCCACGCCCGGGCGTCGGCGAGGCGGCTGAGGATGAAGGTGCGGGTGGGTTCGTGGAACCACACCGGGTGCGCCTGTCGCAGCTGATCATATTGAGCGTGCCGCTCATCCAAGGCGCTCATGTCCAACCTCCACCTTTGGCGATCCCGTCTCCCACGCCGGATTTTAGGGGTCGATCTAAGTGAACAGCAGTGAATTAGCTTCAGGCCTGATTTTCCAAATCGTGAACTTGGCTACCTGAGACCAAGTCACATCGCGCCGCTGCTGAGGCGCTCGGTCGCTACGCTTCGAATGAGGGTGCAAGCGGCCGTTCGGCGTGCGCAGGTTGGCGGGCGTCCACACACGGTCGTTCGCAAAGTCCGCAGTTGTACGTCGCGGAGGCCGCCCGGCAACATTCGGCGGCGCGCTGTATCTGCCGCTAGCGCTGTGGGTCTTCGTCGGTCTAGCGTTGCAGGCGCGAGACGGGGCGCCTGGCTCGCACCCAATAGGAGGCATCGCGTGCTGCTCGAGGGTCTGAAGGTGGTCGACTTTTCCGCCTACATCGCTGGCCCCGGCGCGGCCGGCATCCTCTGCGACTGGGGCGCGGAAGTGATCAAAGTCGAACGACCGGGCGGCGACAGCATGCGCCATATCTTCGGCGACCTGGCCAACGCGCTCGACTCGAACCCGACCTTCGAGGTCGACAACCGCGGCAAGCGCTCCATCGTGCTCGACATCACCAAGCCGGAGGGCCGCGAGGCCCTGACCCGGCTGGCCGCCGGCGCGGACGTCTTCCTCACCAATGTTCGGCCGGTGTCGCTGCTCCGGTATGGCCTGGACGATACGACCCTGCGCGCGGCGAACCGACGGCTGGTCTACGCCGTGATCACCGGCTACGGCCTCGAGGGGCCCGATGCGCATCTGCCGGGGTTCGACGTCACCGCGTTCTGGGCGCGTTCCGGAATCGGCTACATGACCGCGCCGAAAGGCGCCGAGCCCTTCAACCGAACCTCGGGCATGGGCGACCATGCGACCTCGCTCGCCACGGTCTCGGCCATTCTGGCGGCGCTCTATGAGCGCCAGCGGACCGGCGAAGGCCGCCTCGTGCAGACCTCCCTGCTCGGTTCAGGCGTCTATCTGATGAGCTCGGACATGGCGGTGCAGCTCAAGTTCGGACGCGTGGCTTCCGTGCGGGCGCGCGACAATCCGATCGCGCCGCTCTCCAACTACTTCCGCACCGCAGACGGGCGCTGGCTGGTCAGCAACCCGCGCGGGACAGGCCGGGATTGGGAGAAGCTGGCCGAAGCCGTCGGTCGTCCGGACCTGATCGCCGACGAGCGGTTCGCCACCGGCAAAGCCCGCCGCAAGAACGCGCGCGAGCTGACGGCCGAGCTCGATTCGGCCTTCGCGGCCCTGCCCTTCGCCGAAATCGCGCGCCGGCTCAACGCCGCCGACCTGGTCTGGGCGCCGCTGCAGACGCCGGCCGATGTGGCGGAGGACCCGCAAGCCGAGGCTGCGGGCGCCTTCCTCCGCATCGCGGCCGATGACGGCGAGACCTTCCGCTCGCCGGCGCCCCCAGCTGTTTTCCCGGGCGTCGATGTCGGGGTGCGGCCACGCGCCCCTCATCTGGGCGAGCACACCCATGAGGTGCTTGGCGAGCTGAACTACAGCGCCAGCGAAGTGGATGCGATGTTCAAGAGCGGCGTCGTGGCCTGAGGCAAGCTCGGACGAGCCGCTCCGAACGGGTAACTCGACGATGTTCGACCCCGAGCGGACGATCGAGGTCCGGACCGGTCTGGGCAGACGCTGGGGCAAGAATGTCTGCTTCCTGGCGCGGTCGCGGCGGCCGCTCTCGACCCAGAGCTGACATATGCATTCCTGTAGCGTGCCTCCCTCGCCCCCGCGACTGTCGTCGCGGAGAGCAAGGGAGGAGTTCATAAACGCCAGGCCTGCTTAGAAGTCGAACTCGCCGGTAGCGCCCGATCTCGAGTATCTGAATCCGAGAAAGGCCGCGCCATCCGCACTGGAGGCGCTTACGCTGCCAAGTTCCGTTACCTGGTGGGTGCCGGGATTGAGCGGCGTGTGGCGGCCAAATTCAGGATACGAAAACGTCCCCTGCAACGTGATACTTGCCGGCTGTGCGTCGAATGTGGTGAACACCGTCAGTGTCACAGCGCCAGAAAGTTGCGCAGGCGGAATGGCCGGATCGAACACCGCCCTTCTGACGCA
>JBEKQJ010000098.1:0-9971 GCA_049519835.1 Caulobacteraceae bacterium | reverse complement strand
ACTTCACCGCGGTCGACAAGGTGAGCTTCAAGGTCGGGCGAGGCGAGATCTTCGGTCTGCTCGGGCCGAACGGCGCGGGCAAGACCACCACGTTTCGAATGCTCTGCGGCCTCCTGAACGCCACCAGCGGCGCCCTGACCATCGCCGGCGCCGACGTCAGGCGCAGCCCGGCCTCGGCGCGCCAGAACATCGGCTACGTGGCCCAGAAGTTCTCGCTCTACGCCCAGCTGACGGTCACCGAGAATCTCGACTTCTTCGCCAGCGCCTACGGTCTGCATGGCGCGCGGCGCAAGCAGCGGATCGACTGGGCCATGGCCCAGTTCGAACTGGCCGGCATGGCGGACCAGCTCGGCGGCCAGCTGCCCGGAGGCTACAGGCAGCGCCTGGCGACGGCGGCGGCCCTGCTGCACGAGCCGGATATCCTGTTCCTGGATGAGGCCACCAGCGGCGCCGATCCCCTGGCGCGGCGGGAGTTCTGGCGGCGGATCACCGCGCTGGCGCAGCAGGGGGTGACGGTGATCGTCACCACCCATTTCATGGTCGAGGCCGAATACTGCGATCACATCGCCATCCTCGATGCCGGTCGGGTGCTCGCCCAGGGAACGCCCGCTGAGATCCGCGCCAAGGGCCTCACCGCGTCGAATGAGCATCCGACCATGGAGGACGCCTTCATCGCCGTGATCGAAGGTGCGCGGGCCAAGGCGCCGCGGGACAAGGCCGCATGACCGACGCCGCGCCATCGCCTCTCGCCGCCAAGGCTCGCCGCGTCGGCGCGCTGATCCGCAAGGAAAGCCGCCAGGTGCTCCGCGATCCGTCCAGTTTCGCCATCGGCGTAGTGCTGCCGCTGATGCTGATCCTGCTGTTCGGCTACGCCATGTCGCTGGACGTCAAGAACGTGCCGATCGCCGTGGTGCTGGAGGATCCATCGTCCCAGGCCAGCGAGATCGCCGCCAGCTTTCAGATGTCTTCCTACTTTCAGACGCGGGTGACGCGGTCGATGGCCGAGGCCCAGGAATTGATGCTGTCTGGCCAGGTCCAAGGCATCGTCCGCGTGCCGCAGGATTTTGCTCGCCGCTCGGCCCAGGGCGACGCCACGGTCCAGATCCTGGTCAACGGTATCGACGGCAACACCGCCCGCATCGTCGAGGCCTATGCCGAGGCCGCCGTCGCCCAGGCGGGGGCCAGGGTTGACGCCGAAGGCGCGGCGTCCCCCGCCGCCGGCGGTCAGGCGGTGGTGCAGAGCCAATTGTGGTTTAACAGCGCCAACGACAGCCGCTACTTCCTGGTGCCGGGCCTGATCGTGCTGATCATCACCCTGATCGGCGCCTTCATGACCTCCATGGTGGTGGCGCGGGAGTGGGAGCGCGGCACCTTCGAGGCCTTGTTCGTCACGCCGGTGCGCACCGACGAAATCCTGCTGGGGAAGACCGTTCCCTACCTCGTGCTGGGGATGGGCGGCATGCTGCTGTGTCTGGCGGCGGCCAAGTTCCTGTTTCACGTGCCGATCCGAGGCTCGGTCCCGATCCTGATGGGCGTGTCGATGCTCTATCTGCTGGTGTCGGTGGCGATGGGCCTTCTCATCTCCTCGGGCCTGAAAAGCCAGTTCCTGTCCAGCCAGGTGACCCTGGTGGTCACCTTCATGCCGGCGCTGATGCTTTCGGGCTTCATCTATGATCTGCGCAGCGTGCCGTTGGCGGTGCGGCTGATCAGCTATCTGGTGCCCGCCCGCTACTTTGTCAGCCTTCTGCAGACCCTGTTCCTGGCTGGAAACGTCTGGAGCGTGATCTGGCCCAACGCCGCCGTCCTCGCGGCCGTCGCCATCGTCCTTCTGGCGTTCACCCGCCGGGCGACGCGCAAGTCGCTGGGCTGAGCGGCGATGCTCGCCTCCCTTCGCCGCATCCTGGCGCTGATCCGCAAGGAGATCCTGGCGGTGCTCAAGGATGCGCGGACCCGCAACATGCTGCTGCTGCAGCCGGTGCTGCAGTGCCTGCTGTTCGGTTACGCCGCGACGCTGGACCTGACCAACGTCCCCTCCGCGGCCCTCGACCGCGACCGCAGCACCGCCTCCTCGGCCCTGCTCGCCAAGCTGGACGGCTCGGGCGTGTTCCATCGCGTCGCCAACCTGACCCAGGCCGCTCAGATGAAGCCGCTGATCGACAACCAGACGGCCCTGGTGGTGATCCAGATCGACCCCAACTTCCAGCGCCAGCTCTCGGCGGGTGAACAGCCGGCCGTGCAGGTGATCACCGACGGGCGCAACTCCAACACCGCCGGCGCCGCCCTGGGCTATGTCGGGGCGGCCGTCGACGCCTTCAACACCGACTGGCGAAGCGACCATGGCCTGCCGCAGCCGCCGGTCCAGGTCTCGGCGCGGGCCTGGTACAACGCCAATCTGGAGACCCGCTGGAATCTGATCCCGGCCCTGGTCGGCACCATCACCATGATGTCGACCTTGATGCTGGCGGCGCTGTCGGTGGCCCGCGAGCGCGAGGAAGGCACCTTCGACCAGCTGCTGGTCACCCCCTTCCGCCCGGTGGAGATCATGGCGGGGAAGGCCATACCCGCCATGATGATCGGTACGGTGCAGGCCACCAACGCCCTGCTGGTCGCTCAGCTCTGGTTCCGCATTCCCTTCGCCGGCTCCTACATCACCCTCTATGTCGGGCTGATCTTGTTCCTGCTGGCCGCGGTCGGCATCGGCCTGTTCGTCTCGTCGATCGCGGCGACCATGCAGCAGGCCATGCTCTACGCCTTCGTCACCATCATGCCCTTCGCCCTGCTCTCTGGCCTGACCACCCCGATCAGCAGCATGCCGGCGATCATGCAGGACTTCACCGCGATCAACCCGCTTCGCTACGCCATCGACCTCGTCCACCGGGTCTATCTGGAGGGCGCCGGTCTCGACCGGCTGGTTTCCGACCTCTGGCCGATGGCGATCATCGCCGCCGTGACGCTCAGCGCGGCGGCGTGGATGTTCCGCAATAGGCTCGGGTGAAAACGGCCATGCGCAAGCCCCTCGTCACCCTGATCCTGGCCGGGCCCCTCGCGGCGGCGCTGGCCGCCTGCACGGTCGGCCCCGACTTCAAGCGGCCGATCGCCGAGACACCCGCTCAATGGAGCCCGAGCGCCGCGACCACGGCCGATCAGGCGAGCCGCGTCACCGTCGCCGCCCCGGGCGACGCCGGCGCCTGGTGGGCCCAGTTCAATGACCCGGAGCTCACCTCGCTGATCCAGCGTACCGCCGCCGCCAACCTGGACGCCAAACAGGCGGTGCTGCGCATCGCCGAGGCTCGCGCTCAGCGCGACGTCGCGGCCGCGGCCGCCTGGCCCAGCCTGGACGCCAACGCCGGCGTCCAGGTCAACCGCTTAAGCGAATCCACCCCCACCGGCGCCCTGTTCAGCAAGGTCGGCAGCATTCCGGGACTGAAGGGCGTCAGCATCCCCAACCCGTACGACCAGTACCAGCTCGGCTTCGACGCCTCCTGGGAGGTCGATCTGTTCGGCCGCGTACGGCGCTCGGTCGAGGCGGCCAAGGCCGACACGGAGGCCCAGATCGAGGATAGCCGCGCGGTGTTGATCACCACCCTGGGCGATGTGGGACGCGCCTACATCGACTTGCGCGGCGCCCAGGCCAAGCGCCAGCTGGTCGTGGCAAATATCGCCACGGAGCGGGATCTGCTTGACCTGGCCGCCCAGCGCCGGCGCGCGGGCCTCAGCAGCCAGGTCGATGTGGTCAGGGCCGCGGCCGAAACCTCCAGCGCCGAGTCCCAGCTGCCGGCGCTGGACCGCCAGATTACCGCGGACATCAACGAGCTCAGCAAGTTGATGGCCCTGGAGCCGGGCGCGCTGCGGGGTGAGCTGGAGGCGTCCGAGCCGATCCCGCCGACCCCGCCGACCGTGCCGATCGGCCTGCCAGCCGATCTCGCCCGCCGCCGCCCCGACATTCGCGAGGCTGAGGCCCGCCTCCACGCCGCCACCGCGCGGGTGGGCGTCGCCGTGGCCAACCTCTATCCCGATGTGACCTTGACCGCCCAGGGCGGCTTTCAATCCCAGACCGTTCCAACCCTTGCCAACTGGGCGAGCCGCTTCCTGGTCGCGGGGCCGACGGTGAGTCTGCCGATTTTCGAGGGCGGCCGGCTGCGGGCGACCGTCCGGCTCCAGGACGCCCAGGCCAAGGAGGCCGCGCTCGCCTACCGCGGCGCGGTGCTGGCGGCCCTGCATGAGGTCGACAACGCCCTGGCCGCCTACGGCGCCGACCAGGCTCGCGAGGTGTCGTTGGCCAAGACGGTGGCGCGCAACCGTGAGGCGGTGGAATTGGCCAGACAACGCTACGCCAGCGGCGTCGCCGATTTCATCGACGTGCTCGACGCCGAACGCACGCAGCAGCAGAACGCGCTGTCACTGGCCGACGCCACCGCGTCCGTGTCCACCGATCTCGTCGTGCTCTACAAAGCGCTCGGCGGGGGGTGGCAAACAGCTTAGCCCTGTCAGGCTGAACCCAAGCTAGCGACAGCCGAAGGCGCCCGATCCGCGACCTGTCCGCGTGCGGCAAATCCCTCGCCCGTCGGGTCGATCGGGCAGAGATGAGAAACGGCGGCCGGTTGGGGCAACGCGCGCCGGATGGCTTGCTCGAGATCCGCTTCGAAAAACGGCTTCTCGAGTACGACGGCCAGCGGTCGCGACGACCGGATCCGGGAGACGTCGCCACTGACGAAGACATGAGGCATCGAGCCGTCCAGAAGTATCGTCTCGATCACCGTCAGGCCGCTGTCGCGGCCGAGACGGTCATCGACGATCATCAGGTCGGGCTTGCAGCGCTTCGCCGCCGCAATCGCTCCAGCCTTGTCGTTCTCGATTCCACAGACCTCGTGGCCCATGCTCTCGAGAATCTGAGCCAGCAGAAACGCGACGATTCCTTCGTCTTCCACGACAAGTATTCTCAATGGCTTCATTGCCTTACCGCCCCTCAGCATGACAGAGCAAAGGGCGGAGGGCCGCCCCCAACGTCAATCTACAGAGATGGTTCCGGCCGAGCAGACTCGGAATCTACCTAGTCGGTCAGGTTCGGCGCCCCCAGGCGGGTAGGCGCCGCAGCATCGTCAATTGAGAACATTCGTGGTACCGTAGAGGTCTTCCCGAATTGGGAAGCTCTTCGAGACAATCTGATGCCGCAGCGCCGGCCAGGTGCGGGTAAGGTGGCCACGCCGCGGTCGGCCCGCCATGAGTCCGCGCCGACGCCCGTTGGGGCAGTTCCCGTTGTGGCTGTTGGCGCTTCGGCCGGCGGTCTCGACGCCTTCCGTCGATTTCTGGATGCGTTGCCCGCCGGCAGCGGGATGGCCTTCATCCTGGTCCAACACCTCGACCCGACCCACGACAGCCTGCTCGTGGAACTGCTGTCAGGCCACACATCCCTTTCCCTGGTCGAGGCGGCCGAGGGCATGACCCTCGAAGCTGAGCACGTCTACGTCATCCCGCCCGGCGTCAATTTGAGCGTCGAGGCGGGGAGGCTGCATCTGTCCGCGCCTCACGAGCGGCACGGCGCCCGTCTGCCGTTCGACTTCCTGCTGCATTCGCTGGCCGAGTGCTGCGGCGAACACGCGATCTGCGTCGTGCTGTCCGGCACCGGCGCCGACGGAAGCCTGGGTATCGCTTCGGTCAGGGAGGCGGGCGGCTGGGTCATCGCCCAGGATCCAGAGGACGCGACCTTCGATGGAATGCCGCGCAGCGCGATCGCCACCGGGCTGGTCGATCTCGTCCTTGCCGCCGGCAAGATCCCGGCGGCCCTTTTCGAGGGTATGGACAGGTCATCACGAGCCGCCGATCCGTCGACGACTTCCCAGCAGGACCCCGATATCCTGCCCGAGATCATCGAACTGTTGCGGGATAAAACGGCTCACGATTTCCGCCTTTACAAGACCGGCACGCTCCGGCGACGTGTCGAGCGGCGCATGGCCATGGCCGGGATCGACGCCGGCCGGATGGATCTCTATCTGGCCGCCCTCGAGGCGAACGAGACCGAACTCGACCTTCTGGCGAAGGACCTGCTGATCAACATCACCAGCTTCTTCCGCGATTCCGAAGTCTTCGACCTCCTGTCACACACCACGGTGCGCGACCTGGTCAGACATCATCCGCCCGGTCAGCCGCTGCGTGTGTGGACCGCCGGATGCAGCACCGGTGAAGAGACCTATTCCCTGGCCATGCTGTTTCGCGAGCAGATCGCCGAGGCCAAGCTGGATATCAAGCTCCAGCTGTTCGCCTCGGATCTCGACCCTGACGCGGTGGCTGTCGCACGCGAGGGACTCTACCCCGAAACCATCAAGACCCAGGTTTCCGCCGACCGTCTGGCCCGGTTCTTCAGCAAGGAAGACCGCGGTTATCGGGTCTTGCCGGATCTGCGCGCGGCCGTTGTCTTCACGATCCAGGACGTGCTGGCCGATCCGCCGTTTTCGCGCCTGAACATGATCTCCTGCCGAAATCTGCTGATCTATCTGAGCCCTGAGGCGCAGGTGAAGGTGCTGGCGCTGTTTCACTTCGCACTGGTTCCCGGTGGGATTTTGCTCCTGGGCAGCTCCGAGACGGCGGGCGCCGGCTCCGACCGCTTCGAGATCGTGGCCAAGTCGGAGCGGCTCTATCGACGGGTCGGTAAGAGCCGGCCGGGGGATCTGGGATTCTCCGTAGGCGCCGGCGAAGGGGTTCGGTCGCAGACGCGGCTGGCGCAGCCATCCGCTCCCTCTCGTCAGACCGCCCTGGCGGACCTTTGTCGCCGTCTCGTCATGGAGGCCTACGCGCCGGCCGCGGTGCTGATCAACCAGCGCCACGAATGCCTGTTCTCGTTGGGGCCGACCGACCGCTATCTGCGTGTGGCGCCGGGCCATCCCACCCAGGATCTGCTCGCGATGGCGAGGCCGGGTCTGCGCACGAAACTCAGGGCGGCGATTCAGTTGGCGGTCCAGAACAGCGCCCGGGTTGTCGTGCCCGGCGACCATATCGATGAAGGTCAGGCCGCCGACTTCGACATCTCGGTGCAGCCGATCTCCAATGACGGCGACGATCTGCTGTTGGTCTGTTTCGTCGACGCCCAGAAGCAGGCGAGTGGCGCCGCACGCCTCACGGCGCCGGGCGATCAGGCCCAGTTGAGCGACCTCGAGCACGAACTTGCGGCCACCAAGACCGAACTCCAGAGCGCCATCCGCAATCTCGAGATTTCCGGCGAGGAGCAGAAGGCGATCAACGAGGAGGCGCTTTCGGTCAACGAGGAGTTCCAGTCGACCAACGAAGAACTGCTGACCTCCAAGGAAGAGCTGCAATCGCTCAATGAGGAGCTCACCGCCCTCAATACCCAGCTACAGGAGACGCTCGAGCGGCAACGAACGACATCGAGCGATCTGCAAAATGTGCTCTACAGCACCGATGTGGCGACACTCTTCCTGGATGCGAGCCTGAACATCCGCTTCTTCACGCCCGCCACGAGAGCCTTGTTCAATATCCTGCCTGGCGACATTGGGCGGCCCTTGGCGGACCTGCATTCCCTCGCCGGCGACAGCGCCCTCACCGAAGACGCTCGCGCGGTGCTCGAGACGTCCGCGCCGGTTGAACGGGAGATCGAGGGTCAGAACGGCGTCTGGTTCACCCGCCGCATTTCGCCCTACCACGCCCACGATAACGCCGTCGAAGGCGTGGTCATCACCTTTACCGACATCACCGACCGCAAACGCGCCGCCAAGGCCCTGGAACGGGCCAAGCTCGACGCCGATCACGCCAATGTCGCCAAGTCACGGTTTCTCGCCGCGGCCAGCCACGACCTGCGCCAGCCGCTGCAGTCGCTGGCGTTTCTGCAGGGCCTGCTGGCGAAGTCCGTGCAGAGCGATCGCGAAAAGGAACTGGTCAAGCGCCTGGAACAGACGCTCGGCGCCATGTCGGGGATGCTGAACACCCTGTTGGACATCAACCAGATCGAGGCCGGCGTGGTCCGGCCAAAGGTGTCCGTTTTTCCCATCGGCGACCTGCTCAGGCGCCTGCAGGACGAGTTCACCTATCATGCCCAGGCCGGGGGGCTGGAGTTGCGTGTTGTCGCCTGCGAGGCGGCGGTGAGAAGTGACCCGGCGCTGCTCGAACAGATGATCCGCAACCTGGTCTCCAACGCGTTCAAATACACCCCAAAGGGTCGTGTCCTGGTCGGATGCCGACGACGCAAGGGCCTCCTGAGCGTGGAGATTTGGGACACCGGGATCGGCATCGCCGAAGAGGACCAGCAGGAAATCTTCGCTGAGTACCATCAGATCGCCAACGCCGGGCGGGAGCGCAGCCGGGGCATGGGCCTTGGGCTTTCCATCGTGCAGCGGCTAGGCGAACTTCTGGGGCACCGCGTGCGCGTCCGGTCGTGGCCGGGAAAGGGCTCCGTCTTCGCCATCGAGGTTCCGATACCCGACACTAATGCCGCGCCCTCGCCGCACCCGAAGGTCGGGTTTGATCAGGACTCCGACGTGGGGCTCCGTCGCAAGGGCAAGGTTCTGGTCATCGAGGACGATCCGGATATTCGCGATCTGCTGGCGCTGCTCCTCAGGGGCGAGGGTCATCGCGTGGCGATCGCGACCGACGCCGCCGGCGCGCTGGATTTTGTCGCCCGCGGCGGACTGCGGCCCGACGTGATCCTCGCCGACTACAATCTCCCCGGCGGCATGACCGGGCTCGAGGTGATCGCCAGGATCCGCGAGCGGCTTCACGAGCCGCTTCCGGCCATCATCCTCACCGGCGACATTTCGACAGAGACCCTTCGCCGGGCCTCGGCGCAGGATTGCATCCAGCTCAACAAGCCCGTGAAACTTCCGGAACTGGCAAGGCTGATCCAGAATCTGATTCCCAGGCCAAGGCCGCGCGCGACGCCGCCAACCCATGAGTCCGGCGCGGACGAATCCAGGCCGATCATCTTCGTCATCGACGACAACCCGCAGGTGCGCGAAGGCCTGTGCAGCGTGCTGGAGGAGGACGGCAGGGCGGTCCAGGGCTTCGCGACCGCGGAAGCCTTCCTGGCGGCCTACGATCCATCGCGCGAGGGGTGTCTGCTGGTGGACGCCTATTTGCCCGGCCTGAGCGGCCTGGAGCTGTTGGAGCGGCTGCACACGGAAGGACGCCAAATCCCCGCGATCATGATCACGGCGAACAGCGACGTCACCATCGCGGTGCAGGCCATGAAGGCCGGCGCCCGTGACTTCATCGAGAAGCCGGTCTCGATGGAGGACCTTCTGGCCAGCGTCGACATGGCGCTCGACCATTCGCGGGATGAGACCAAGCTCCACGCCTGGCGCGCCGATGCGGCCCGCCTGGTGGCCGGCCTCACCCATCGCCAACATCAGGTGATGGACATGGTCCTGGCCGGAAACCCGAGCAAAAACATCGCCGTGGACCTCGGTATCAGCCAGAGGACCGTGGAGACCCATCGCGCCTCGATCATGCGGAAGACCGGATCGAGGTCGCTTCCCGCCTTGGCCCGGATGGCCCTGGCGGCCGCCGCCAATGAGCCGCTTGTTCCAAGCGTTTAACTAGGAACGGCGCGGCGGCGCACGCTGCCGGACAAGTCTCGCCACAGCAGCCAACCTGACGTTCTACCGGCGGCCAGGAGAATCGGCCGATCCATCTCTAGACGTCGGTCGTCTCGCCCCATTTCCAGTTGCGGATTTCAGGCAGGTCCAGGCCGTGCCGATCGATGTAGGCCTTATGCTCGATCAGTTTGTCGCGCATGGTCTGCTTCAGATAGTCCCCCCGGCTGCCCAGGTGTGGCAGGCGGTCGACCGCATTCTGGACCAGATGGAAACGGTCCAGCTGGTTCTGCACGCGCATGTCGAACGCCGTCGTGATGGTTCCTTCCTCGCGATATCCATGCACGTGCAGCCCGCGATTGGCCCGCCGATACGTCAGCCGATGAACAAGCGACGGATAGCCGTGGAAGCCGAAGATCACCGGCTTGTCCG
>JBEKQJ010000097.1:0-10071 GCA_049519835.1 Caulobacteraceae bacterium | reverse complement strand
CGGCGTCGCGCACGATGTAGAGAGCCGCGCGATCTTTCACCGATTGGCCGGGATTGGCGAACTCCGCTTTGCCGAGGATCTCGCAACCGGTGTGCTCGCTGGCCCGGCGCAGGCGGATCAGGGGCGTCCGGCCTATGGCTTCCAGGACGCTCGGTCGGATGTCGACGGGCATGGCGGCTACATCGTCTGGACAGGGCGACGATGCAAGATGGAGCGTGGCTGCCCCTCAGCCTCGCGCCACGCTTAGCTGCACCACGTCCGTGCGGCCTGTGCGGAATCCAGCTTCGCAGTAGCTCAGGTAGAAACGCCACAGGCGGCGAAAACGCTCGTCGAAACCGAGCACGCGGATCTCCTCCCAGGCCCCTTCGAACGACGAGGCCCACTGGGCCAGGGTTTCCGCATAGTTCTGGCCGAAGCGTGCGACCTGACCCCACTCGAGGCCGGCGCGATCAACCTCCTCGCGAAGCCGAGTCTCGCTCGGCAGCATGCCGCCCGGGAAGACATATTTTTTAATAAAATCAGATCGTTCTCGGTAGGATTTGAAGAGCTCGTCGCGGATGGTGATGATCTGCAGACCGGCACGGCCGCCTGGGGCCAGGACCTCGCGCACCTTGGCGAAGAAGGCCGGCCAGTATTGCTCGCCCACCGCCTCGAACATTTCGATCGACGCCACGGCGTCGAACTGGCCGCGGGCGTCGCGATAGTCCTGCAGCCGCACGTCGACGCGCTCGGCAAGTCCCTGATCGAATATCCGCCGCCGCGCAAAGGCGAGCTGCTCTTGTGAGATGGTCAAGGCGGTGACCTTGGCCCCCACCTCCTTGGCCGCGAACTCCGCGAAGCCGCCCCAGCCACAGCCGATCTCCAGCACATGGCGGTCGCGTTCCAGGCCGACGGATCTCGCCAGGGTGGCGTACTTGTGACGCTGCGCCTCGGTGAGCGGTTGACCCGGACGCTCGAAACGGGCCGACGAATAGGTCATGCTGGGGTCGAGCCAGCGGGCGTAGAAGGCGTTGCCCAGATCGTAGTGGGCGTGGATGTTGCGGCGTGCGCCGGAGCGGCTGTTTCGGTTCAGACCGTGGGCGAGACGGCCTAGCGCCCGCATCACGAGGTTCCCCTGCACCAGCTTGCCCAAGCGATCGAAATTGATCGTCAGGGCCTCGAGCAGGGCCGAGAGGTCCGGCGTATCCCATTCCCCCGCCATGAAACCCTCGCCAAAGCCGATGTCGGCCGAGGTCAGCACCCGCGAGACGAAGTGGTAGTCGCGCACGACCAGCCGCCCCTCGGGGCCCGGCTCGTCGCCCTGGACGCGTAGCTCTTTGCCGGATGGCAGAATGAAGGTGAGGGAGCCCTGGCGCCAGTTGCGCGCCGCGATCGACACCAGGCTGCGGAACGCCGCCGGCGCGCGCCGAAGCTCCGGTTGGTCCGCCAGCGCCACGTCAGTCGCCATAAGCGTCCTTAAGTCCCAGACGAACAGAAGCGTCCGTCTGCAAGCGTCTACGGTCAAGACCTCGCGTCGGATCTCTGGTGGGCCGATCCGCGCGCCATCCTGGTGGGCCGCTCGCATTAAACGCCGATCTGGTCTAATCGGCTGCCCGCACGCGCAAGGACTTCCCGCTTCATGTCGCCCAACCCCGTCGTCGAGATCGCCGTCGCCTCGGGTCCGGCGGTGCGCATCGGCAACGCGGAGCGCCTGGCGGTGATCGCCGGCCCCTGCCAGCTCGAGAGCCGCGCCCACGCCCTCGAGATGGCCCACGCGCTCAAGGAGATCGCGCAGCGTCTCGGCGTCGGCCTGATCTACAAGACCTCCTTCGACAAGGCCAACCGCAGCTCCGGCGCGGCGGCGCGTGGGATCGGCCTGAAGGAGGCGGCGCCGATCTTCGCCGAGATCCGCGAGACCGTCGGCCTGCCGGTCCTCACCGATGTGCACGAGATCGAGCATTGCGCCATCGCCGCCGAGGCGGTCGACGTGTTGCAGATCCCAGCATTTCTCTGCCGCCAGACCGATCTGATCGTCGCGGCCGCGCGGACCGGCCGCGCCCTCAACATCAAGAAGGGCCAGTTCCTGGCCCCGTGGGACATGAAGAACGTCATCGCCAAGGCCACCGGCGCCGGCAACCCCAACGTCATGGCCTGCGAGCGCGGGGTTTCGTTCGGCTACAACACGCTCGTATCTGATATGCGCGCTCTCCCAGTCTTGGCCGAAATCGGCTGCCCCGTGGTCTTCGACGCCACCCACTCGGTGCAACAGCCGGGCGGGCGTGGGGAAAGCTCCGGCGGGGAGCGTCGGTTCGTGCCGGCCCTGGCCCGCGCCGCCGTGGCGGTCGGCGTGGCGGCGGTGTTCATGGAGACCCATCAGGATCCCGACCACGCGCCGTCAGACGGCCCCAACATGGTGCCCCTGGGCGAGTTCGAACCGCTCCTCGCCGAGCTTCTCGCCTACGACGCGCTCAGCAAACGACGCGCGGCCTGAGGCATGGAGATCATCGCCCTGCAGACTCGGCTCGCCGCCATGGCCGGCGCCCCGGTGCTGGTGGTGGGCGATGTGATGGTCGATCGCTTCGTCTACGGGACGGTCGGCCGGGTGTCGGCGGAGGCGCCGGTGCCGATCCTCGCCCGCCAGAGAGACAGTGTCATGCTGGGCGCGGCCGGCAACGTGGCGCGCAACATCTCTGTCCTGGGCGGGGAGCCGACCCTCGTCGGCGTGCTGGGCGACGATCGCGCCGCTGAGGAAGCGGACGACCTGCTGGACGACGGAGGCCTGCCGAGCTGGATCGTCGTCGAGTCGGGCAGGCCCACCACCACCAAGACGCGGTTCGTCGCCGGCGGTCAGCAACTGCTCCGCGTCGACGATGAGACCACGCGTCCCATCGACGCCGTCACAGAAGACACCCTGGTCAAGCATGTGGCCCTGGCGGCCGCGGATGTCCGCGCCATCCTGCTGTCCGACTACGGCAAGGGGGTCGTCACCCCGCGGGTCATCGAGGCCTGCCTGGCCGCCGGCAAGGCCGCCGGCGCACCCCTGATCGTCGATTCCAAGGCCCGCCACTTCGGCCGCTATGGCGACGCCGACCTCGTCAAGCCGAACGCGGCCGAACTCGCTTTCGCCACCGGACTGCCGACCACGACCGACGCCGAAATCGAGGCGGCGCTCGCGGCGGCCCTGGCGGGTTCGGCCTGCCGCGCCATTCTCGTCACCCGGGCGGCCCAGGGCATGAGCCTGGCCGTGCGCGACAGCGCGGTTCGCCACTTCCGTCGGCCGCCGCCGGAGGTCTTCGATACCGCCGGGGCCGGCGATACGGCGCTCGCCACCCTTGGTCTGGCGCTGGCTGGCGGCGCTGACCTCAGCGAGGCCGTGGAAATCGCCCTGCTGGCCTCCAGCGTGGTGGTGGAGAAGGCCGGCGTCGCCGCCGCCTCGGCCGACGAGCTGCTCGAGGCCGAACTCGCCGCCCACCGCGAACCGACCGAAGCCAAGATCGTCACCCGCGAAGGCATGCTGCGCCAGATCGGGCGCTGGCGCGACCGGGGGTTGAGGGTCGGCTTCACCAATGGCTGTTTCGACATCCTTCATCCCGGTCACGTGGCCTATCTCACCCAGGCGCGAAGCTGGTGTGATCGCCTGATCGTGGGTTTGAACTCCGACGCCTCGGTGCAACGCGCCAAAGGCCCTGAACGCCCGATCAATCCGCTTGAGGCGCGGGCTTTGGTTCTGGCCGGGTTGGCTTGTGTCGACCTGGTCACCGTCTTCGACGAGGATACGCCCGTAGATCTGATCGCCGCCGCCCGGCCCGACCTGCTCGTCAAGGGCGGCGACTACACGCCGGAAAGCGTCGTCGGCGCCGATCTGGTGCGCGGCTGGGGCGGCGAGGTTCGCATCGCGACTTTCGTCGACGGCCACTCGACCACGGCTACTCTGGCGAAGGCCGCCCGCCGATGAGCACGGTCCTCGTCACCGGCGGCGCCGGCTTCATCGGCTCCAACATCGTTGCCGAACTGACCGCCGATTCCGGCCTCGATGTCGTGGTCTGCGATCGACTGCGCGGCGCGGCGCTCGGCAAATGGCGCAACCTCGCCAAGCATCCGATCACCGACTTCGTTCAACCGGAAGACCTGCGCGCCTGGCTGGACGGCCGCGACCTCGAGGCGGTGATCCACATGGGGGCCGTCTCCTCGACCACGGAGCCGGACGCCGACAAGATCATCACCAATAACTTCAACCTCTCGCGCCTGCTTTTCGCCTGGTGCGCCGGTCACGACCGCAGGTTCATCTACGCCTCGTCGGCGGCGACCTATGGCGATGGCGCCGGCGGATTCGACGATGACTCACATCCCGAGGCGCTGGCCGATCTGCGGCCGCTCAACGCCTATGGCTGGTCCAAGAACCTCTTTGATCGCTGGGCGGTGCGCCGGGCCGCGCGGGGTCAGGCGCCGCCGCAATGGGCGGGCCTGAAGTTCTTCAACGTCTACGGGCCCAACGAAGGCCACAAGGGCGAGATGCGCTCGGTCATCGCCAAGATCTGGCCAGATGTCGCGGCCGGCCGCACCGTGCGCCTGTTCAAGTCCTACCGCTCGGAGATCCCCGACGGCGGCCAGAAGCGCGATTTCGTCTACGTGCGCGACGCTGCGAACGTGGCGGCTTGGCTCTTGGACCACAGCGAGGTGAGCGGCATCTTCAACCTCGGCACGGGCGCGGCGCGCACCTTCCACGACCTTGCGCTGGCCGCCTTCCAGGCCGCGGGCCAGGCGCCGAACATCGTCTTTGTCGACATGCCAGACGGGCTCGACCGGCAATACCAATACTTCACCGAGGCCCGTATGGAGCGATTGCGGGCGGCTGGCTACGAAGCCCCCTTCGCTACGCTGGAAGAAGGCGTGACGGATTATGTGCAGACATATCTGGCGACGCCCGACCCATATCGGTGAACGCTGCGGCGTGTGTTGACCGACCCGCTGGCATCGGAATTGCCGCCACGCTCGCGCGCCAATCCCAGGTCATGTATCGGAAGACATGGCCCGGCGCGGTCTCGGATTCTGGCTGATTCTCTGGAGCGGCATCGCCGCGGCGCTCGCGCTGGCGGCGTTCTTCGTCTGGCAGGACGATGTCCTGGAGGCGTTCCTCAATCCGCAGGTCCCCTACACCGTCTATCGGCCGCCGCCGGCGCCGAACTACGCCTTGGGCGAGGCGTGGGACCAGCTGCCGCGTCCCGGCGAGCGGCGTGACGTCGATGTCTTTTTCATCCACCCGACCACCTTCGACGGCGGCAAGGACTGGAACGGCCCGATCAACGATCCCGCCGCCGCCGCGCTCTATGCGCGTTCGATCGCCCCCAACTACGCGGCCCCCTTCGCGGCGGCAGGCGCGGTCTTCGCGCCCCGCTACCGCCAGGCCAGCCTCTACACCTCGCTGACGCTATTCGACGACGCGCTCGAGGCTCGGCAATTCGCGTACGGAGACGTCAAGGCGGCCTTCGACTTCTACCTGTCGCATTTTTCGGGGGGGCGGCCGTTCATTCTGGTCGGCGTCGAGCAGGGTGGAACCTTGGCCGCGCGCCTGCTCGCCGACGAGATCGAGACCCAACCCGACCTCCGCCGCCGACTCGTGGCCGCCTATCTGATCGAGACCACGGTTCGCGCCGACGAGCCTGCGCTGCCAGCCTGCGGCGCGCGTAGCGAGTCCGGCTGCATGGTCGCCTGGATCTCGGCCGGCCCGGCCGACTTTCGTCGCATCCTCAACATCTACACCCGCAGCCTGGTCTGGGGGCCGGACGGCCGGCTGGTCGGGCTCGGCCACGCGCCGATCCTGTGTGTGAACCCGCTCCTTGGCGCACGGAGCGACGACGATGCGCCGCCGCGGCTCAACCTCGGCGCCGCCGACGCCACCGGCCTGGAGTGGGGAACCCGACCGGGCTTCATGGCCCGCCAGGTCGGCGCCCAGTGCCGCGGCGGCATCCTCCGCGTGAGTCAGCCGCGCAGCGCCTCGTTGCAGCCGCAGGGAGGCTGGGTCGAACGGCTCCGGACGCCGTCGTACAACCTGTTCTGGGCCGACCTCGAGGCCGACGCCCTGGCGCGCAAGACGGCGTATCTCGCCTCTAGCCGGCCCGGTTGATCGCCGCGCCGGCCCGCCAGTCGAACAGCGCCTGCAGGGCTTCCACGGCCCGGCCGCGCGGGCTTTCGAGCCGCGGATCGCGCGCCAGGATCAGGCGGGCGTCGTCCGCGGCGGCGCGAATGAGGTCGCGGTGCGCCGCCGGATCGGCCAGGCGGTAGGCCGGAAAGCCGCTCTGCGCGAGGCCGAGCGGGTCGCCGCCGCCGCGCAGCTCGAGGTCCTTTTCGGCGATCACGAAGCCATCGTCGGTGCGGCGCAGGATGTCGAGCCGGCGGCTGGCGATGTCGGAGAGCGGCGGGTCGTAGAGCAGCACGCAACTCGACTCGCCGCCGCCACGGCCCACCCGCCCGCGCAGCTGATGCAGCTGGGCGAGGCCGAAGCGCTCGGCCTGTTCGATGACCATGATCGTCGCCGCCGGCACGTCGACGCCAACTTCCACGACCGTGGTGGCGACCAGCACCGCCAGGCGGCCCTCGGCGAACTCGCCCATCACCCGGTCCTTTTCCGCGGGGGGAAGGCGGCCGTGCACCAAGCCCACGGCATCGCCGAGGCGGGCCTGCAGCTGAGTCGCCCGGCCCTCGGCGGCGGCGAGGTCCAGGACTTCGGACTCCGAGACCAGCGGGCAGATCCAGAACGCCTGCTTGCCGGCGTGCACCGCCGCCTCGAGCCGGTCGACCACTTCGCCGAGGCGTGACATCGGCGCGGCCCGGGTGGCCGGCGGGATTCGCCCTGGCGGTTTTTCGTCCAGCCGCGAGACGTCGAGGTCGCCGAATACCGTCAGCTCGAGGGTCCGCGGGATCGGCGTCGCCGACATGGCCAGGAGGTGCACGCCGGCCCCCTTGGCCTGCAGCTTCGCCCGTTCCGAAACCCCGAAGCGGTGCTGCTCGTCGATGACGTCGAAAGCCAGGCGCGCGAAGACCACGTCATCCTGGATGAGGGCGTGGGTGCCAACCGCCACGGCGGCGCGGCCATCGGCAATCTGGGCCAGCTTGGCCTGGCGGGCGGCGCCCTTGTCGCGGCCGGTAAGGAGGACGGCCAGGACGCCCTGAGAGGCGAGCGGACCGCTCAGGGTCTCGAAATGCTGCCGCGCCAGGATCTCGGTGGGCGCCATGAGCGCCGATTGCAGGCCGGCGGCGGCGACGTCGAGCATGGCCAGCATGGCCACCACGGTCTTGCCGGAGCCGACATCGCCCTGGATCAGGCGGGTCATGCGCTGGCCCGAGGCGAGGTCGGCGCGCAGTTCGGCCAGTGAGCGGGTCTGCGCCCCGGTGAGGCGGAAGGGAAGGGCGGCTTCGGCGCGGTCTGCCAGGTCGCTGGCGGGCACGACCGGGGCCGGCTCGGCGCGATTGGCCGACTTGCGCTGGGCGAGGGCGAGCTGATGGGCCAGCAGCTCGTCGAACGCCAGACGGCGACGGTGCGGCGCCCCGAGGGCGAGGTCCGCTTCGCTTGTCGGCTCGTGGAGCGCGGCCAGCGCCTCCCGCCAGGTCGGCCAGGCCTGGGCCGCGAGAAAGGCCGGATCATCCCACTCGGGCAAGGTCGGCGCCCGCTCCAGCGCCTCGAGCACGAACCGACGCACGGTCCGGGAGGGCAGGCCCGCCGTCGCCGGGTAGACCGGCTCGATCTCGGGAATGTCGTCGGCGCGCTCAGGCGGGACCATCCAGTCCGGATGGGCGATCTGCGCCAGGCCGGAGTAGCGGTCGGTCTCGACCTTGCCGCTCACGATACGCACCGCGCCCGGCGGATGCGCGCGCTCCAGATGCGGCCCGTGACCCTTGAAGAAGGCCAGGGTAATGAAACCAGTGGGGTCGCTGGCGCGGATCTTCCATGGCGCCGACGGCCGGGCCGGCCGCTCGTGACTTATGATGGTCAGCCGCAGGGTCTGGACCTCGCCCTCACGCGCACTGGCGACATCGGTCTCGGCGCGTCGGACGATCGAATGCGGGGCCAGGAACAAGAGGTCGCGCACCAGCGGCCCGGCGATCCGCTCCAAGAGCGGCGCCACCCGCGGTCCCACGCCCTTCAGGCTCGAGACGGGCGCAAACAGGGGAAAGAGCGCGGGCGGACGCATCGGGGAATTGGTTATCCACAGATGACACAGATGAACACAGATTGATTTCAGGGATGGTGTCGGCGCGGGGCGTCTTCTTGCGCGCCTCCGGCGCGCGATCCGGGGTTGCCAGCCTCACCGTCGGAGCGAACTAGGCCACCAACCATCTGTGTTCATCTGTGTCATCTGTGGATCGAACCTGTTGCTCTCACCTCCCGCCTCTTACGCGGAGAGCGCGCACCAGGACGTTCCCATTGGCGGTCCGGGGCGCTATCTAGCCGGCCGCGAACCTTCCAGGACCCTTCGATGAGTGACGTCCCACCCGACCGTTTGTCGGTCGATCCCGAGTCCCCGTTCCACGACGCCGCCCTGCTGCAGCGGGGCGTCGGCATCCGTTTCAAGGGCGTCGAGAAGACAAATGTCGAGGAATACTGCGTCAGCGAGGGCTGGGTGCGGCTCACCGTCGGCCAGACCACCGACCGGCGCGGCAGGCCGATGACCATCAAGCTGCAGGGCCCGGTCGAACCCTATTTCCGCGACGACGCCGATCATGGATGAGGCGCGCGTCAAGCGGGCGCGGCTGCGGGCCTGGCGGCGCGGCTTCCGCGAGGCGGACCTGATCCTAGGTCCGTTCGCTGACGCGCGGGCGGCCTCGATGAGCGAGGCGGACCTGGTGAGCTTCGAGCGCCTGCTGGAAGAGGCGGACGCGGACCTCTACGCCTGGATCGTCGGCGCGACGCCGACGCCGGCGAAGTTCGACGGTCCGGTGCTGGACGCCATACGCGTGAGCGCCCGCGCTGGTCTCGCGGCCCGAGGCGGCTGACGCGCTTGTCTCTTTCCCAACTTCTGAAGACCGTCGCCCAGGCGCCGGGCGCGCTGGAGCTGACCGGCGCGCCGGAGGGCTTCGACGCCCTGGTCATGAGCGACATCTGCCGCGCCCGCGGCGGTCTCACCGTCTTCGTCGCTCGCGACGGCTCGCGCGCCCAGGCCTTCGCCGAGGCCATGGTCTTCTTCGCCCCGGAGCTGGAGGTGCTGCACTTCCCGGCCTGGGACTGCCTGCCCTACGACCGGGTCGGGCCGTCGGCCGGCTGTGCGGCCGAGCGCATGGCGGTGCTGAGCCGCCTGGCCCGCGGCCCGGCGTTCGAGAAGCCGACCCTGCTGGTGACCACCGCCGCGGCCCTGATGCAGCGCGTGCCGCCGCGCGAGGCGGTGACTGGCGCCGCCTGGTCGACGCGGGTCGGCGCGGTGGTCGATCTGGCCGAGCTCGAGCGCTACCTGGCGATCAATGGCTACCAGCGCGCCTCGACCGTCTCCGAGCGCGGCGAGTTCGCCATCCGCGGCGGCGTCATCGACGTCTTCCCGCCCGGCGCGGACGAGCCGGTGCGCCTCGACCTGTTCGGCGACACGCTGGAATCGATCCGCGGCTTCGACCGCGAGACTCAGCGCTCGACGCGTCAGATGCAGGCCGTCGACCTCCTGCCGGTGAGCGAAGTCCTGCTCGACGCCAGCTCGGTGGCGCGCTTTCGCACCGGTTACCTCAGCGCCTTCGGCGCGGCCGGCGATGATCCGCTCTACGAAGCGGTGAGCGACGGCGGCCGGCGAGCCGGCATGGAACACTGGCTGCCACTGTTCTATTCGCATCTCGAGACGCTGTTCGACTATCTCCCGGACCGGACGCTGGCGGCGCTCGATCACCTGGCGCGCGAGGCCCGCGACGAGCGCCTGGCGACGATCGCCGACGCCTACGAGGCGCGCGCCAGGGCTGACCGCAGCGCCCACTACCGGGCCTTGCCGCCATCGAGCCTCTACCTCGACACAGGAGAGTGGAGCGCGCGCCTCGGCGAACGGGCGAGCCGGCAGTTCGAGCCGTTGCAGCGCGCGGCGGGGGAGGGAGTCGTCGACCTGGGCGCCAAGCTTGGCCGCG
>JBEKQJ010000096.1:0-10112 GCA_049519835.1 Caulobacteraceae bacterium | reverse complement strand
GGTCCTTGACCTCGCCCTGCAGCACGCCGGCCTGGATCGCCGCGCCGATCGCGACCACCTCGTCAGGATTGACGCTCCGGTTCGGCTCCCTGCCGAAGAACTGCTTCACGGTCTCGATGACCTTGGGCATGCGGGTCATGCCGCCGACGAGGATCACCTCCTCGATCTCGGAAGCCTTGAGCCCCGCATCCTTCAGCGCGTTGCGGCACGGGCCGATCGTGCGCTGGATCAGATCATCGACCAGCGCTTCCAATTTCGCGCGGGTCAGTTTGATGTTGAGGTGCTTGGGGCCGTTCTGGTCGGCGGTGATGAACGGCAGGTTGACCTCGGTCTGCACCGAGGACGACAGCTCGACCTTGGCCTTTTCCGCCGCTTCCTTGAGGCGCTGCAGGGCGAGCTTGTCGCTGCGCAGGTCGATCCCCTGCTCCTTTTTGAACTCATCGGCGAGGTAGTCGATGATCTTCTTGTCGAAATCCTCGCCGCCGAGGAACGTGTCGCCGTTGGTCGATTTGACCTCGAACACGCCGTCGCCGATCTCGAGCACCGAGATGTCGAACGTGCCGCCGCCGAGGTCGTAGACCGCGATCGTGCCGCCGCCCTTGCGCTCCATGCCATAGGCCAGCGCCGCCGCGGTCGGCTCGTTGATGATGCGCAGCACCTCGAGGCCGGCGATCTTGCCGGCGTCCTTGGTGGCCTGGCGCTGGGCGTCGTTGAAGTAGGCCGGAACGGTGATCACCGCCTTCTCGACCTTCTCGCCGAGGTGGGCCTCGGCGGCTTCCTTCATCTTCTGCAGGATGAAGGCGGAGATCTGGGCCGGCGAATAATCCTTGCCGTGAGCGCGCACCCAGGCGTCGCCCGTCGGGCCCTTGACGATCTGGTAGGGCACCATGCCCTTGTCCTTCTCGACCATCGGGTCGGAGGAGTTGCGCCCGATCAGTCGCTTGATCGCAAAGAAGGTGTTTTCCGGATTGGTCACCGCCTGGCGCCTAGCCGGTTGTCCGACCAAGCGCTCACCGTCGTCGAGGATGGCTACGACGGACGGCGTCGTCCGCGCGCCCTCGGCGTTCTCGATGACCTTCGGCGATTTGCCGTCCATGATGGCGACGCACGAGTTGGTCGTGCCAAGGTCGATGCCAATGATCTTGCTCATGAAAAGTCGTCCAGCTCCTCTGTCGGCAAGCGGGGCGTAAAGGATCTTCGCTGATGAAGCTTCCTCTTGCGACCGCTCCCAAATTTCGTTTCACGCCCGCGGCCCCGCAGGAGGCGCCGGCGGGCGATGCGCATCGAGATCGGCCCGCCCACGGACGTCCGGCCTCCGCGAGCAATATGGGAAGGGGGGGAGCCGCCGCAAGAGCGCCGGCCGCCTCGCCGTGACCCCCGCCGGCTTTCAGTTGTTGCCGGAATATTTCGATCCGGCGTCTGAGGCGATGCTGATCGCCGAGGTCGTGGCAAAGGTCGCCGAGGCGCCGTTTTTTCGGCCCGTCACGCCCGGCGGACAGGCGATGAGCGTCGAGATGACCAACCTCGGCGCCGTGGGTTGGTTCACCGACCGGGCCGGCTATCGCTACCAGCCTCAACACCCCGGGACTGGCCGGCTCTGGCCGGCGATCCCTGCGGCGCTGCTCGCTCTGTGGGACGATGTGACGCACGGCGGCCCGGCCCCCGACGCCTGCCTGGTCAATCTCTATCGCGTCGGCGCCCGAATGGGTCTGCATCAGGACCGCGACGAGCGGGACTTCTCCCATCCGGTGGTCAGCGTCTCGCTGGGAGACGCCGCTATCTTCCGCATCGGCGGGCCGAGCCGGCGTGACCCGACCGTCTCGTTTAAGCTCTCTTCGGGCGACGTCTGTTTGCTGGCCGGCCCGGCTCGCCTAGCCTTCCATGGCGTCGACCGGATTCTGCCAGGCAGCTCGCGCCTTGTTCCTGGCGGCGGGCGGATCAACCTGACTCTGCGACGCGCGCTATGATGTGCGACCGACAACCGGGGAGGCTCTGATGCAGACGTTGAAACGGCCCGAGGGTTCGGAGCCCGAGGATTTCCATCTGACCCGGCGTGGCGTCGCCGGCCTGTTCTTCGCCGGCTTCGCCCCGGCCGCCCTTTCGGCCGAGGCCGATCCGATGGTCACTGACGACCAGGGTCTGGTTTTCGAGGAAGTGCACTACCCCTCGGCCGGCTTCGACCTGCCGGCCTATGTGGCGAGGCCGGCCGCCGCCGGCCGCCATCCGACGATCCTGGTGGTCAACGAGGTCTTCGGCCTGCACGCCTACATCAAGGACATCTGCCGGCGGCTTGCCAAGCTTGGCTATGTCGCCATCGCACCGGCCTTCTTCGCCCGCGCCGGCGATCCGGCCCCGCTCACCGACATGGCGGCGATCATGAAGATTGTCGGCGCGACGCCGGACGCCCAGGTGATGGGCGATGTCGGCGCCACCCTGGCCTGGCTGAAGGGTCGGCCTTACGTCGCCGCCAGGAAGCTCGGCGTCACCGGCTTCTGCTGGGGTGGCGGCGTGGTGTGGCTGGCCTGTGAGCGCTTCCCCGAGCTGAAGGCCGGCGTCGCCTGGTACGGGCGCATGGCTCCTGCCCCTGGCGCAACCCCCGTTGCGGGTCGCCTTTGGCCAATCGACGACGTCAAGAACCTCTCGGCGCCGGTGCTCGGACTCTACGGCGCCAAGGATCAGCTCTCGGCTTCCGTTCCGGCCATGCGTGCGGCGCTCGTGGCGGCCGGCAAGAAAGACACCGAGATCGTCGTCTATCCCGACGCCGGCCACGGCTTCCATGCCGATTATCGCGCCACCTATGTCGAGGCTGACGCCAAGGACGGTTGGGCCAGAATGTTGGCGCACTTCCGGCGGTTTGGGGTGGCGGCTTAGTCGCGGCGACCGAAGGGGGCGTCATGGAATCGGAGGAAGAGGTCGCGGTGGCGGACGCGCCTCGGCCCCTGCGGATCGAATGGACAAGGCTAATCATCATCGCGCTGGCCGCCCTGCTGGCTATGGTCCTGTTCGCCAGATTGGTCCTGCACTGGCCGGATGGCGGCAAATACGCGCGGCTCGGCCAAGATCACGACGATCTGATGGTCGCCGACGCGCCGAACGCCAGTCGCACGCTCACGATCATGTTCGTCGGCAACAGCCTGACCTCGGTCAATGATCTGCCGGCCATGCTGATCGACATCGCGTCATCGGATCCGGGCGTCCCCGTCCGCCTGCAGGCCAAGGCTTTCACCAAAGGCGGCGCCACCCTAATCGGTATCTTCGAGGACACGAACGCGCTCGCCTGGGCGCAGAGCCACCCCGTCGACGAAGTGGTCCTGCAGGAAATCAGTCATTGGTACGCTACAGAGGATGCAGTGCATGCTTCATCGTACGGGTACGACGCGACTCTGGGGTCAGCGCAGAGATGGGTGGACGCATTGAGGCCGCTTGGCGCCACGCCGGTGCTATTCCAGGTCTGGGCCGACGCAGACGACAGCGTAGCCTATACCGATAAATCCTGGGCGACCTTTGGATGGACCTCGGCCAGGGACGCGACCGAATCCCTGCGGAGCACCGAACGCCTGGCGACTCGCATAGGGACGCCCGTCGCGCCGGTCGGGGAGGCCTTCGATACGGCAAGTCGAACACCGGGCGCGCCGGACGTCTGGGGTCCGGACCGCCATCACCCGAGCTTGGCCGGCACCTATCTCGCCGCGCTGGTCTTCTATCGCCAGTTCACCGGCCGCACGGGCGCTGAGGCGACCTGGAGACCGAACGGTCTCAGCGCCGACGACGCCGCCAAATTGCAGCGCATCGCCGGAGGCTGACTCCGCCTAGCCCCGCAGCTTGCGCATCAGGATCTCGAGATCCTGGGCCAGCTGCGGATCGACCGGCCGCAGCGCTTCGATCCGGCGCACGGCGTGCAGCACGGTGGTGTGGTCGCGGCCGCCGAACCGCCGGCCGATGTCAGGCAGCGAGCGGGTGGTGAGCTGTTTGGCGAGCCACATGGCCGCTTGGCGTGGGCGGGCGAGCGCCCGCGTCCGCCGCTCGCAGATCAGGTCGGACTGTTTCAGCCGATAGTGTTCGGCCGTGGCCTTCTGGATGTCGTCGACGGTCACGCGCTTCTCGCCGCCGCGCAGATGCGGACGTAGCAGCCGGTGGGCTTCGTCCGCCGAAACGCCCGCGACGCTCGAGCCGGCGCGCGCCACCAGGGTGTTCAGCGCTCCTTCCAGCTCGCGCACGCTGTCGGTGAAGCGGTCGGCGAGAAAATCATAAACCTCGGGCTTGAGGGCGCCGGTAAAGCCGAACTGCCGGCGCAGCATCTCCAGCTTGCGCTCCAGGATACCGAGGCGAAGCGCCCGGTCGGCCGGTTCGATGCCGCACGGCAGACCGGCGCAGAGATGCGAGCGCAGGTGGGCGTCGAATTCAGTCAGCGCCGCCGGCGGCCGGTCGGCCGAAAACACCACGCGCCGGCCATCTTCCATCAGGGCCGAGAGCGTGTGGAACAGCTCCTCCTGGGTGGATTGTTTACCGCCGATGAAGTGGACGTCGTCGACGATCAGCAAGTCGGCGCTGCGCAGCTGCTCCTTGAAGGCGCCGAGCTGGCGCTCCATGGCCGCCTTGACGAAGCTCGAGAGGAATCGCTCGGCAGTCAGATAGACCACCTTGCGGCGCGGCGCGGCGGCCTGGGCTTCGCGCGCCATGGCGCAGAGAAGGTGGGTCTTGCCGAAGCCGTAGGGGCCGTGGATCACCACCGGGTTGAAGCAGCCGTCCGCCCAGGACGCCACGCGGCGGGCGACGTTGTGGGCGAACTCGTTGGCCTGGCCGATGACGAAGGAATCGAAGGTAAAGCGGTCGCGCGGCGTCGGCGTCGGCGCCGGGGCCTCCTCGATGGCCACGATCGCAGGTGGAGGGGCCACCGGCGCGGCGCGGGCCGACGACTCCGCACGGGCCTCGAACTCGACGCGGGATTGCAAGCGCAACGGCCGTCCGTCCGGGTCGCCTGCCGCCCACAGCTCCTCGATGCGGCGCCAGGCGTGGCGACGGATCCAGTCACGCGCCACACCCGTAGGCGTGACCACGTACAGCTCACCGTCCGCCGCCGGGGTGAGGGCGGCGCGGGCCAGCCAGGAGCCAAAGGCGTCTTCACCCAGCTCGGACTTCAGCTTCGCACAAGCCTGCGCCCACACCGCGGACGGGGGATTCGAAGAAGTCGCTATTGCCAGGTTGCTTGCCGCCATGTTCCCGTTTCCCCGCTCCCGCCCTCGTTTTGGACGCAGAACCGCCACCGCCGCTTGCGCGTCGCCGAAACCACCAGATTTTAAAACAGACGCCCCCATGCGTCGGGACGCATCAACGCCGCCGCCGAATTTTTCGTCCGTACAAGTCCAATAGTGCTGAGAGCTTCAGACTAGCCTTCGGCCCCGTTCCGTCAACGCCGATTCGCGACAAAATTCGGCCGGATTCGGTGAAAATTCCGATTGACACCGCGAAGCCCCGGAGCGGCCAAGGAAATTCCGTCGATCACATTTTTCGCGTTGTTTCCGGGGCGCCAATTTGTCGCAGCCAGACGGCGAAAGGCCGCGCTGAAGCGCGGCCTTGGGTTGGAATTAAGTTATATTTTTCAGAAAGTTACGTCAAAGCGCCGCCCATTTAGGCGGCCGAGAGCTTCTTCAGTTGACGGTGCAGTCTCGAAACCTTGCGAGAGCCCGTGTTCGGATGGACCACGCCCTTGCCAACCGCCCGCATCAGCTCCGCTTGAGCGGTCACGAACGCGTCCTTTGCGGCGGCAGCGTCACCGCTCTTCAGAGCCTCGTCGAACTTGCGCAAAAAGGTGCGGACCCGCGAGCGACGAGCCGTGTTCACGGCCGTACGCTTCTCGATCTTGCGGATTGCCTTCTTGGCGCCGGGATTATTGGCCATCGGTCGTCGACTTCACGGTTGCGGGCCCCCGCAGATCGGGGGCGCTAAATTGGAGCGCGCGGATATAGAGGAGGCGGCGTAGGTGGTCAATGCGTCAACGGCCCGTCGACGGCGATTCCGCGGGCTCGCAAGAGAGCCGGCACGCCGTTCGCTCCTACCATATGGCCGGCCCCCGCCACGGCGACGACGAAGCCCTTTCCCTGCAGGCGACGGGCGATCGCGTCGGCGAAGCGCCGGTTCCTGTCGGTGATGAGGCGTCGATACATGCCCGGCGCGCTGCGGGCGTCAACGGCCAGGGCGTCCCTGGTGAGGTCCGGAATATCGCCATATCGCCACTCGTGGATCACGCGCGCCGCGTCGTCGCTGCGGCCGGCCAGGATGCTGTCGACGGTGGCGTCGAGCATGGCGATCTGGTCGGCGGGCGCAGCGGCCGTGAGCACGGCGGCGTGCTCGTCGGCGGTTTCGAAGCCTTTGCGCGCCGTGCGCGGCCCTGCCTGGGCCTCGAGGGTCCGCTCCACCCCCCAGGCCGACTCCGATCCGGTCGCTTGATATCCCGCCTCACCGCCTAGCTGCAGGTCCGCCGCCCAGGGCTGCAGATGCTCCAGCTTGTCTGGCGCCACGCCGACGCGGGCGCAGGCCTGACGGAGACGGGCGGTTTCAGCGGGCGTCAGCTGCCGCCAGAGGGTTCGGCCCTTGGGCTGCCGACTATGGCGGATCAGGTCGAGGGCCAGTTGGTAGCTGGTCTGGTCGTCCGGCGATATTTCGTACCAGATCTCGTCGGCACGTGAGACGGCCAGCTGGAGCGCTCGCGGCTCCCACTCCATGCGGGTGGGCAAAGAGTGGACTGAGCCAAACAGGACCACCGCCGCGTGCGGCCCACGCGCCACCCACAAGGCGGGATCCCGCGGCGGCGGCTCGTGACCCGCCTCGTGGCAGGCGGTGAGGAAGAACGCGGCGGCGAGGGCCAGGAGGCGCCTCACCTCTGGCAGACCGGACAGAAAAACGTCGAGCGGCCGGCCTGCACCGTGCGCTGGATGACTCCGCGACAACCACGGTTGGGGCAGGGCTCGCCTTCGCGGTCGTAGACACGAAAGCTGTGCTGGAAATAACCGAGCTCGCCGTTGGCGGCGGCGAAATCGCGCAAAGACGAGCCGCCGGCCTCGATCGCCTCGGCGAGCACCTCTCGAACGGCCTCCGCCAACGGCTCCAGGCGGCGCGACGCGATGGATCCCGCCGCCCGCGTCGGCGAGATGCGGGCTCGGTGCAGCGCCTCGCAGACGTAGATGTTGCCGAGGCCCGCCACGACGCTCTGGTCGAGCAACAGAGTCTTCGGCCCTTGCCGGCGGCCGGCGAAGGCGCGAGCGAGCAGGGCGGCGTCGAAATCCGGGCCGAGAGGCTCAGGGCCTAGGGCGAGGAGGCGGGGATCGTCCTCTTCGACCAGATCCATGAAGCCGAAGCGGCGGGCATCGTAGAATGTGATCCGCACGCCTTCGTCGGTTTCGAAGAGGATGTGGGCGTGCTTGGCGTCGGCCGGAGCGGCCAGAGCAAAGCCCTCGCGCAACAGAGCGCCCTCGATCTCAAACCGACCGGTCATGCCGAGATGCATTAGAAGCGCGCCTCCGCGGTCGAGGCCGGCCAGCAGGTACTTGGCGCGCCGCCGCAGATTCACGACCCGCGCCCCGGTGAGCCGCTGGACGAAGCCGTCGGGCAAGGGAAAGCGCAGATCCGGCCGCCGCGCCTCGACGCGCGCCAGGCGCCGCCCGACCAGGACCGGCTCCAGGCCGGCGCGCACGGTCTCGACTTCGGGAAGCTCGGGCATGGCTCCGGTTAGACCAGCCGCGCTGGCGCTGGAAGCCTTGAGACCCTAAGACGGCGCCATGACCGACGCCGCCACCTTTGGATTCCGCGACGTGGATCCGGCCGAGAAGCCAGGTCTGGTACGAGGCGTCTTCGAGCGGGTGGCCGGCCGCTACGACCTGATGAACGACTTGATGAGCGGCGGCCTGCACCGGCTGTGGAAGGACGCTGCGGCCTCCCGGCTCAATCCGCAACCCGGCGAGCTGATCGTCGATTGCGCCGGCGGCACCGGCGACATGTCGCGGCGTTTTCGCGAACGGGCCGAGCGCGCACGGGCGCGGCGCGGCGGCCGGCCCGCCACCATCGCGCTCATCGACTATAACGAGGCCATGGTCGCCGCCGGCCGCGCGCGCGGCGAAGCGGACGGGATCGTCTGGGCCGTCGGCGATGCGCAGCGCCTGCCCCTGCCGGACAGGATCGCCGACGCCTATTGCATCGCCTTCGGCCTGCGCAACGTCACCGACATCGCCGCCGCCCTCGCCGAAACTCGGCGGGTGCTGCGGCCCGGCGGCCGTTTCCTCTGCCTGGAATTTTCAAGGCCCACGGCGGCGGCCTTACGGGCGGGCTACGACGCCTACTCCTTCAGGGTGATCCCCGAGATCGGCGCGCGCGTCGCCCACGACCGGGACTCCTATCAGTATCTTGTCGAGAGCATCCGCCGGTTTCCCGCCCAGCAGGCCCTGGCCGGGATGATGGGCGCAGCTGGGTTCGGGCGCGTCTCGGTGACCAATTTCAGCGGCGGGGTCTGCGCCCTGCACCAGGGCTGGGCGGTCTGAGCGGCATGAGCGGAGGAAGGCTGGCGGGGCTCGCCTGGCGGCTGGTCCGCGCAGACGCCGTCGCGCCGCGCGAGATCGACCCTCTGCTCACGCGGGGGCAGCGGGCGGCGGCGCGGGCCTTGCGGCTGTTCGCCGGCCAGGAGGCGCGATCCGGCCGGCCAGGCGAGCGCTTGGCGCGCGCGCTGGAGCGCTCCGGTCCCGTGGCCATCAAGCTCGGGCAATTCCTCTCGACTCGGGGCGACATCTTCGGAGAAGCGTTCGTTGCGGATCTCGGCCGCCTCAAGGATCAGCTGCCACCGTTCGCCACCGACCTCGCCAAGGCCGAGGTCGAGCGCGAGTTCGGTCGACCGCTGACGGAGGTGTTCACCGAGTTCGGGGAACCTGTGGCGGCTGCCTCGCTCGCCCAGGCGCATCGGGCCCGGCTCGCCGACGGTCGGCAGGTCGCCGTCAAGGTGCTGCGGCCCGGAATCGAGCGGCGTGTTGCGCGCGACGTGAAGACCCTGGAGGGATTGGCCGGCCTGGCCGAGGCGTGGCCCGCGGCGCGGCGGCTGGAGCCGCGCGCCTTCGTCGCCACCGTGACGCGGGCCCTGGGTCTCGAGCTCGACCTGCGCATGGAGGCGGCGGCGGCCGACGAGCTCGGCAAGGCCATGGCCGCGGACGGATTCGTAGGGGCCCCGGCGGTGGTCTGGGACGCCGTGGCCCGCCGCGTCCTCACCCTCGAGTGGGCCACCGGCATGCCGCTCTCGGACAGGGCGGCGCTGGACCAGCCGGGGCTCGACCGGACGCGGACCGCTGAGGCCCTGGTGCGTGGCTTCCTCGCCCAGGCGCTGGATCATGGCGTCTTCCACGCCGACCTGCACGAGGGCAACCTGTTCGTCGCCGCACCGGCTCAGATCTGCGTGGTGGACTTCGGCATCATTGGGCGGCTCGCCGCCGCTGACCGGCGGTACCTCGCCGAGGTTCTCTGGGGATTCCTCAACCGTGACTACACGCGGCTGGCCGAGGTTCACTTCCAGGCTGGCTGGGTGCCGGCGCGCCACGACAAAGGCGCCTTCGCCCAGGCGCTGAGGGCGGTGGGCGAGCCGGTGTTCGGCCGCCCGGCGCGGGATGTCTCCATGGGCCGCCTGCTCGGCCAGCTCTTCGACATCACCAGCCTCTTCGACATGCGCCTGAGGCCCGAACTTGTGCTGCTTCAAAAGACCATGGTCACCGTCGAGGGCGTCGCCCGGCGGATCGACCCTGACCACGACATCTGGACGGCATCCGAGCCAGTCGTCCGCCGCTGGATCGCGCGCGAACTATCGCCCACGGCCCAGGTCCGATCCTTCGCCGCCGAGGCCCGTGGCGCCCTGGCGGCCCTCTCGGCCTTGGCCGCAGCACGCTCGGCGCCGTCGCCCGGTCCCCGCCGCAAGGGTCTCGACGCTTGGGCCGCGTTCGCGCTTGGCGCGGCCCTCGCGGGCTTGGCGTTCGCCCTGGCGGTCTGGCTCAGGTAGCCGACCAGGCCAAACCCATCAGAGCAGGATTATCCTTGGCTTCCCTGCGATGAGCGGTCGTTCTCGCGCTGCTTCTGCTCGTTCCAGT
>JBEKQJ010000095.1:0-10133 GCA_049519835.1 Caulobacteraceae bacterium | reverse complement strand
GGCCACCCGTCGTTCGGCGTGCATGGGTCGCCGGGACTGGCGCCCGGCGATGACGGTAGGTTTGGGATGGATGGTAGGCCAGCAAGAAGCCGGCGCTACGTTCTCTACCCCGCCCACCCCAGCGTGCGCTCCACCGCCTTCTTCCACTGCGCGTACTCGCGCGCCCGCACGTCGGCGGCCATCGCCGGCGTCCAGGCGCCGTCTTCTCGCCAGTGGCTGCGGAGGGTTTCCAGATCGGGCCAGAAGCCGACCGCCAGGCCGGCGGCGTAGGCGGCGCCGAGGCAGGTGGTTTCGGGGACGGCCGGGCGGGAGACGGGGACGTCCAGCACGTCGGCCTGGAACTGCATCAGCAGGTCGTTGGCGGTCATGCCGCCGTCAGCCTTTAAGCGCGTCAGCGCTGACCCAGAGTCTACGGCCATGGCGTCGACGACCTCGCGGGTCTGCCAGGCGACGGCCTCAAGGGCGGCGCGCGCGACATGGCCAGCCGTCACGTAGCTCGTCAAACCGGCGATGACGCCGCGGGCGTCGGCCCGCCAGTGCGGCGCGAAGAGGCCAGAAAAGGCCGGCACGAAGTAGCAGCCGCCGTTGTCCGGCACGCTGCGGGCCAGGGTCTCGATCTCGGGCGCGCTGCCGATGATCCCCAGGTTGTCGCGCAGCCACTGGACCAGGGAGCCGGTGACGGCGATCGAGCCTTCCAGGGCGTAGACGGCCGGGGCCTCGCCGATGCGATAGCCGAGGGTGGTGAGGAGGCCGCTGTTGCTGGCCACCGGCGCTTCGCCGGTGTTGACGAGCAGGAAATTGCCGGTGCCGTAGGTGCATTTGCCCTCGCCGGGCGAAAAGCAGGTCTGGCCGAAGAGGGCCGCCTGCTGGTCGCCGAGCGCCGAGGCGACCGACGCGCCCTCCAGCACGCCCGTCGCCTTGCCGTAGACCTCGGACGACGCGGCGATGCGCGGCAGCAGGGCGCGGGGAATGTCCATGGCGGCCAGCAGGTCGTCGTCCCAGTCGAGGGTCGCGAGGTTCATCATCATGGTGCGGCTGGCGTTGGTGACGTCGGTGACGTGCTCGCCGGTCAGCTTCCAGATCAGCCAGCAATCCATGGTGCCGAAGAGGAGCTCGCCGCGCTGGGCGGCAGCTCTGGCGCCGTCGACGTTGTCGAGCAGCCAGCGCAGCTTCGGACCAGAAAAGTAGGTGGCGAGCGGCAGGCCGGTTTTGGCGCGGAAGCGGTCGGGGCCGTGGCCGCCGGCGAGTTCGACGGCGAGATCGGCGGTGCGGGTGTCCTGCCAGACGATGGCGTTGGCGATCGGCCGGCCCGTGGCCTTTTCCCAGACGAGGGTGGTCTCGCGCTGGTTGGTGACGCCGACGGCGGCGAGGTCGGCCGGGCCGATGTCGAGCTTGGCCATGGCGGCGGAGACGACGCCGCTGACGTTGGACCAGATCTCCAGGGCGTCGTGCTCGACCCAGCCGGGGCGTGGATAGTGCTGGCGGTGCTCGACCTGGGCGCGGGCGGCGACGGCGCCGGCGGCGTCGAAGATCATGCAGCGGGAGGAGGTCGTCCCCTGGTCGATGGCGGCGATATAGCGGGCGCTCAAGCGATTTCCTCCGGTGGCTGTGGACGTTTTTTATCCGCAGATTGCACAGATTACACAGATTGGGCGGCGGCCAAGCCCGCGCTGACTGAGACGTTGGTGCGATTTATCGCGTGCCTCCGGCGCGCAAGGAGAACCCTAGCTGGGGCGCCTGGGGGATCGCTTGACTTCAATCGGCGCAATCTGCGGATCGTCCACCTTCCGGCGGCCCGCCTCCGCCTCGAGAGAGGGGCCAAGGGTGGAGCGCGGGCATCGCGCCCGCAGGCGGGCCAGAGGCCCGCGGTCCAAAGGCGCCTACGGCTTATCCGGCGCGGGCGCGGGATCCGCGGGAGGCGCGGCGTCGGGCGGAGGCGCCGCCGCCGCGGCCGTGGCCGGCATCACGCGATGCACCACATGGGGGGTGACGACGATGTAGAGGTCGGTCTTCTGTTTCTGGACGTTCTTGTTGTGGAAGGCCTGGCCGAGCAGCGGGACGTCGCCGAGGAGCGGCACCTTGGCGTCGTTGCTGGTCAGGGTGTCCTGGGTCAGGCCGCCGATGACGAAGGTCTCGCCGTCCTTGACGGTCGCCGAGGTGTCGGCCTCGCGCTGGCTGATGGTGGGATAGCCGCCGGAATAGCCGGTCACCGAGGAGACGACGCAGAAGACATGCGAGGTGACGAAGCCGTCGGAGCTGACCCGCGGGGCGATCTGCAGGGTGACGCCGACGTTGACGTACTGCACCTGCTGCGAGACGCCGTTGACGCCCGAGAGGGTGATGTTGGTGAGGATCGGCAGGGCGTCGCCGGTGATGATCTTGGCGGTCCCGCCCGAGGGCGCGGCAATGCGCGGGCGCGAGACGATCTTGCCCCGGCCCTTGCTGACCTGGGCGTAGATCGCCGCCTGCATCTGGCCACTGGTCAGCATGCCGCCGACGATCTCGTTGGCGGCGTTGAGGTGGCTGCCGACGTTGGGAAGATCGCCGTTCGGCACGTACTGGCCGGACTGGGCGGTGAAGACGGCGAGCTGGCCATTCTGGTTGGTGAGGTCGATGCCGACCTGCTTGGCGGCGGAGTCGTCGAGCTCGACGAGCTGGGTCTCCAGGATGACGCTGTCGACCGGAATGTCGATCAGGGCGATCTCGGCTTTCAGGGCGGCGATGCGCTCAGGCGAGCCCTTCAGCCAGACGGCGTTCAGCCGCCGGTCGATGGCGATAGCGCTGTCCACCGACTGGCCGAGCGGCTGGGTGTCGGCCTCGCCGGTTCCTGACGGCGCGGAGACATTGCCGCCGCCGGTCAGGCTGTTCGAACCGAAGGCGGGCTCGCGGGCCACGAAGGTGTCGTTGGATTTGACGGTCAGTCCGTCGGTGAGGAGACCCACGACTTCGCTGACGTCGGCGTATTTCAGCATCACCAGCTCGTAGGAATCCTGCCCGGGGGTCGGCGCGGCCGCCTTGGGCAAGGCCCCGGCGGCGGTCTCGACGGCGCTGGCTTCCTTTTCGGGGCTGAAGGTGATTACCACCCGCTGGGCGCCATCGATGGTGGCGTCGGCGTGCAGGACGGTCTTGCCGGTGATGGCGAGGGTGAGGACCCGCTCGTTCTGGCTGAACTGGATATTGCGCAGCAGCGCCGTCGAGGTGGAAGCGAGGCTGGCGGCGGGGCCGCGGACGGTGCTGGCCAGGGTGATCTCGATGTCCTGGCGATCGTTGGTGATGATCGAAAGCGGCGGCGCGGTCTGGTTGAGATCGAGGATGAGCTTGGTTTCGGTCGGACTCGACTCGACGAGTTTCGTCGCGGTGACAACCGTGGGTGCGGCCTGGGCCAGGACGGCGGCCGGCGGAGCCGACAACGCCGCGATGAACAGAAGGCCAAAGGCGGCTCGCCACAGAGACCGGACTGACAGCGAGCGAAGCGTTCGAAGGGTCATGACGGCGGCAGGTCACAATCGAAAAAAGGCGGGGCGGTCTTACGACCGCCCCTACCCATAGGCCAGATCGGCAGGCCTGAGACCAGACGTTTACTGCTGAATCCGGTGAGTCCCGCGCGGGGTGATCCCTTGCGAGTTACTGATGGTGGTCTCGTTGGAGGATGTGCAGGCTGGCACTTCCTTGCCGGTGAAGGTGCCGAGGAACGAGTATTTGCCGCCGGTGGCGGTCGATGGCGTCCCCGACTTGTCGGTCGGCGTGCGGTAGAACCAGTCGTGGAACACCAGATCCTGCTGGTGGTAGGTGATCCCGGTCACGCCGGCGGGCGTCGGCATGGCCGAGAGCGTGCCGGAGAGCGGGTCGCCGACCTCGAGGTTGTTCTGGCAGGCGTCGACGACCTGGCCGGTATTGCCCCAGGCCGGGGTCAGGTTGTCGTTGCCGCCGCCGGCGACGTTTTCCTGGGCGAACGGGTCGTCCAGCCACTCGTCAAGTTCGTGCGACCAGGTCGAGACGTCCTGGATGCCGGTGAAGATGCCGGCGTCGAAGTAGGAGCCGGTGCCGTAGGTCTGAACGCCGGCGGACGTCGAGAAGGCGTCATGCCAGCCGAGATAGTATCCGCCGCCCGAGGCCGCCTCGCCGACATTGTAGGTCAGGATCACAGCGACCTCGCCCGGCGTGGCGTACTTCTGGGCCAGGTTCTGGACGTCTGTCGACCAGGTGTTGATGTTGATGGCGCCGAAGTAGGTGTTTTTGCCGTTGCCGCAGGGCACTGTGTAGACGGTGCCGCTCAGGCTTTCGCTGACCACGATCGGGGTCTTGACGGTGAAGGCGACGCCGAAGTTGGTGCCGCTGGCCTGGGTCCAGAAATTGGCGCGCTGGAAGGCGTTGGAGAGCGTGGTCGTGCCCATGCTGACGCCGTTGGAGACGAAGGCGGCCGGATTGAACAGCGGCGACTGCAGGAAGCGGGTCTCGACCGAGGCGGTGTCGCCGCAGAAGGACGCCGCCGTGGGGTCGAGGAGCTTGCTCGACTTCCGGCTGCCGACGGTCATCTTCACGATGATCGGCTGGACGGTGATGGTCGTGGTGGCCGGGGTGGTGGCGTAAGGGCTCGAGCCGACCATGTCGTAGGTATAGGTCTTGCTGTCGAGCGGGGAGACGACGGTCGTCGTCCAGTAGGGGACGGTCGTCGAGCTGGTGGCGGCGCCGCCGCGCTTGGCGGCGTCGAGCTTGGCCTTGATGGCGGTCGCCTGGGCCTGGCTGTGCTGCACGTGCGGATACATGACCACGCGCCCGTTCAGTTCCGGGTTGGCCTTCAACATCCGCGGGTGAAACTTGAGGCCCCCGGACGGGGTGGTGAAGGTCGGGCCTTCAGCCCAGGCGACGTTGGCGCTGACGAGGGCGCCTATGGCGACGCCGGCGACCAGAACGCGCACGCCCGAGAAGCTCTCGCGCCGGCGGCCAGCGGCCGGAGCCTTACGCTGTGTTTCTTCCACCTATGCTCTCCATTGTGGTTGGCCATGCCCTACATGTGACGGACATGAGGCGGCGACTGTTACAATATGTCGCAGGCGTTTCAAGCGCCCCGATCTTGACGCAATTGTAAAGGAACGCCGGTTAGGAATGATTAACCTAAATTGTCCTGTCCCATGGACAAGAATAGGCATTTCATTCCGGTGCAATGGCTGTATTGCGTGGGATCGTGCCGAAATAATCCTAGCGCGGGGTCGCGACGTCACGCGGCGCCAGGTTTGCCGTTCGTCTCCGAGACCTTAAGCGAGTGGGTCGAGCCAGGACTCGAACCTGCGCCAGCCCAGAGCGAATGCTCGGCAGGCGCACGGCAGCGCGGACGTGGCTGAAGCGCAAAAATCGGGGCGGCCCGGCGACCGCCCCGACTTCTTAGACCGGACTGGCGAAAACGCCCAAGACCAGAGGTCTACTGGTTGAGCCGAGGATTGCCTTTCGGCGAGATCCCCTCCGAGTTGGTGATCGTGGTCTCATTGGAGCTGGTGCAGACTGCGACCTCCTTGCCGGTAAAGACGCCGAGGACCGAGTACTCGCCGCCGGTCCCGGTGGAATGCGGTCCAGCCTTGTCCACCGGCGTTCGATAGAACCAGTCGTGAAACGCCAGGTCCTGCTGGTGGTAGGTGATACCCGTGACGCCCGCCGGCGTTGGCATGGCGTAAAGGGTTCCTGATAGCGGATCGCCGACCTCGAGGTTGTTCTGGCAACCGCCCACGACCTGACCGACATTGCCCCAGGCAGGAGTCAGATTGTTGCTACCGCCGCCGGTGACCGATTCCTGGGCGAAGGGGTCATCCATCCACTCGGACAGCTCGTGCGTCCAGGTCGAGACGTCACTGATTCCGCTGAAGAGACCCGCATCAAAGTACGAACCGGTGCCGTAGGTCTGGACGCCGGCGCTGACCGCGAAAGCGTCATGCCAGCCGAGGTAGTAGCCGCCGCCGCCGGGCGCCGCCTCGGCCGTGTCGTAGGTAAGGATGACGGCTACCTCGCCCGGCGTGGCGTAGGTCTGGGCGAGGGTCTGCACATCCGACGCCCAGGTATTGTAATCGATCGAACCGAAGTTGAAGTTCTTGCCGTTGCCGCAGGGGATCGACATGACCGTCCCGCTCACGGTTTCAGTGACGAAGACCGGCGGCTTCAGGCTCAGATTGACCGCGTAGTTGGTGCCGTGCACCTGGGTCCAGAAGTTGGCGCGCATGAAAGCAGCCTCGAGCTGGCGGGCGCCCATGGCCTGTTTGTTCGAGACAAAATTGGCCGCGTTGAACAGCGGCGAGCCCAGGAAACGACCCCAGACCGACTTGGTATCGCCGCAAGACGAGGCCCTCGTGGGGTCGAATGACGCGCCGCCGACCTTGATCGTCACAACGATCGGCTGAACGGTGATGGTCGTGGCCGCCGGCGTGGTCGCGTAGGGGCTCGAGCCGACCATGTCATAGGAGTAGGTATTGTGGTCGGCGGGCGAGACAACACTCGTCGTCCAATAGGGAATGGTCGTTGTACCGGAGGCGTTCAGCTTGCCGGAGGCGAGTTTCGACTTAATGGCGGCGGCCTGGGCCGCGTTGTGCCGCACGTGCGGATACATGGCGACCCGCCCGGCCAACTGCGGATGCGTCCTCAGCACCCGGGCGTCAAACTTGAGCCCGCCGGACGGGCCGACCATGGTCGGCGCCTGGGCATAGGCCAGGCTCGAGCCGACGAGCGCGCCGATGGCGACGCCGGCAATGAGAATGCGCCGAGCTGAAAAGCGCTCGTGCCGGCCGCCACGCGCCGCGGCATTCCGCATTGAGTCTTCCATATCGTGCCTCCACCAGCTGGCCGTTCACGCCTTGCGCGAGACGACACCCGAAGTCGAAACGGTTACAATATGTCCGACCGGGCGCAAGTCACATCAGCCTCGACACAAATGTAAAAGATCGCCGGTCAGGTACGATTCAACTAACGCGCCGCCTGTCCTCGACGCGCGGGCGCTTGTTGAAACGGCATGCAGGGGCGTTTTGCGAACAAACATGCCCACACAATTCTCGTCCGCGACGACGAGGTCACTCGCGCCATCTCGCAAGCTCATCGCCGAGGCCTTCGGCCAGCGGACCAAGCCAGGTCTCGAACCTGCGCCAGTGATCGAGGCCGGAGCGGTAGATCGGCTGGCGCACCTGCTCGGAGCTGACGGTCCGCACGGCGCGGTCGGTGTTGTGGAAGTCGAGACAGGCGGGATCGAAGGCGACGCCGACAGCGGCGAGCAGGCCGCGCACCTCGCGCTCGGTGTTCTCGACGAGATCCTCGTAGATCAGGGTGTGGGCCGAGCCGGGCGCGATGCCCTGGAAGTGGCGCACCACCGCCAGATAATGCCGATAATAGGCGGCGAGATCGCCGAGGTCGTACGAGTATTCGTGGCCTTCGGCGAACAGCTCCTTGAAGACCGAAAAGCACGACGCCATCGGATTGCGGCGCACGTCGACGATGCGGGCCTTCGGCAGGATGAGCCTGATCAGGCCGATGTGCTGGAAGTTGTTCGGCGTCTTATCGATAAATCTCGGCCGGCCGAGGGTGCGGTGGGCCTCAGCCTCGGCGAGATAGTCCTCGCCCCAGGCCTGCAGCTGGGCCGGCGTGGCGCTGGCGAGGCGCGTCATCCAACCCTCGCGCAGCAGACGGGCGGCCAGGGCGCCCAGGTAGGGCAGCTCCTTGGTGCCCTCGACGTCCGGGTGGCTGGCGAGAATCTGCTCGACCAGGGTCGAGCCCGAGCGCGGGATGCCGACCACGAAGATCGGGGCCTCGCTGGCGGCGCCCTTCCCCGCCTGCGCCGCCAGCAGCTCGGCGGTGAACAGGCGCTGCGTCTCGCGGGTGTGGGCGGCGTAGTCGACAGGCCGGGGCGCGAACCGCCGTCTGGCGAGCGTGGCGCCGGCGGCGTAGTGCGCGAAGGCGTCGGCCGGATCGCCGGCGTCCTCGCAGCGGCGGCCGAGGGCGTATTCCAGGCAGCGGCGATCGCCTTCGTCGAGGTTTCCCGCCAGTAACCGCCGCATCTGGACTTCGTCGGTCTCGCCAAGGACGCCGATCTTGAGATTGGCGAGCCCCCACCAGGCCTCGCCGGTCTCGGGCCGCAGGTCGACGACCTGGCGATAGGCGGCGATCGCCCGCTCGCGATAGCCACCGGTGCGCAGGGTGTGGGCCATGTTGATGAACAGCCGCACGTTGCTGGGATGGTCGGCGGTCAGCGCCTCGTAGATGGCGACGGCGGCGGGCTCGTCGCCGAGCATGAACAGGCAGCCGGCCTCGAGATTGCGATAGGCGGGATTGCGCGGATCGGTTTCCAGGAGGGGGCGCAGCTCGATGAGCGCCGCCTCGGCCTGCTGGCGCACGAGGAGCAGATTGGCGAGGTCGTAGCGAGCGCGCCGGAAGTCGGGCCGCAGACGGACGACATGACGCAGAAGCCTTTCCGCCGAGACATAGGCGCGGTGGGCGATGTGGCACTGAGCGAGGAGGCGGCCGGCGTCGACGTCGTCCGCATGCGCCGCCACGTGACGGGCCAGACCCGGTTCGGCCTCGGCGTGGCGGCCCATGGCGATCGCTTCGGCCCAGGCGGCGATCTGCGGGTCGCGGAACTCGATCCGGGCCAGGGCGGCCCGAGCCCGCGCTTCGCGCTCGGCGTCGGCCTGGGCGACGGCGAGATCGGCGAGCGCCTGCCAGGCCTCGGCCGAGGCCGGGTTCAGCCGCGCCGCCAGGTCCAAGTCGGCGAGCGCATCGCGACCTTGCCCCACCGCAGCGCGGCAGAGGCCGAGCTCGAGACGCGCGCGGGCAAGTTCCGGACGCTTGCGCACGACCTCGGCGAGCAACGGCAGGGCCTCGCCAGGGCGGCCCTGGCGGCGCATGGCCCCGGCGAGAATGAGGCTGGCCGAAGCGTCGCCCGGCGCCTGCGCCAGCAGGCCCCTGGCCCGGCGCTCCGCCTCGGCCGGGTCCCGCGCCAGGGCGGCGGCGGCGCTCAGCAAGGCGTCACGACCAACTTCAGTCATCCCATCTCACCGCTACTCACTGCGCCAGATGATTGAGCACGATCCCGCTGGTGACCGCCAGATTGAGCGAGTCGAATCCGGACGCCATCGGGATGGCGATGGTTTGGGCGCGCTCCAGGATCGCCGCCGGCAGGCCGTGGCCCTCGGCGCCAAGAAGGAAGCGGCGCGGGCGGGCGGCGCGAGGGCGGCGAGCGGCGTCGCGCCGCCGGGACTGAGGGCCAGGGTCGCGAAGCCGTGCCCGGCCAGGCGCGCCAGCGGATCCTCGCCGGCGGCGAACCGCGCGAAGGGGACGATCAGGGCGGCGCCGACCGAGACGCGGATCGCCTTGCGGTAGAGCGGGTCGCAGCAGGTGGGGTCGAGCAGGACGGCCGAGGCGCCGAACGCCGCGGCGTTGCGGAACACCCCGCCGAGGTTGTCGTGGTTGGCGACCCCGAACAGGGCGACGACGCGGGCCGGGCCTTGGATCTCGGCGAGCAGGGCCTCCGCCGAGGTCGCCGGCGCGCGCTCGCCGAAGGCCAGGACGCCGCGGTGGATGTGGAAGCCGGCGATGGCGTCCATCACCGCCTGGCCGGCGGCGAAGACAGGTGTTTCGTCGGGGAACTGGGCCAGGAGCGGCGACAGAGCCTCCGCCCGCTTGGCGGCGATGAGGATGGCGCGCGCCTTGTGCCGGCGGCTGCGGGCCAGCACCCGCAACACCACCTCGCCCTCGGCGATGAACCCGCCGTGGCGGCCGGCCAGGTCGCGATCGCGGACATTGCGGAAAGGCTCGACGCGCGGGTCGTGGGGGTCATCGATGGGGGTGATGTGGGGCATGGTTCATCCGCAGATGCCACAGATCAGCTGAGATTGATCGCGCAGATGGGCGGCGGTCCTACTCTCTTCCTTCGCCCCGCTTGCGGGGGAGAAGGATGCTCAAGGAAAGCCCGCCTGCCTCTCGGCGACCATGCGCTCCGTCAGCCAAGCCCGGCCGTTCTCGGTCACCGCCACGAGGCCCGAGCGACGCTCGATCCAGCCGGCTTCCAGGGCGTCTTCCCAGACGGTGAGGCGCGGGCAGGACGTGCGCCAGGCCTCCATGACCTCGCCATAGGGCTTCGGGCCCGGGGCCAGCCAGGTGAGGAA
>JBEKQJ010000094.1:0-10171 GCA_049519835.1 Caulobacteraceae bacterium | reverse complement strand
GCCCTGGAGGTCGCCGATCCCGGCGAGGTGGTCGTCCTTCGAATCCCAGAAAAGCTGTTGGGAGTCGGCCATCGGGGCGACTTCGCGCCACTTGTCCCCGCCAAATGGCAGTTCGCTGATCTGGCCCCCGTCGTCCGAGTCGAACTCGACGGCCACCGAGTGATCGTCCCGGCCCAGACCGAGGAGTGTGGGAGAGCCCTTCGGCGCCTCCGAAAGTGAGACGGGCGCCAACTGCCCATCCTTGGCGACGTATAGCCACCAGAGTCCCTTCACCCCGTCATAGAGACTCTCGGCGACAAGATTCCCGTTGGCGTCCACGGCGAATTCCGCGCCGTCCTTATCGATGACTTCGACCACCGACGTGGCGCCAGCGTCGAGATCCGTCCGCAGAAGCGCCGGCAGAATTTTCTGTCCGGACTCGGACAATCCGTTGACGAAGATAGTTGGGCGCCCACCAATCGAGCGCGCCATCGGCGGTCCGTAGATGACATCGGCCGGAGGGTGCCAGGCGATCGGGCGAAGCGTTCGATGGACCAGATCGAAATCGACGGCGCTGGACCATTCGTTGCGATGAGTGATCAGGCTGGGCCCGAGCGATCCGGTAGCGGACGCCTCTATGATCAGATGGTCGGGACCGGCCCACGAGAGATCGCGAAGTTTCAGCGACCCCGCCTCGAGTTTGAACTTCGTCACCGCGCCTTCGGTCGCCTTCAGGACGATGCTTCGGGCGTCGCCCTCGGTCACGACCATGGCGAGTTCCTTGCCGTCCGGCGAGATGCGGACGTCCTCCAGGGTCGGCAGACGTCCGTAGGCTTCAAGCGGCGCCGAATGGCTGCTCAGGGGCGAGACGCCTAGGCAGACAAGCGTCGATAGGCCTGCGAGTCTCATGGTGCGGCGGCTTCGAGTGTGAAGATTTCCGCCTGTCTACCTCGGCGCCAGGATCATGATCATCTGGCGGCCCTCCATGCGGGGCTCGTATTCGACCTTGGCCACCGGCTCGAAGTCGACCCTTACCTGCTGCAGCAGCTTCATGCCGAGCTCGGGGTGACGCATCTCGCCGCCGCGGAAGCGCAGGGTGACCTTCACCTTGTCGCCTTCTTCGAAGAAGCGGTGCATGGCCTTGGCCTTCACCTCGTAGTCGTGCACGTCGATATTGGGCCGGAGCTTGATCTCCTTGACCTCGACGAGCTTCTGACGCTTGCGCGCCTCGTTCTTCTTCTTCTGTTCCTGGAACTTGAACTTGCCGAAATCGAGGATCTTGCACACCGGCGGATCCGCCGTCGGCGACACCTCCACCAGATCGAGCCCGACCTCCTGCGCGGCCTCGAGGGCCGCCGACGTCGGCATTATCCCCTGTTTTTCTCCATGCTCGTCGATCAGCAAGACGCGCGGGACACGGATTTCATCATTGATGCGGGGACCATCCTTGGACGGCGGCGCGGGCATTGGGCGACGAATAGGCGGAATTCCTTCGGACTGTGGACGAACGGCCGCGGCCCGTATGAACGGGCGGCAGTCGATTACTATATGAAGGAGGCGCCGCCTCCAATCAAGGCGCGGCGGCTTCAGATCTCGCAAGCGACAACGCCGAAGCCAGGACCGTCTCCATCGGCAGATCCTCGAGATTGGGCGCCTGGAAGACTGTCACATGGCCGCGCGGGGCCGACTGTTCGGGTGACGAGGCCGACGAGAAAAGCACGATCGAGGGCGCGCCCGCGGCGGCGATCAGGTGCATCGGGCCGGTGTCGTTGCCGATGGCTACGGCGGCCCGGGCGCCCGCGGCGGCGATCTGGGCGAAGTCGGTGCGGCCGGTGAGGTCACGGGCGCGGGGCGCGAGACGCTGGATGCCGCGGGCCAGCTCGCCCTCCTGCAAGCCGCCGAGGACGAGGACGTCGAAGCCCTCCGCCTCCAGCTTCGCCGCCAGGGCGCCATAATGCTTCACCGGCCAGCGCTTCTCGGGCCGGTGCGCCGAGCTGCCGGGCACGAGCAGGGCCGTCGGACGCGGCGGTTTGGCGCCCGTGGGCCGGCGCGGGGATGGCGACTTCTTCAGGATCCAGGAAATGTCGGGCGGCGCGGCCGACAGTGGCGCGGTCGGCGCATCGGGCCAGACGCCAGCGTGCTCGAGCTGCTGGGCGTGGCGCTCCAACGGGTGCATGGCGGCGCGGGCCGGATTGCGATGCGGCAGGGCGCAACCCGCGGCGACGCCGGACCAGGCGGGGGGACTGGGCCTCAGGGACTGGAAGATGAGGTTGGTGCGATCGTTGGTCTGCAGGTCGTAGACGCGGTCGTATTTCCCGCGCCGGAGACGAGCCGCCAGGGCCAACCAGGCTGGCAATCCCTGCGGCCTGCCGTCGGGGTCGACATGGTCGAAGTAGGGGCTGAGCCGGGCCAGGGTCTCGAACGGCGGCGTGGTGAGCAGGGTGATGTGCGCGTCGGGGTGGGCGGCGCGAATGCGGGCGAAGGCCGGGAACGCCATTACGAAATCGCCTAGGGCCGAGAGCTTGATGACCAGGATCGACGTCTGACGCTTCATCAGGCCTTTTCGCTCAGCTCGTAATAGAGATCGAAGGTCGCCTCGCACATCCGTTGTATCGAATAGTGCTCGCGTATGCGCGTCCAGGCCGCCACGCCCATGGCGACTCGGGCCTCCTGTTCCATGTCCAATACGCGCGCGAGCGCCGCCGCCCAGGCCTGCGCATCGCCCGCCGGGGCCAGAAACCCCGTCTCCCCGTCGATGATCGTCTCCGCCACCCCGCCCAGGGATGACGCGATCACCAGCCGGGCCATGGCGCCGGCCTCGGCCACGGTGCGGCCGAACGATTCCGGCTCGGTCGACGGGGCGGCGACGATGTCGGCGGCCAGGAACACGGCCGGCATGTTCTTGGCGGCGCCCGCGAGCGTGAGCGTGACGCCGGCCGCGGCCGCGGTCTTGACGAGCTCGCGACCGAGGGCGCTCTCCGCTCCTTCGCCGACGAACACCAGCCTCGCTCGCGCGGCCAGGCCGCCGCGGGCGATGGCCTCGATGATCAGCTTGTGGCCCTTCCAGCTGGTCAGGCGCGCGGCCACCAGCACGACGGCCCGCCCATCGTCCGGAAGCCAGGAGGCTCGCAAATCCGTGACCTTGTCGCGCTCGACATAACGGGGATCGAAGGCCGCCACGTCGACGCCCTCCGGAATCAGCACGACCTTGTCCGGCCGCACCTTGTGCTGGGCGAAGATATGGTCGCGCGTGTAGCGGGAATTGGCGATCACCCGGTCGCCGCGGGTCATCACGGCGTTGTACCAGCGCTTGGCCTCGGAGCGGGCGCTGTCGATGCCGTGGTAGCTGGTCACCACCGGCGTACCCATGTTGCGCGCGGCCGCCAGCGCGCTGAAGGCCGGTGCGCGCGACCGGACGTGGACGAGGCTGACCTTCTCTTCCTCGATGATGCTCTCGAGACTTCGGGCGTTGCCGAGCATCTTCAGAGGATTGCGCGTCTGCACCGGTAGTCGGATGAGTTCGGCCCCGCCCCAGGCAAGGGCGTCTTCCAGCCGACCGCCGCGCGAGGCGACCAGCGAGCGGCCGCCAGCGCGTGCCACGGCTGTCGCCATGTCCACCGTCAAGGTCTCGACCCCGCCGCCGTCGAGAGCCGGGGTGACCTGGAGAAGCGTGAAATTCTGTGGAAGCATCTTAAAAACATCGCTTTAGCCATTCGGAACGCGAAGCGCCATGACCGAAACTCTGGGACATCTCCTGAGCGGCGACACCCGCCTCGCCTGGCGGCGCGTGGAGGGCGAGGGCCCGACGCTGATCTGGTTCGGCGGCTTTCGCTCCGAGATGACCGGGACCAAGGCCGAGGCCCTGGCGGCCTGGGCGCGGGCGCGCGGCCGCGACTTTCTTCGCTTCGACTATTTCGGCCACGGCGCCTCTGACGGGGACTTCGAAGCCGGGACGATCACACGCTGGCGGGCCGACGCCCTGGCCGTGGTGGACGAACTCACCTTCGGCCCGATCGTGCTCGCCGGCTCGTCCATGGGCGGCTGGCTGGCCTGCCTCGCCGCCCTCGCCCGCCCCGAGCGGATCGCCGGACTGTTGCTGATCGCCCCGGCGGCGGACTTCACCGAGCGGCTGATGAAGCCGGGGCTGCCGCCCGAGGCCTTGGCGGCGATCGAACGCGAAGGCGTTTGGCGGCGGCCCTCCGAATATGATCCGACCGGCTATCCGATCACGCGGGCCTTGCTCGAAGACGGCGCGCGCTGGTCGATCCTGCCGGGCCCCCTCGACATCGCCGCGCCGGTGCGCGTGCTCCAGGGCGGCGCCGATGCGGACGTGCCCTGGCGCCATGCGCTTGAACTGGCCCAGGCGATCCGCAGCGACGATCTGGTGTTCACCCTGATCCGCGACGGCGACCACCGCCTCTCGCGCCCAGCCGACCTCGCCCGCCTGGCCGGCTACGCCGATGAACTGACCGGCGCATTCTGACTCCCGGGTCGGATTTCGAGGACAGTTTACTTAATTCCCGCGCGCTGACGCCGCCGCCGGTAATGCCGAACGAGGAATTAAGTAAACTGCCCCGAAATCACAACTTAAGCGCCGAGTCGCCGCGTCAGGTAGTGGACCAGCTTGCCTGACGGCAGTCGGGCCTGGCCGACCTCGCCAAAGCCCAGCCCGGCGTGGAAAGCGTCCGAACCCGGGTTCGGCGGCTCGAGATTGACCTCACAGCCGATCAGATCGAACCCGGCCGCCGCGCCGGCGGCGAAGGCCGTCTCATAGAGCGCCCTGGCCAGGCCGCGACCACGCGCAGCCGGCGCGACGACCACGCGGTCGATGTAGAGGAAGCGGTCGTGGCGCGCCTTGTACCAGGCGAAGTTCGGTCCCTCGATGGCGGCGTCCTGGTCGAAGACCAGCAGCAGCGCGGCGTTGTCCGGCGGCGCCAGCGCCAGCCAGGCTTGAGCCACCAGCGCCCGGAACGATTCCGCCGTCTCCAGCGAGAGCTCGACCGCATGATCGTTGTTGAGGGCGATCAGCGCGTCCAGGTCCTGCTCGCCGAGATCCCTCACATCGCGAAAAGGCGGACGCATAGCTGCGGGCTAGCCCTCCAGCATCCCGCTCAAAGAGGCGCGGGCCGCCTCGCCCAGGATCGGGTGTTTGAGCGCGTAGGCGACATTGGCGCGCAACAGACCAACGGGATCGCCGCAATCGTAGGTGACGCCGTCGTATCTCAGGGCGTGAAACGTCTGCACCTTGAGGAGCGCCTGCATGGCGTCGGTCAGCTGAATCTCGCCGCCCGCACCGGCCGACTGGGCGGCGAGAAGTTCGAAGAGCTCCGGCTGCAGGATGTAGCGGCCGGAAATGAACAGGTTCGACGGCTCCGTGCCAGGCGCCGGCTTTTCGATCATGCCGGTCATGGCCGCCAACCGCCCATCCCAGCCTGGCGTCGCCTCGTCGAGCGCCACGATGCCGTATTTGTGGGTCTCGCCCTCCGGGGCCGGCTCGACGGCGAGGAGGTTGCCGCCCACCGCCTCGAAGGCCGATACGAGTTGGGACAGGGCCCCCGGGCGAGCGTCCATCAGCATGTCGGGCAACATCACCGCGAAGGGTTCGTCCCCGATGACGTCGCGGGCGCACCAGACCGCGTGGCCCAGACCCAGCGGCGACATCTGGCGCACAAAGCTCATCTGCCCCGGCGCCAGCAGGTCGGCGCGGACGTTGGCGATGAGCTGCTCGCGGCCACGGCTGTCGAGCTCGCTTTCCAGTTCGAAAGCGTGGTCGAAATAGTCGGCGATCGCGGACTGCCCACGACCGACAATGAAGATGAAATGCTCGATGCCGGCTTCGCGGCCCTCGGCCACGACGTGCGCCAGCAGCGGCCGGTCGAAGACGTTGAGCATGTTCTTCGGCGTCGTCTTGGCCGCCGGAAGAATCCTCGTTCCGAGCCCCGCCACCGGCAGGACCGCCTTACGCACCCGGTTCATGATTGTCCTCGAAAACCCGTCGGAACATGTCGAGCGCGTTCTTGTCGCAAAACCGGCGGAACGCGCTCCAGGGTTCCTATTCGACGGTGACCGATTTGGCGAGGTTGCGCGGCTGATCGACGTCCGCGCCCTTTTGCACGGCCACGTGGTAGGCGAGGAGCTGGATCGGGGCCGACATGACCAGCGGGGCGATGAGAGGATCGCATGAAGGGGCGGTCATCACCACCCGGGCCCCAGCCGGGGCCTGCGCGGCGCCTTCCGGGTCGGTGATGAACACCACCTGGCCGCCGCGGGCCATGACCTCGCTCATGTTCGAGGCCGACTTCTCGAAGTAGCTGTCGAACGGCGCCAGGATGATGATCGGGGTCTTGTCGTCGACCAGGGCGATCGGGCCATGCTTGAGTTCGCCGGCCGCAAAGCCCTCGGCGTGGATGTAACTGATTTCCTTGAGCTTCAGAGCGCCCTCGAGGGCCAGGGCCGACATCGGCCCGCGGCCGAGGTAGAGCACATCGCGAGCCTTGGCGACCTCCACGGCCACGCCTGAAACCGCGCCCTCCAACTGGATGGATTCGGCCACCAGGCGCGGCGCTTCCAAGAGGACCCGCACCAGCCGCTCCTCCTCCGCCCGATCGATGCGCCCGCGAGCCCTGGCCGCGGCGATGGCGATGGCGGTGAGCACGCAGACCTGGGCGGTGAACGCCTTGGTCGAGGCGACCCCGATCTCCGGCCCGCAGTGGATCGGCCAGACCACGTCGACCTCGCGGGCCATGGTCGATTCCGTGGCGTTGACGACCGCGGCGCTCCGCATGCCCTTGGCCTGGCAGTAACGCAGGGCCGCCAGGGTGTCGGCGGTCTCTCCCGACTGCGACATGGCGATGGCCAGGGCCGTCGAGCGCACGGCCGGCTCGCGGTAGCGGAACTCGGAGGCGATCTCCACGTCGACCGGCAGGTCGGCGTACTTCTCGATCAGGTACTTGCCGATCAGGCCAGCTATGTAGGAGGTGCCGCAGGCGACGATCTGCACCCGCTCCAGATTTGCCCAGTCGACGCCGCCCGGCACGTCGGCGGCGCCGCGCAACGGGTCGACGTAGGCGGCGATGGTGCGCTGGCAGCCTTCCGGCTGATCATGGATCTCCTTTTCCATGAAGTGCCGGTAGTTGCCCTTCTCCATCAGGGCGGCGGACGAGGCCACGGTCTTGATCGGGCGGAGGACCTCCGTCCCGGCGCGGTCGAAGATGTGGGCGCCTTGGTGGTCGACGGCCGCGACGTCGCCGTCCTCGAGATACAGCACCCGGTTGGTGAACGGTCCGACGGCCAGGGCGTCGGAGCCGATGAACATCTCTCCCTCGCCATAGCCGACCACTAACGGCGGCCCGTTGCGGGCGCCGAAGATCATTTCATGGTCGCCCTGGATCAGCACGCAAAGGGCGTAGGCCCCGCTGAGGCGGCGAACAGCGGCTTGGAACGCCTCCAGGGGCTCCAGGCCTTCGATCAGATTCTGGTCGACCAGGTGAGCGACCACCTCGGTGTCGGTGTCGCTGGTGAACACCCGGCCCTTGGCCTCCAACTCGGCCTTCAGCTCGGCGAAGTTCTCGATGATGCCATTATGAACCACCGCCACGCGACCGGCGATGTGGGGATGGGCATTGCGCTCGGTCGGCGCGCCGTGGGTGGCCCAACGGGTATGGCCGATACCGGTCCGTGCGTGCAGGGGATGAGCCTCGAGTACGTCCTCCAGGCCCTTGAGCTTGCCGGCCGCGCGGCGGCGCTCCAGCACGCCGTTCGTCTCGCCCGCAACCCCCGCGGAGTCGTAGCCGCGGTATTCCAGCCGCCGCAGGCTGTCGATCAGCCGCGGCGCGACGGGCGCGACGCCCACGATGCCGATGATGCCGCACATGCCGGGTTGGAACTCCTGCGCCTGCCGTCCGCTTGTGCGACGGCCCTTTGTCGATCCCTCGCCAGCGGGTAGACTCGCCGGTGTCGGGAGGGCGCCTTTAGCATCGGCGCGCGAGCGCCTCCACAAACCTTGGGTTTCGCGACGTTTCCTCCGGCGGAACGCCGCGAATTCGGAACTTGAGCATGAAGAAGCGATCCTATTTCGGCACCGACGGCATCCGCGGCCAGGCCAACCAGTACCCGATGACCGCCGAGGTTGCCCTGCGCGCGGGCCTCGCCGCCGGCAAGCTCTTCCGTTCGGCCGACGACCGCCGCCATCTGGTGGTGATCGGCAAGGATACGCGCCTCTCCGGCTACATGATCGAGCCGGCGCTGGTGGCCGGCTTCACCAGCGTGGGCATGGATGTGCGCCTTTTCGGCCCCCTGCCGACGCCGGCGGTGGCGATGATGACCCGCTCGATGCGCGCCGATCTCGGGGTGATGATCTCGGCCTCGCACAACAACTACGCCGACACCGGCATCAAGCTGTTCGGCCCTGACGGCTACAAGCTCTCGGATGAGATGGAGGCCCGGATCGAGGCGTTCATGGACGAGGGCCTGCAGGAGGGCCTGGCCACGCCGCGCCAACTCGGCCGCGTGATACGGATGGACGAGGCCCAGGCCCGCTATGTGGAAATCGTCAAGGCCACCCTGCCGCGTGCGATGAGCTTCGCCGGCCTGCGCGTGGTGATCGATTGCGCCCATGGCGCGGCCTACAAGGTGGCGCCGACCGCGCTTTACGAGCTGGGCGCGGAGGTCAAGGAGATCGGCGTCTCGCCGAACGGCTTCAACATCAACGAGGAGTCCGGCTCGACGCACCCGGCCGCCGTGGTGGCGGCGGTGAGGGAGTACCGCGCCGACATCGGCATTGCGCTCGATGGCGACGCCGACCGTGTGCTCATCTGCGACGAGCGCGGCCAGGTGGTGGACGGCGACCAGATCATGGCGCTGATCGCCAGCGCCTGGGGCGGCCAGGATCGCCTCAAGGGCGGCGGGGTGGTCGCGACGGTGATGTCCAACCTCGGCCTCGAACGGTTCCTCGGCGAGCGCGGCCTGGGACTCGAGCGCACCGCGGTGGGTGACCGCTACGTCATGCAGCGCATGCGCGAGGGCGGCTTCAACCTTGGCGGCGAGGCGTCTGGCCACATCATCCTCAGCGACTACTCGACCACCGGCGATGGCCTGATCGCGGCGCTGCAGGTGATCGCCGAGATGGTCCGTTCCGGAAAGCCGATGAGCGCCCTGGCCCGCCAGTTCGAGCCGGTGCCGCAGAAGATGGAGAATGTCCGCTTCGCGCACGGCAAGCCGCTGGAGCACGCGGCGGTCAAGCAGGCAATCGCCGACGCCGAGACCCGGCTCAACGGCTGTGGCCGCGTCCTGGTGCGCGCCTCTGGCACCGAGCCCCTGATCAGGGTCATGGCCGAGGGCGACGACGAAAAGCTGGTCGGTCAGGTGGTGCGCGAAATCGCCGGAGCGGTGCGCGAGGCGTCTCAGTAGGCTTTAAGTCTGAAGCGACCCAGCGCTGAGCCTATCTCCCCAGCGAGCAGCGGCGCAGCGGCGGGGTCGATTCTCTCCAGCAGTTCGCGGACCACCGGTTCGGCCGGACCTGGCGCGCGGGCGATCGGCCGCAACGTCTCGATCAGCGGTTCCGCCAAGCCATCAAGCGTGGCGAGCGCGTGGGCCCAGGCCGCCACCGCCGTCGCCAATGCCGGACTGGAGAGCCCCCGGCGCGCGCGCTCGGACATGCCGGCAAGGATGCGTGGCGGCAGCTTCTGCGAGCCGTCGGCGGCGATCTGGATGAGCGCATGCGGCAGACCCGGGTTGGCGAACCGACGCAGCAGCGCGGCGCGGTAGGCCGCGACGTCGACGCCGTCGCTGTCAAAGGCCGTCGCCGCCTCGTCCCACAATCGACCGACGAGGCGCGCCAATTCAGCATCGCCTATCGCCTCGTGAACGAAGGCGAGGCCCTTGAGAAGCCCCAGATAGGCCAGCGCCGAATGCGCCGCGTTGAGCAGACGCAGCTTGGCCGTCTCCCAGGGCAGGACGTCGGACACGAGCTGAACGCCGGCGCGGGCGAAATCGGGGCGAGCACCTGCGAAGCGGTCTTCGACGACCCACTGCCAGAAGGGTTCGGTCCACACCGCGGCCTCATCCCGCAAGCCGAGACGAGCACTGCTGTCGTCTATCATCATGGGCGTCGGCGCCGGCGTGATCCGATCGACCATCGAGGATGGGAAGGCGACCGCCTCGGCGATCCAGGCGAGGCCCGCGTCAGCGATCC
>JBEKQJ010000093.1:0-10204 GCA_049519835.1 Caulobacteraceae bacterium | reverse complement strand
TGCTCATTCGAGCTTTGCCCGAACCGCCAATTTTGATGGGCCATTCGTTTGGCGGCCTGATCGTTCAGATGTTGCTTGATCGCGGTCTTGGCGCAGCAGGCGTCGCGTTTGACGCAGGGCCGCCGCGCGGTGTGCTGCCCAGCCCAACTGCCATTAAGTCCGCCAGCCCGGTGCTGCTGGCTTGGTTGGGTTGGTCTCGCATTCTAACCATGTCTTTCAAGGGCTTTTCGACCACCTTCGCCAACACGCTGTCGGTCTCGCAGATGAAGGCGACCTATGACCGGCATATCGTCCCGGCGCCCGGCCGCATTTATTTCCAGGCGGCCTTGGGCATTGGCAACGGGGTGACCTTCAAGAACCCGAAGCGTCCGCCTCTGCTGCTGGTCGCCGCCGCCGAGGATCGTACATGCACGCCGTCCATGGTGCGCGCGATGTACCGAGCGCACAGCCGCGCTCCAAGCCGCACCGACCTCCTTGAGTTTCCGAGCCGAAGTCATTGGCTGATCGCCGAGCCTGGTTGGGAAGAGGTCGCGGAAAAGGCGATCCAATGGGCGGAGGCGAAAGCGACGCCCCGGTCGATAGCTTGACGGTGCGGGGACCTCAATATGGCCAACCTGCCCTCAACGACCAATCCGACCATGCCGCTGCATGGAGTCCGCGTCTTGGAAACGGGCGCAACGCCCGCAGCCCGCCTTGCTGGACTGTTGCTCGCTGATCAAGGCGCGGAAGTGTTTTCGCTGGATCACGGTCGCCCATCAAACCGGGGAGTTGACGACTACCTTGACCGTGGGAAATTCCTGCTGCCGGCTGCGGCGCTTTCGCGTACCGACGGAGTCGACATCATCATCTCCGGAAGCGAGCCGTCCCCAAGGCCAGTGAATTCACAAATCTCTCTCAGCTTCCCGGCAGTCGCACCCGGAGATGTTGAATTTGATCTGCAGCCCGACGCCAGCGATGACTTGTTGAATGCTCTGGTCGGCTTTTATACGGATCTAGGTGTAACCAGCAAGCTACTCGGGCATAGCGTCACGTATACACCCTTGCCGCTTTGCACGGTCTATGCGGCGGTACTGGGTGTGGTCGCGTCCATGGCGGCTCTAGCTGATCGCGAACGCTGTGGCGCGGGCCGCGATATCGTGATTCCGAGGCTGGCCGCGGGGCTCTCCGCCGTTGGCGTGCTGGCGCTCGAACTCGAGGGCCTCGAGCCCTACCTGCTGCCGCCGGGACTGCTCACTCTGCCGCCGGAACTCATGGCCGAAGTGCCCAAGGCGCGGGGCAATGAGGGCCACATGATCTGGCTCGTCAATCGGCTGAACCCTACCGCAGGCTGCTATCGCAGCGCAGACGGTCGGCTCTTGACTCCCGTGACGACGGTGAACCGTCGGCTGGCCATTCGAATGTACGAGCTGCTTGGGCTCTTCGAGCAAGTAAAGGAGATGGGCGTCGTCGATGCTTCTCCCTATGACCCGGCGAGCGAGTCCGTCGCAGACCACAACATCGCATTGCCACAAGGGATGCGGAACGAACTCAACATCCAACTTGCGACATTGATGGAGAAAGCCTTTGCCACGAAGTCTGCTGCGGAGTGGGAGGCGTTGTTCGCCGAGGCGGAGGTTCCGTGTGCGATCGTGCAGGATTTCTCAGAGTGGATGAGGAGTTCCTGGGCGGGCGAATCCGGGCTGGTCGAGGAAATCTCCGGACTTGTGCTCCCTCAATTGGGGCGCTCAATCAGCGTCCACTCGGCCCAACCCTATCCGCCCCTGCAACCCGCCATGCGGCTGACCGAGGCCGCAGCGGCGCCGCCGACGGCCGCGCTTAAGCCGGGCGCCGCCTCGCCGAAACCCTTGGCCGGCTACGTGGTTATTGATCTCGCGAACGTCATCGCGGGCCCCGCTTGCGGTCGCCTGCTCGCCGAACTCGGCGCGACCGTCTACAAAATTGATACCACTCGGCCCGACCACCAACCGCTCGTGACGATTGTTTGGGCGGGTGATGTCGGCCAGGGCAAGAAGAGCATACTTGTCGATCTGAGGACCCCAGCTGGGCGAGAGGTTCTCGAGCGCCTTGTGGCCAAGGCGGACATTGTGGTGATGAACGCGACGGACAGCGGGGTTGAACGGCTCGGTCTGAACCCAGCGCGGCTTGCGCAAATCAATCCTCGCGCGGTCGGAGTTCAAGTCAGCGCATTTAAGGGTGAACGACCTTCGAGCCACGACGACCGTCCCGGGTACGATCCGCTTTTGCAGGCGGCTACTGGAATCATGAGCCGCTTTGGCACGACGGACATGCCGCTGTTGCATGGCATCGCGTCCTGCGTCGACTACCTCACCGGCTACCTCGGGGCCTTTGCCGCACTTGCGGGACTTCAGGCTCGAGAGCGGCGCGGCGACCAGAAAGGCGACTGGACCGAGACTTCCCTGGCGCGGGGAGCCGCGCTGGTACAGTTTCCATTTCAAGCTGGTTCTGGGGCAGCGACGGCGAATGGGCCCAGCGCCATCGGTCCGAGCGCTACTGCCCGGCTCCATCAACTCAGTGATGGTTGGGTCTTTGCCGAAACCACCGACGATCTGTCGGATTCAATGCAGGGCCTGACAGTGGAAGGCGCAATGGAATTCCTACGGGAGCGAGGCGATTCTGTTGTTCCGGTGCTGACCATCGCGGCGCTCAAGCAAAGGTTTGTCGATAACCCCAGCGAAACGGTCCGATTTCGTCGGGCGAAGTGCAATGCTCTCGAAACCACCGCTATTGAGCCAACATGGTTTCGCTTCGACGGCCATATCCTCGCCCCGATCGAAGCACCCGCCCCACCGGGCAGCGCATACGAGGAGGTGCTTTCATCGCTCGGATTTATCGCTGACCAAATTCAATCCATGCTCAAGGATGAGGTAATAGGTCAGCCCAACTGGCGCCATCTGGCTGTGAAATAGGTCGCTGCGCCATCCTGACGGACGGTGCAACTGCTCTGACAACGCCGCCAGCCCCGTTCGTGCGACCCGAGGCCATCGTTGGGATGGCGGTCTACACTGCGAGAGCCATGCTGCATGGCAGGGGCAACGACGTCTGGGAAATGATTGTCGAGAACAATCCTTGACGACACAGGGCGATCGCTGGCGCTCACCAAGTCTGTCCGGATTGAAACTGGGGTTTGGTCAAAGTTTGGGTGCGCCGGGTTTTCTTTCGGCCTCCCGGCTTGCGTCCATCCAGTGCGGCGGATGGATCCCCAGGGCCACAAAGAGTCTGACAGTGTTGGCCAACCGGTCGGCGCGCGCCTGTTCGACGCTGATCTCGGCGTCATCCAGCAGGCGTTGCGCCTTGAGCACCTGGACGAGGTCGGCGCCGCCGGCGGCGTAGCCCTGGCGGACGAGGCCGAGCGAGCGGGCGGCGGAGGCCCGCGCCTGCTCCTGCGCGGCCAGCGCGTCGGCGTCATTGGCCAGCGCGTTCAGCGCCCCCGACACCTGCGCCAGCGAGGCCACCACCACATCCTGGTATTCGGCGAAGCTCTGCCGATAGGCCGCTTGCGCCTCCCGCTTGGCGGCCAGCAGCCGGCCGCCGTTGAAGATCGGCGCGGCGACGCCGCCGAGCAGGTTCCACGCCGTTTCCGATGGCCCGTTGAACAGGCCCTCGCGCGCCACGTCGGCGCTGAGCTCGAGGCGCGGATAGAGATCGGCCGTGGCGACGCCGATGGCGGCGTTGGCGGCGTGCAACCGATCCTCGGCCGCCAAGATGTCGGGGCGCCGACGCGCCAGGACCGAGGGCACCGTGGTCGGCAGGGCGCTCGGTAGGGTGAAATCGGCCAGGCGAAAGGCCGGCGGACGCCAGTCGGCCGGCGAGCGGCCCACCAGCACTGCCAGCGCGTCCTGCGCCGTCTGCAGGCGCTGGCGCAGCGCCGGGATCCGGGCCCGATCCTGGTCGGCGGTGGCGGCGGCCAGCTCCACGTCGGTGTTCGGCGATGCGCCCGACGCGTGGGCCTGGCGCACCATGGTCAGCGTCTGCTCGTCGGAGGCGACGATCTGGTTGGTCAGCTCGATCTCGCGGGTCGCCTCGGCCGCGGCGATCGCCTGCAGCGCCACGTTGCCGACCAGGGTCAGGGCGGCCGCGTCGCGCTCGTGGACCTCGGACATCTCCGCCGCGCCGGCCGCCTCCACGCGCCGCCGCCGGCTGCCAAACAGGTCGGGTTCGTAGGCGGCAGAAAGGCCGGCCCCATAGGCCGAGAAGATCGGAAAACTGTAGGCGTCGGGGCCGAACACTGTGGCCCCGATGCGGGTCTGCCCGGCCTGGCCCTGGGTGGCAAGGGCGGGATAGTCTTCTCCGTGCACGGCCGCCAGGGCCTGCCGGGCCCGGGCGATCGCCGCTTGCCGGGCGGCCAGGGTCCAGTTGTCGGTGAGCGCCTGGCGCTCGACCGCACCCAGCGCCGGTGAAGCCAGCAGGGTCCACCAGTCGGCGCGAATGTCGGCGGCGGCCGCCGCGCTCTGCTGGACTTCACCAGCTCCGGCGCGACCGAGGGGCTGGTCGGGAAAGCCGCTCTGAGCCGCCGGGGCCGGCGGCTTGAAATCAGGCCCGACCGTGCAGCCGGCCACCGCCGCCGCCATCGCCGCCCAGCCGAGCCGCCGCCGCCAGCCGGCCATCAGCGGCGGCCGCCGCCGGCCAAGTCGACCACCGTCTCCACCGACATGCCCGGGGCCAGGCGCGCCAGGCGATCGGGCGGCTCGTCGAACACGATCTTTACCGGCACGCGCTGCACCACCTTGACGAAATTGCCGGTGGCGTTCTCCGGCGGCAACAGGGCGAAACGCGAACCGGTGCCGCGCTGCAGGCTGTCGATGTGGGCGCGCAGGCGTTGGCCGGGGTAGGCGTCGACGCGGATCCACACCGTCTGGCCGACCCGCATCCGCGCCAGCTGCGTCTCCTTGTAGTTGGCCACCACATAGGGGCGTAGCGGCACCTCGGAGAGCAGGGTCTGGCCGGGCTGCACATAGGCCCCGGCCCTGACGATGCGGTTGGCCACCGTGCCGTCGAAGTCGGCGGTGATCCGGGTGTAGGAAAGGTTCAATCGCGCCTGGTCGAGCAGGGCTTGGCGACGCGCCACTTCGGCTTCGGCCTGGCCCAGCCGGGCCTTCAGCACGGCGACCTGGGCCTCGGCGGCGGAAAGGTCGGCAGTGTCCTTGTCGAGCGCCGACTGCCGCGTGTCCTGTTCAGCCTGCACCTGCTGCAGATGCTCGATCGAACCATAGCCGCCCTTGGCGAGCGGCCCGTAGCGCGCCACCTGGGCTCGCGCGAAGGCCAGTTCGCCCCGGTCGCCGCCCAGGGTGGCGCGCGCGGAGGCCACCACGGCCCCCTGGCGAGCAAGCTCTGCGGAGGCCTCGTCGCGCGCCGCTCGCGCATTGCCAAGATCGGCCTCGGCGCTCGCCGCGGCGTTGCGATAGTCGCGGTCGTCGATCTGCAGCAGCTCGGAGCCGGCCTTGAACCGGGCGTTGTCGTCGACGTCGAGCCTGACCACATAGCCGGCCACCTTGGGGGCCACCGCGACCACGTCGGCCTCGACATAGGCGTCGTCGGAGCGGCCCTCGAACCGCGCCTGCAGCAGCAGGACCGCGACGATCAGCACCAGCACCATCGCCACGGCGACTGCCGGCCAGGCCAGCCGACGCCGTTTACGGCCGGTAGCGGGCGGCGGCGCGCCGGCGTTCGGGGGTGCGGGGTCGGTCATGTCTTCTTCACCGGCGGCGACATCAGGGGCGTGAAGGCCAGGGCGACCAGGCCGACCACGGCCATGGCGCGAAAGGCGTCTGCGAAGGCCAGCACCGAGGCCTGTTGCAAGGCGAGGTTGTGCAACAGACCCAGGGCGGTGGCCGAAGCGTCGGCGGACGATTCCCCCGCCCGATGGATCGCGGTCTTCGACAGCACCTCGAGGGTCGCCTGCAGATGGCTCCCGCCGTCGCGCAGATATTCGAACAGCCGGCTGGAGTGCAGGCTCGTCCGACGGTCTATGACGATGTTGACGAAGGCGACGCCCAGCACCGTGCCCAACTGGCGAAAGGTCATGTAGATCGACACCGCGTCGATCTGCCCGGCCCCGGGCACGCGCGCGGCGGTGCCGCTGCCCACCGCCGACAGCAGCGGCGCCAGGCACAGGGCGTAGAGAATCAGCGCCGGGGCGTAGCTGATGGCGGGCGTCCCTGTGGTCATCAGCACCGAGAATAGCGCCATCGACAGGATCAGACAGATCAGGGCGAAGACGGTGATACGCCGCTGGCCGAAGCGGCCGATGGCGCTGGTGACCAGGGGCCGCACGCAGGCCGCGGTGATCGCATAGATGCAGAGGATCTGGCCGGTCTGGCTGGCGGACCGCGGCTGCGGGTCCACGCCGCGCAGATATTCCGGCAAGGCATAGATGGCGCCGGCGATGATCATCCCGGTCAGTGTGCCGATCGCCACCGCCGCGATCACGTGGCGCTCGCCCAGCAGCGACAGCCTGAGAAAGGGCAAGCGGTTGCGCGGGTCGTAGACGCGCACGACGAACAGCGCCAAGGCCAGCACGGCCAGACAGCCGAAACCGGTCAGGACCGGCGAGCCGAACCAGTCGTCGATCTGCCCCCGGCTCAGCACCACCTCCAGGGCCACCAGCGCCACGCCGAGCAGGACCGCGCCCGCCACGTCCACCGGCCCGCTCCGGCGCTCCGGCTCGAGCACTTCCCGTGGATAGTAGCGCAGCAACAGGCTGAGGGCCCCGGCCGCGAACGCCGCGTCGATCACCCAGATGAACCGCCAGCTCAGGTGGTCGACCAGGTAGCCGCTGACCAGCAGGCCGGTGGCCGTCGCCGCATAGAGCATCACCGAGATGCGCATCATCGCCGCCGACCGCGCCGGCCCGACCAGGAACAGATAGACGCTGCCGCGCCACCAGAAGTTCAGGGCCCCGCCTGCAAAGCCCTCGATGCTGCGGAACAGCAGCATCTCGCCGAGTCGGGTGGAGAGGGAGCAGCCGATCGAGGCGGCCAGGAAGACCAGAACGGCCCCGACCAGATAGGGCCGCAGTCCGATCCGTCGCGCCAGATAGCTCGACATCGGCGTGCCGAGCAGCAGCGCGGCGGTGTAGGCGATCAGGATCCAGCTCGCCTCGTCGCGCGAGGCCCCGAACGCCCCGGCCATGTCCGGCAGGATCAGATTGACGCTGTCGAAGGTGTAGAACTGCATGGCCGTGGCCAAGCCCAGGCCGAGCAGCAGGCGCTGCAGGTCGCGCGGCGTGATGCTGGCGCGGCCGCCGGCGAGCGATATGGCGGCGACGGCCGGCCCGGACCCCGCCATCTGGCGCTCAGCCTCCGCGCAAGGCGTCGACCGCCACCAGCATGAGGCCGCCGACGATCGCCAGGTGTTCGAGGGCGGTGGTGAACGCCTGCTTGGCCGGATCGCCGGTCAACAGCCAATCGCGGTGGCCGATGAGCGTCGCGGCGATGGTAAAGCCGGCCAGCAGCGCCGCGCCTATGGCCGTCTCGAAGTTGCTGACCAGCGAGAGGCCGCCGATCAGCTGGACGGCGATGGTGCCGCCGGCCATCGCCGCCGGAACCGGCAGTTTCAGTTCGGCGACCTCCGCCACGGCCTTTCGCCAGTGTCGAAGCTTGTCCTGGCCGCTGTAGAGAAACACCGCCGCCATGCACAGCCGGCCGACGATGGCTCCGTAGAGCACGATGGGCGCCGCCCAGGTCATCTCGCCCCTCCCCGGTTCACACCGCCCAGCAAGCGCAGCCTAGCGCACCCCAGAAGGATTTGAAGTCCGAGACCGGCGCCTGCGCCGCCCGGGCGTGGTCGTGGCCATGCACGGCGCAGGCGCTCTGGCAGGCGCAGGCGACGCTGCGGGCCGCTATCTCCGCATCGCCCCAGGCGCCGTAGCCGCCGAACGCCCGCACCGGCGACCAGTCGGGCATGGCCGGCGGCGGCGCCCCGGCGTCGAGGCTGGCGAAGTCACCGGCCCCGTACACCACCTTGCCGCCAACCATGGTCAGGTCGGACGTCGTATTGGCGATCTCGTCCTCAGGGCAGGTGAGATAGTCCCGGTCCGGAACGATCAGATCGGCCAGCTGTCCGACCGCGATGCGGCCCTTGTGGCCTTCCTCGTTCGAGAACCAGGTGACGTTCTCGGTCCACATGCGCAGCGCCGTCTCGCGGTCCAGGCAGTTGCGCCGCGGGTAGAGGCGCAGGCCGCCCACGGTCTTGCCGGTGACGAGCCAGGCCAGCGACACCCATGGGTTGTAGGAGGCCACGCGGGTGGCGTCAGTGCCGGCCGAGGTGCGCACCCCCGCGGCCAGGATCTTGGCGACCGGCGGCGTCGCTTCGGCCGCTGCGGTCCCATAACGCTCGACGAAGTATTCGCCCTGGTAGGCCATCCGGTGCTGCAGGGCGATGCCGCCGCCCAGCGCCGCGATCCGGTCGATGGAGCGATCCGAGATTGTCTCGGCGTGGTCGAAGAACCAGTTGAGGCCGGCCAGCGGGATGTCGCGGTTGACCTTTTCGAACACGTCGAGGGCCCGGCTGATCGTCTCGTCGTAGGTGGCATGCATCCTCCATGGCCAGCGGTTCTCGGCCAGGATGCGGACGACGTCCTCGAGCTCGCCCTCCATGTCCGGCGGCATGTCGGGCCTGGGTTGGCGGAAATCCTCGAAGTCGGCGGCCGAGAACACCAGCATCTCTCCGGCCCCGTTGTGCCGGAAGAAGTCGTCGCCCTGCTTGTACTTGGACGTCCGCGTCCAGTTGAGGAAGTCGTCCTTCTCGCCTTTGGGTTTCTGGGTGAAGAGGTTGTAGGCGAGCCGGACGGTGAGCTGGTCGTCGTCGGCCAGCTTCTGCACCACGGCGTAGTCTTCGGGATAGTTCTGGAAGCCGCCGCCGGCGTCGATGGCCCCAGTGACGCCGAGCCGGTTGAGCTCGCGCATGAAGTGTCGCGTCGAGTTCAGCTGGTAGTCGAAGGGCAGCTTCGGACCCTTGGCCAGGGTCGCATAGAGGATCCCGGCGTTGGGCTTGGCGAGCAGCAGGCCGGTCGGCTCGCCCTTAGCGTCGCGAGTGATCTCGCCGCCGGCCGGCTCCGGCGTCTCACGCGTGTAGCCCACCGCGCGCAGGGCGGCGGCGTTGAGGATGGCCCGGTCATAGAGGTGCAGTAGGAAGACCGGGGTGTCCGGGGCGACGGCGTTCAGCTCGTCGATGGTGGGCAGGCGCTTTTCGGCGAACTGATGGGCGGTGAAGCCGCCGACCACCCGCACCCATTGCGGCGGCGGCGTGATCGCCACCTGGCGCTTCAGCATCGACATCGCGTCGGCCAGGGAGCGCACGCCGTCCCAGCGCAGCTCCATGTTGAAGTTGAGCCCGCCGCGGATGATGTGCAGGTGGTTGTCGATCAAGCCGGGCAGCGCCCGCCGGCCCTTGAGGTCCACGACTTGGGTCGCCGGACCGGCCAGCGGGGCAATCTCCGCCGCCGCGCCGACCGCCTGGAACAGGCCGTCCTTGATCGCCACCGCGTCCGCCGACGGTTGGCCACGATCGAGGGTGGTGAAACGTCCGTTGCGCAGGATGAGGTCGGGCGCGGACATCAGCTCTTCTCCTCATTGGCGGGCTTGGCCAGGCCCCGTCTACCGGGTGGCTGGCCGAAGATGTTGGCGCGGGTCTGGCTCACCGCCGTCGCGGCCGGTTTGCCGGCCAGCAGATGCCGAGCCGCCGGAACGATCTGTTCCCCGCCCAGGATGCCCAGCAGACCGACCAGTGCGACCAGCGGCGGCGCCGGCGAGCGCACATTGATGATGCTGTAGACGACGCCGATGAACAAACCGGCGGCCAGCGACAGGATGTAGGCCTTCATCGAGTCCTCCGGCTCGCCGCGGCCCTGCGGATGCTCAGTGACCTTCGCCGCCCCCGAACATCGCGTGGGCGTAGATCAGGCCCAGGCCATAGCCGCCGCCGTGGGCGATGGCGGTGGTCACCGTCTGGTTATAGGTCTCGCCGCGCGCCCAGTCGCGCTGCAGTTCGAGCAGGTACTGCACCGCGGTCATCGGCCGGGCGCCGAGCTGGACCATCCGGTCCATGGCCCGGCTGTGCGCCTCGTCGGATACGTCGCCACAGGCGTCGGCGATGACATAGACCTCGAAGCCCTGGTCGAGCGCCGAGAGCGCCGGGCCGACGATGCAGACGCTGGTCCATAGGCCCGCCAGGACGATCCGGCCCT
>JBEKQJ010000092.1:0-10225 GCA_049519835.1 Caulobacteraceae bacterium | reverse complement strand
CAGCCTCGCCGACCCTCGATTTATCCTAGGGCGCCGGTCAGGTTTTCTTGGGTATCGGATGCGGGCGGGGCGTTCGCCCCACCCGCGCCGGCATTAGCCGATAAAGTCGATGACAACGCCTTGTCCGAGCGCCGTGCTGGTCAAGGGGGTCCCCTGGCCATCGACAATGACGAAGACATCACCACCCGCCGGCGTCACCGAGGCCACGCTCGGACCGCAGGCGACGCAGCCGGTGAAGTCGATCGGCGTGAACCCGGGGAGGGCCTCGCTGGGCTCGGCCCCGTCGTTGCACTCCATGATCCACTCGGCCGACTCGCCGTCGAAGGTCGCCCCGGGCGGCGGCGCGAGGGTGATCGACATCTGTTTGCCGGTGGTGACATTCATCAGCCACAGGTGGCCGGCGGTCGTGCCGAGGTACTGCACCGAGCAGAACATCACGTCGCCGGCGCTGACCGGCATGTTGGTGATGTTGATCTGCCAGATGTACGGCGGCGAGGTCGGGGTCGACGGAGCGTACCACTCGTACCAGGCGACGTAGGAAGCCTTGCCGGCCCCGTCGACCTGCTGCGCGACGCCGGCCTGCAGGACATCGTTCGAGGTGTAGGCGCCATCGAGGCCGACCCAGGATGAAGAAGTCCAGCCGCCGTCTTCGCCGGCCGGCTCGCGCGGCTTGTAGACGGTGGGGATCTTCCATTGGCCGATCACCCCGCTCCACTTGCCCTTAACGGCGCCCCCCGACCAGCCGCCGCCATAGTAGGTCCCGTCCTCACCTCGGGTGACTGGGCCGCGCAGATGCGTGCGGCCCTCCTGAACTTTCATGATCGGCGTCAGACGGTCTTCTGGCCGCCAGACGCGCGAGGTGGCGAGCTTCCAGGCCTCGTGCAGGCGCGGGTCGTCGGTCGGGCCCGGGCGGCGGAAGAAGATGCCATGCCGCTTCAGCTCCGAGTCGGTGGCCGTGGCGATATCGAAGTCCTTGGGCCAGGGCGGGCTGGTGTAGACGCCCTCGATGGCCGTGGGGATGATCGGAAATGGCAGCTTCTTGGCCAGAAGCTCGTTGCGTTCGCGCGTTGTCGTATGATCGTTACTCATAGGTCTACTCCTGATGATTGGTCACGCGGACTCGATTACGGGCCGCACCACGAAGAATGCGTCTGGTCGACGCCGCTCGCTTGGGCGTCGGGCCGATGCACGGCCGATCGAAAGCTGATGATTGCCGGCCTCAGCCGGTGAGAATTGTCTCTGCCGCCGGACCGGTGGAGCGGCGGATTTCCAAGCGGAACGGCAACGGGGCGAACACCTCCCGCTCATGCTCGGACGAGACCTCGCCGGCAACCAGGGCGTGGACGCCGAGACCCGCCAACTCGTCGAGGGGATGGCCGACCGTCGTGAGAGGCGGGTTGCTGGATCGAGCCCCCGCGCTGTCATCAAATCCGGCTACCGAGACGTCGCGTGGGACCGAAAGGCCGGCGTCAGCGAGCAAGGCCAGGGCGCCGAGCGCCATCTCGTCGCTGCTGGCGAAGATCGCTGTTGGCGGCTCGGCAAGAGCCATGAAATCGCCGGTGGCGGCGTAGCCCGACTGGTAGGTGAAGTCTCCGGGGCGGGTCAGAGCGGCGGGCGCCGCCAGGCCGTGGTTCGCCAGCGCCTCGCGCCAACCCCGCAGCCGAGCCTCCGTCGCGGGATAATGCGCCTCGCCGAGGATGATGCCGATGCGCCGGTGGCCGAGCTCGATGAGATGTTGGACGATTGCATTTGCCGCGCCGACATCGTCCATGCGCACGCGCATCCCGCCCCCACCCGGCGCCTCCGAGCCTAGGCGTACGTAGGGAACCCGGGCATTTCGCAGCAGCTCAAGCACAGCGAGGTCATCGCAACTCGGCGGTGTCAGCAGCACGCCGTCAGGACGCAGCGCGCCCAGGACGCCCAGCACCTCCCGCTCGACGCCCGGCGGGTCGCGGTCGATGAGTTCGATGACGAAGTGATAACCGGCGCGCCGACACTCCACAGTGGCGCCCAGCTGCACGCGGGTGAGATAGTCGGAAGCGCGCGCCCCGCGCCAGTGATCGATGGTCAATGCAGCGTCAACGAAAGCGGCAATGACGAACGACTTCGAGCCCGCCAGACTGCGCGCCGACAGACTGGGGTGATATCCGAGGGCGTCGGCCGCGGCGCGGACCTTCTCGCGCGTGTCAGACTTCACGCCCGACTCGTTGTTCAACACGCGCGAAACGGTCTTGATCGAGACGCCCGCCCGACGTGCGACATCGTAGATGGTAACGGCGGCCATCCGGGGGTGATTGCGCAGGTCCTCCGGGGCGTCAACCGTCTGCCAGGCCTGAGCAAATAAGTTTCGACAGCGCTGTCCGGATTTATCGAGAAACTCAGCGCACGCGCCGCACCGGGGCAATCACCATCGCACCCGCTATAGCTAGGCCTGCCGCCAGCACGAATACCGCGCGCGTGCTGGACCCAGGTTGGGCGAGCAGTAGCGCGGCTAGAGCTGGTGCGGCCACCTGAGGCAGTGTGTTGGAGAGGTTGAAGAGTCCGAGGTCACGGCCGACGTTACGGGCCGACGGCAAAACCTGCGCGATCAAGGCCAGGTCCACGGCATAGTAGACGCCGGCGCCTACACCGAGCACGGCGTAGCTCATAAGAGCCTGCAGCCAGCCGCCGGCGAGGGCCATGCCGCCCATCCCGGCCGCCATCCCGATCGCGCCGGCGATCACGAACCCCTTGCGCCGTCCGAGCTGGTCCGACAACCGGCCGGCCAGAAGCCCCGCCATGGCGTTGGCGACGCCGAACACCACCGCAAGACGCGCCACGTCGGCCTCCGGCGCCCCGCTGCGCGTCGCGCCGTAGCCGAGCGTCTCCTGCAGGTAGAACAGCAGATATATTTGTCCGAGGCTGAAGGCAGTCAGCACGAGGCATCGACTCAGCCAGACAAATATGAAGTCGCGAGAAAAGCCACCCTTTCGCGCCTCGGCCCTGCGAGGCGGCGCGGCCACCGGAAGCGGGTCGCGGACCAACAGCGCAAATGGAACCAGCGTCGCCAATACAATCACGGCCAGGGCGCCGAAACGCTCCCCGCGGGTGTGGAGCGCCAGGCCCACCACGGTCGAACCGACCGCCGACCCGATCGGCATGCCAAGACCCGCCAGAGCCGAGACCCAGCCCTTCTGGGCGTCCGGCACCCGGTCGGGAATGAGCGCCAAGAGCGGTGAAAAGGCGATGTTGAAGCATAATTGATAGACCAGAACCGAGAGGAGCAGGGCCCCGGGCGAGTTGGCCGTGGCGATGAGGGCGTAGCTGGCCGCCGTAGCCACCGCGCCGATAATGATCCAGGGCCGGCGCCGGCCCCAGCGCCAGCGGGTGCGGTCACTGACCCACCCAGCGGAAAGGTTCGAGACCGCCGCCACGGCCGCGCCGCAAAACGATACCGCCGCCACCAGCTCGGCCTTGTGGGCCGGCGCCAGTGTCGCGGCCTGCAGAGGCACGAGGATCTGCAGCAGCGGCAGGAAGCTCACGTAGGCCCCGATCTGGGCGAGCACGAAGCCGGCCAAAAACCCCCGCCCGACACGCGTTGGCGCTTGGGTCTCGGGCTCGCCGAAGTCCATGCCGTCCCTCCCCACGCCGCCTCGAAGCGGTCTCGTCTGGATCGTGTCTATGGCCGCAACCCGGAGGACCTGTCCATCGGTCTGACCGAGGTGAGCGGCGCCACGTTCCAGCCGCGCAGATCAAGGCTGGCGCTTGCCGCCTGGGCGAGCGGGAAGCGAATCTCCACCTCGCGCGCCTCACCGGGCAGCAGCGAAAGGTAGTTGTCCGAGTAGTAGGCCGGCAGGATGCGCTCGCCCTTGCTGTCGACCAGGGTGAGCTTGGCCTCGATCGCCGGCGCTGCACCAAGGTTCTCGAGGCGCGCGAGCAGCAACGCCTCGCCGCCACCCTGGCCGCGGCGCACCGTCACACGGACCGGTTGGGCCGGCATGGCGGACAGCGCGCGCTCAGCGGCGGCGTCCTTGGCCAGCCAGTAGGTGTTGCGCGAAACCACAGTCCCGCGCCCGTCGGCAAGCTCTAGCCGCACGACCGCCGCACCCACCTTGGCCAGCACGCCGGCGAGCGGCAGCACCGGCCCGTGCGCGACATCGTTGGCGGAAACCGACACCGGCCAGCTGGCATCGGACAGAGTTCGGCCATCCAGGCCCACAACTCGCGCGCGAAGGCGGCCTCCGGTCATTGGCATTCGGGTCGTGTCGACCACGTCGACCTGGTCAGTGGCCAGATTTAGTTGCGCGTGCAGCGGCTCAGCGGCGGCCTTCACGCCATAGAACGCCGCGTGGGTGTCGTAGTCGTGCGAGAGGATCTGCCATTCGGTGCTGGGCCACGCCGGCTGGGTCATCCAGAGCAGGCGCCCCGAAGTCTCGCGCCACAACCCGGCGTTCATGCCCTCAAAGATCGCCCGAAAGGTCTCGTAGTTCATCAGCTGGGCCTTACGCTCGAAGTCCGCGATGTCCGCCGGCGCCCCCAGGGAAATCTCCATGGCCCTCATGAACCCAGCCACATCGCCGTTCCCGGCCTGGTGCCAGTCGTGGTAGGCCCAGGCGTCACTGATCGGCCAGCGGTCGGCTTTGTCTACGGACGCCGCGAATGCCTCGAGGCTCGGGAAGCTGGGGCTGCCGACCTCGACCGCGAAACCCTTGGCGTATTTGGCGAAGTAATCCGCAGGCGGACGGTAATCGTAAGGTCCGCTGTCCTGCAGCTCGATGCGGTTCGAACTCGGAGTATACCACCGTGTCCCGTCCTCTTCGCGCACGAGCCGTTCCAAGCCTTCATTGAGCACTGGTTGGGGCACGCCCTCGTTGCGCCCGAACCAGAGGGCTATCGATGGGTGGATGCGGTCGCGGGTGATGACGTCGGCGGCATTGGCCAGGAACAGGTCAGGGTCGTCGGGCTCGAGTTGATAATCCTGGGTCGACTCCCAGAAATCATTGAGGACCAGGAGGCCATATTCGTCGGCGAGATCGTAGAACGCCTCCTCGGTGTTCTGGCCCACCCAGTTGCGGATGACGTTGAGGCCGGCGTCGCGGTGCAGCCGGAAATAGGGTTCGAGGCGGTTGCGATCGACGCGCTTCAGCCAGTCGTCCATGCCCCAGGAACCGCCGCGCGCGGCGATGCGCACGCCGTTGACCTTCAGCGTCAGGAAGGGCGCCGGCCCGGCGTCCGTCGCCGGCGTTACGGCCAGGGAGGTCATGCCCGCCGCCGTCAGGCTCTCGACCCAGCCGTCCGGGGTCTTGCGGATCGCCTCATGGCGAACGTCGATCAGCTGCTGGTTTCGGGCCTTGGCGAAGTCGACCTCATAGCGCCGCACGTGGCCGGAGGCGTCCATCAACGACAGCACGTAGGTGATCTGGCGCAGGCCGAAGCTGAGCGTCCGGCGATCCGACTCCGCGCCGTCGGCCGCCGCCCCAATTGTGAGGGTCTGCAAAGTGGCTGGCCCATAGCCATTGGGCCACCAGAGCTGTGGATGACGGATCTCCAGGGCCGGATAGGCTGACGGATCGAAGCGGACGGTCGTGGCGCCCGCCGGCAACAGCAGGGTCTGGCTCAAGGAAATGTCCCCGAACTTCGCCGTGACCGTGCCGTTCAGCGGCGATGCGGAGAGATTATCCACCGGCACGTCGATCGCCACGTCCGCCAGGCTGTTGTCAGGTTTCGGCAGGGTGGTGACGACCTGGGGATCGCCGATGCGCAACGGCCCACTGAAGGAAAGCGTCACGTTCTGCCAGATGCCGCTGTTGCGGTCGCGCACCGTGGGAATCCAGTCCCACCCTTCGCTGGCGATAAAGGTCGGCCCGTCAAGGGCCTCCATGCCGCCGTTCTCGCCTGGACCCGCCGCGATTGACTCTTCCTCGGGAAGTCCCGGATGGGGCGGCGGCGAGATCCGCACGGCCAGCACGTTGGCGCCGTCAGAGCGAAGCTGATCGGTTATGTCGAACCGGCCGCGGATGAAGGCGCCGCGGATGTTCCCCAGTTTCTCGCCGTTCAGCCACACCTCGGCGGCGTAATTGATCCCGTGGAAGGTCAGGAGCGCGTGTCGGCCCGCCTCACCGGGCGGCGTCGAGAAGGTGGCCCGATACCAGTAGTCCTGGTGGGCAAGCTTTTCGGGAATGGCCAGGTTGTTCAGGCCGTGGTTTGGGTCCGGATAGACGCCGCGGTCGATCAGGGTGGTAAGCACCGTGCCGGGGACCGTCGCCTTCCACCAAGTCGCGTCGTCATACCCGGGCGTTGAAAGGGTCTCGCCAGTCGCCGAAACATCCGGCGCCGCGACCAGGGTCCAGCGTTTGAGCGTCCAAGCCGCGTCGCCGTCCGGGACCAGGGTCGGACCGTCGTAGGACGGCGTCGTTCGCGGCGCGCTGACGGGCGCCCCCGACGTCGGCAGCGTCCAGGCGTTCTGCGGCCGCACCTGGCCCATCATCTGGCGCACCTGCAACGGCCAGTGCGGGCTGCCGGTGTCGAACTGGGTCAGTGTGGGGTCAGGCGGCCTTTTGGCGAGGGCGGCGATCTCGTCAGGGCTGAGCGCACGACGCGCCAGGACGAGTCCGGCGATCCGCCCGGCATAGGGCTCGAACCCGACGACACCACGTGGCGCGAGGCTCATCACAGCGCGCGCCGGCGCGTCTGTCGCAGCGTTCTCGCCGGCTAGCCTTTCATCGACATAGAATCTGGTTCGCGATCCGTCCGACACGGCCGCCACGAAGGCCCAGGCTCCGGGCCGAACGTGAGCCTTGACCGCGGTCTCGCCCCCGCCAGCCAGGACGCCCAGACCACCGCCGGTGAGCTCCAAGAATCGCCCGTTCCCCGCTGGGTCACCGACACCAGCAATGATCGCTCGGCCGGTCGGCAGCTCTGACGGCGCGATCCAGCCGTAAAGACTCCAGGGCTCGTTGGCGGGCAGGACCTGGCCTTCGGTCAAACCCGGCAAAGGCCGCAAGAGGCCCCCGCCGCCGTGGGGAAAGTCGGCGTTATAGGGTCCAAGCACCTGCGCCCGCGCTGTGCCAGCTGCCGCCAGGATCACGCTCCAGACCAGGACCCAGCCCGCGCGCGGCATGGCGTCTCCCCTAGTGTTATTGCCGTCTGGTCGACAGACAGCGCTGTCTGAACCTATGCTGCCGCCGCCTGTGAATAAAGATCGAGCTGTTGTGACCTCCGCTGGTTCGAGCCTGAGCGCGCCGCCCGGTACAGCGCGCAATGCCCCCTGCCGCTGCGGCAGCGGCCGCCGCTACAAGGCCTGCTGCGGCGCCTTTGCCTCTGCGGGTAGGACACTCGACGACGCGGTCGCCCTTTACAACGCCGCCAACGCCCAGGCCCGAGCCGGGCGCCTCGCCGAGGCGGTCGAGGGCTGGGCGCAGGCATTGCGGCTACGCCCGGCGTTGCTGGCCGCCCAGGAGAATCTGGCGGGAGCCCTGCTCGAACTGGGCCGCATGGAGGCGGCGGTCGCCGCCTACCGCCGACTGATGGCGCTCCAGCCCAACGTCGCAGCGCATCGCGTGGACCTCGGTCAGGCGCTGCGGGCCCTGGGACGTGTCGACGAGGCGATAGCCGAATACGCAGCCGCCCTGCGTCTCGAGCCTAATCTGGCGGCGGCGTATGTTCACCTCGGAGTGGCACTGCGGCTGCAGGGCCGCACCGCCGAGGCCAAGCGCACTCTGGATCACGCGCTCGCCCTGGACCCCCGCTCAACCATCGCCGCTCTGGCCGCCGCCGAGTGTCACGCCGACGTGGGGGATTTCGCCGGCGCCGAGGGAGCGTTCAAGCGGGTGCTGGAGATCGATCCAGACTCGCCGGAAGCCTGGGCAGCATTTCCACGCCTCAAACAGATGGGGCCCGGGGACTCGGCATGGGTCCTGGCGACCGAGCGCATCGCGGCTCGCAGCCTCCCGCCCAGGCGCGAGGCGATCCTTCGTTACGCCATCGGCAAATATTGGGACGACCTCGGAGACTATGAAAAGGCGTTCGCCGCCTTCGAGCGCGCCAACGCGCTCGACCGAGACGGGTCAATGCCGTTTGACCGTTCAGGATTCGACGCACAGATCTCAGCGATCATCGCCGCATCCGGTCGGGAGCGTTTCACATCCGCGCCCCCCGATGGGCCTGTCTTCATCGTCGGCATGCTGCGCTCCGGCACCACGCTCGCCGAACAGATTCTCGCCGCCCACCCCGACGTCCAGGGCGTCGGTGAACTCGGCTTCTGGGGTGAAGCGGCGGCCCGCCGCGCGCCCAGTCCGAAGGGAGAAACCTATCTGCAGATTATCCGCCATCGCGCGCCGGGAGCCAAGCGAGTGGTCGACAAGATGCCGGCGAACTACCTGCATCTCGGCCTCATCCTCACCGCCCTTCCCGCCGCCCGTGTCATCCATATGGTCCGCGATCCGCGCGATACCTGCTTGTCGATCTACTTCCAGCACTTCGAGGCGACGCTCGACTACGCCAACGATCTTGACGACCTGGCGCACTGCTGGCGCGGCTACGCCCGATTGATGGACCACTGGCGCGCCGTCCTGCCGCCTGGTGTGTTGATGGAGGTTCCCTACGAGGGTCTGGTCGCCGATCCAGACACCTGGTCCCGGCGCATGACCGATTTCATCGGCCTGGCGTGGGACGCGCGTTGTCTCGACTTTCATCGCGCGTCGCGCACGGTGATCACCGCAAGCAAGTGGCAGGTTCGCCAACCTATCACGACTGGAGCGGTCGGCCGGTGGCGGCGCTATCGGCCATTTCTTGGTCCGCTAGCGGCCCTCGATAAGCCTGTTGCAGACCACTCCGCCGTCCGGTGCGAGGCGATAATTCCGGATTGACAGCGCTGTCTCTCGGCGCCAGATTGCCACATTGACAGCGCTGTCCACGGGGCCGCGTTGCACGACAGGGTGGAACTCGGTCCAATAACCCAGGGGGGATATATGTTCGAAGTCGGCCGCCGTTCGCAGATCATCGCCAGCGCATCGATGCTGGCCATCGCCGCCGCGAGCGCCGCGAACGCACAACAGAGCGGCGCAAGTGCGCAGGGCTCAAGCCAGCCGTCAGTTTCCGAGGTGGTGGTGACCGGCTACCGCCAGTCCTTGCAGACAGCCCTTACTGTCAAACGCAATTCGACCTTGCCCATCGAGTCTGTGGCCCCAGAGGACATCGGCAAGATGCCCGATCAGAACGTGGCCGAATCACTTCAGCGCCTGCCCGGCGTGCAGATCGACCGTACCGAGGGTCAAGGCACGACGGTGCTGATCGACGGGCTGCGCCAGAACCTCGTCACCCTGAATGGCGACATCTTCCTGACCGGCAAGGAGTTCGCGGTTTCGGGCGAGAACTCCGGCGGCGGAGCCGGGGCCGGCAACCAATACGGCTCGCTCGAGGGCATCCCATCCGAAGAGATCAGCGGCATCGACGTCTATAAAAACCCGGACGCCTCGATGACCGAAGGCGGCCTCGGCGGCACCATCGACCTCAAGCTGCGCGATCCTCTCGAAGGCAAGGACGGCCTCTCATTCGGCGGCAATATCCGGGCGACCACGGCCGAGGGAACCGGAACCTGGACGCCAGTGGGCGCCCTTGTCGTCAACTACAAGTTCAATGACCGCCTGGCGATTACAGCCAGCGTTTCCTACGACGACGAGGACACCCACACCAAGGAGTTCCAGGACCAGAACCGCAGCCAGTGGGCGTGGACGCAATCATCCACCGGGCCCAATCCTGGCAACGGGACGAACGCTGTCCAGACCGTCATGCCCAACGGGCAGTATTATCTGGTCCCGCAGTTGGCCTACTTCACCGACCAGTACGACAAACGGAAGATCTTCGGGAGCTCGGTGGGGATCGCCTGGCGGGTGACCGACGACATCACCACGCGCCTCAACTGGTTCTTCTCGCGCGAAGACGACGTCGAGACCAGCTACTCAGACAAGGTGTGGTTCAATGGTCAGGGCGACGCCTCGGGCAATCCGGCCATGCCGGCCGTGGACGCCAGTGACCCCTACTCGATCGACAGCAACGGCGTTCTTGAGTCGGGCACATACAGCGCCAACGGGGCGGAGACGGCGACCGACTACTTCCACACCGTAAGCCAGGCCAACAATATTCAGTGGGTCACCAAGTGGAAGCCGTCAGGTCCGTTCAGCGGCGAGTTCGGCGTTTTTTATTCCAAGTCCTATTCGAACTTCCAGGCAGATCAGGCCGATGTGGA
>JBEKQJ010000091.1:0-10393 GCA_049519835.1 Caulobacteraceae bacterium | reverse complement strand
GGCCACACCTTCGGCAAGGCCCACGGCGCGGGCGATCCCTCCTTCGTCGGCCCCGAGCCCGAAGGCGCCTTGATCGAGGACCAGGGCCTCGGCTGGCGCTCGAAGCACGGCACGGGCGTCGGTCCCGACGCCATCACCGGCGGTCCGGAGGTGACCTGGAGCCAGACGCCGACCAAGTGGAGCAACCACTTCTTCGACAACCTTTTCAATAACGAATGGGAACTCACCGCCAGCCCGGCCGGCGCCAAGCAGTGGAAGGCCAAGAACGCCGCGGCCGACATCCCGGACGCCTTCGACAGCGGCAAGAAGCATGTGCCGACCATGCTGACCACCGACCTGTCGCTGCGCTTCGACCCGGCTTACGAGAAGATCTCCCGGCGCTTCCACGAGCACCCGGAGCAGTTCGCCGACGCCTTCGCGCGCGCCTGGTTCAAGCTGACCCATCGCGATATGGGACCGATCCAGCGCTACCTGGGCCCGCTTGTGCCCAAGGAGACCCTGATCTGGCAGGACCCCGTTCCGGCCGTGGACCACCCTCTGATCGACGCTGCCGACGTCGAGGCGCTCAAGGGCAAGATCCTGGCCTCCGGTCCCACGGTCTCGCAGCTCGTCTCGGCCGCCTGGGCCTCGGCTTCCACCTTCCGCGGCTCTGACAAGCGCGGCGGCGCCAATGGCGCGCGCATTCGCCTGGCGCCGCAGAAGGACTGGGAGGTGAACAATCCGTCTGAGCTGGCAAAGACGCTGCAGGCGCTCGAAGCGGTCCAGAAGGACTTCAACGCCTCGGCGGGCGGCGGCAAGCGCGTGTCGCTGGCCGACCTGGTCGTCCTGGGTGGCGGCGCGGCCGTCGAGAAGGCGGCCAAAGAGGCTGGCGTTGACGTTAAAGTCCCCTTCAGCCCCGGCCGGACGGACGCCTCTCAGGACCAGACCGATGCAGCCTCGTTCGCGCCGCTGGAGCCATCGTCCGATGGCTTCCGCAACTATCGCAAGGCTGGGCTGCAGTTCATGTCGCCCGAGGAAGCTCTGGTGGATCGAGCCCAGCTCCTGCGGCTGAGCGGTCCGGAGTTGACGGCGCTGGTCGGCGGCCTGCGGGTGCTCGGGGCCAACGCCGGCGGCTCCAAGCATGGCGTCTTCACCAACCGGCCGGGCCAGCTGACGAACGACTTCTTCGTCAACCTGCTCGACATGGGAACGGAGTGGAGCGCGAGCGACAGCGACAACCTCTTCGAGGGTCGTGACCGCAAGACCAAGCAGCCCAAGTGGACCGCGACGCGCGTGGATCTCATCTTTGGTTCGCACGCCGAACTGCGCGCCCTGGCCGAGGTCTACGGCAGCTCGGACTCGCAGGAAAAGTTCGTCCGCGATTTTGCCGCGGCCTGGACCAAGGTCATGAACCTCGACCGCTACGATCTGACCTGAGGGTCAGAGCGCGCCGAAACGGCGCAGGACGTTGAGCGTGATGCGGCGCACGAACGGGTCTCCGGCGGCCAGAGCGTGCGCCCATTCCGTCGTTCCGCCGTTGAATACCTCGCCGGCCCCGCGCCGGAACGAGGCCATGACGGCATGGCCGCGCAATATGCGCGCTTCGCGCTCGGGTGTGGGGTCGTCGAATACGTCGCGGGCGATGATCGGCAGGTTTTCCGGCGGAATGAGCGGCCGGTAGGCGGGAACGGCCTCCTCACCGAAGGCGCACGGCGCGATGGCGATGATCTGGAGGTTGTCGGGCACCCCCAGTTCTGGCTCGGCGCGCAAGCGACCTTGCTCGTCGAACTGGAAGCGGCAACCGTCGTTCTCGTAGCCGAGGAAGGGGATGTCGGAGCCGATCACGTCGCCGTAGAAGAGGTCGGCGCCCTCCAGCGCCCAGTGGCGCTCGTCATAGACCGTGTAGCCGGCAGCGCCACGGGCGACGCAAAGGCCCAGCCGATGGTAGCCGCCGAACAGGAAGCTGAGGCCGGTGATTGCCGCCTCCGGCCGGCCGAACGCTCGGTGCGACCACAGATGCGTCCCGACAGGGGGGTCTGACAGCGCCGCCGGATCGGCCTCGAAGCCTTTCCACTTGTGGCAGACGAAGGTTCGGCCGGCGTTCTCGAAGCGCACCTTCCAGAAGGCTGTATTGCCGGAAAAGATCGCCAGCCCTCCGCCGGCGTCGACGAAGCGCTCGATCTCGTCGCGCCCGGTGGCGCTCCAGTACTCGCTGTGGCCGACCAGGACCGTGCAGGCGTAGCCTTCGAGCGCGCCCGCCGTCTCGAGATCGAAGTCGGTGAGGTAGTCGAGATCGACGCCCTCCGCCTCGGCCCAGGCGACAAAGGCGTGCTCCCATTTGTGGAGGAACCCCGCCGAGCCGTCATAGGGTGAGACGACCTTGCCGCGGCGCCAGTCCGGATCACCCGCGAATGGCGGCTCTTCGAAACCCCGCGTCCTGAGGTTGACAAGGCGCGGGGCGTCCGGCGGCGGCGCCAGGAGCATCGGCGGGAAGGGTCGCTGGGTGGAGAGCACGCCGATGGCCCCGGCCATCGCCTCAGGCAGCTTCGCACGCCGCGAAAGCAGCGCCGCCACGTCGCAATAGGCGTTGGCGCCGCCCCAATAGTTGTAGGCGTTGTAAGTGTTCGTCGCCAGCACCAGGGCCGCCTTGGCGCACCGCTCGCCCCGCGGCGCCTTGACGACGATGAAGTGCCGCGCGGTCGCGCCGAGGGGGTCGCTCAGCGAGAGATCGTAGTAGCCGCTCGGCCAGTCGTCGCCGACTTCGATCTCGATGGCGACCGGCCAGCCGCAGCCGTCACGGTCGGCGTGCTCAGGCGTCGGATGACCGCCAATCGCCAGGCCCTCGATCACGCGCACGATGTTCGTCGATCCGCCGACGCGGGAGATCGTCAGGACGCAGGGGCCTGGGGACCCGCTGGCGTGCAAGGCGAACCGCTCGCCTGGATGGACGCTGACCTTGTCCGTGTAGCAGGCGAGCATGCGGCGGATCTCCATGGTCAAGGCCCGGAACCTGCTTGCTCGGGAGTTCGGAGTCGATCCCGCAAGGCGCGGAATGCGAAGCAGGAGGTTGGCGAGAGCAATCGCGGAGCAGCGGACCCTACCCGGAACTCTGAGTCCCGATCAGGCGGGGGTGCTCTAGCGTGTCGCGACGGCGGCGAAGGCTGCGGCAGCCAACGCCAAATCCATCTTAGCCTTTTGATTTTAAAGGTAAGATGGTGGAGCTAAGCGGAGTCGAACCGCTGACCTCTTGAATGCCATTCAAGCGCTCTACCAGCTGAGCTATAGCCCCGATCCCATCGGGAAGCACGCTGGCCGGGGGCCCGGCCGGCGCGAAGGCGCGGAACCTAGTGAGAAGTCCCGCGCCGATCAAGACCCGTCAGCGATCCTCTTCGGACCCCTCCGACGGCAGGCCGTCGATCTCGTCGTCGGAGAACTCGTCGTCCTCGTCCTCGATGAACGGCACCTCGTCGTCGTCGGCGGCTTCGAGGTCGTCGTCCTCGGCGAAGTCAACGCCAAGCGCCTCGCCCGGCGCCACGGCGGTTTCCTCTTCCGCAGCGTCGTCGTCGGCGAGCAAGGGAGCCTCGTCGACGCCGGCGTCGAGTTCGGGCGCCTCATCCGGTTCGGCCTCGAAGCCGTCCTCGACGTCGGCCGGGACGGGCTTGGCGACCACATCCGGCTCATCGTCGTCGGCGACCAGGGGTCGGCGACTGACGCGGCGATTGCGCAAGGCCTCTTCAGGGTCGAACTCAGCGCCGCACTTGGGGCAATGAGCCGGGCGACGCGTGAGGTCGTAGAACTTCGACGAGCAGGTCGGGCAAATCTGTTTGGCGCCCAATTCGGGATTGGCCAAGGAAGTCCTCGATTTCCGGTAGGGGTGTCTGGAGCGGCGGCTCCCTTGCCATGGCGGGGGGTCACTGTCAAAAGCAATCCCCCTCACGCTTTTCGGACCGGCGAAGTGACCGTGACGACGTCCATGGCCCCGGGCGAGGCCACAGCGCGGCCGGGCGTACGTCTCCGCGGCCGCGTCCGCGCCCCTGGCGACAAGTCCGTTTCCCATCGGGCTCTGATCCTGAGCGCCTTGGCCGAGGGCGTCACAGACATCGAGGGTCTCCTCGAAGGCGAGGACGTGCGCCGCACCGCCGCCGCCATGAGCCAGCTGGGCGCCGGCGTCGACCGCCTTGGCCCCGGCCGCTGGCGCGTCGAGGGCCGCGGCGGCTTCGCCGAGCCGGCGGATTTGCTCGATCTCGGCAATTCCGGCACCGGCGTGCGCCTGATCATGGGCGCGACCGCTGGCCAGGGCGTGACAGCCAGCTACACCGGCGACGCCTCCCTCCGCGGTCGGCCGATGATGCGGATTCTGACGCCGCTCGGCCTGATGGGCGCGCGCTGGCTGTGCCGCCAGGGCGGACGCCTGCCCCTGACCCTTGAAGGCGGCCGCCTCGCCGCCATCGACTACCGGCCGCCGGAGCCCTCGGCCCAGGTCAAGTCGGCTATCCTGCTAGCCGCTCTCGGCGCAGCCGGCGAGACCAGGGTGACCGAGCCGGACCCGACCCGCGACCACACCGAGCGCATGCTGCGCGCCTTCGGAGCCGAGTTGGACGTGGCGGAGACGCCCGAGGGGCGGACCGTACGCCTCGCCGGCGGCCAGACCCTTCGCGCCACGCCGATCCGCGTGCCGGGCGACCCGTCGTCGGCGGCCTTCCCACTGGTCGCCGGTCTGGTGACGCCGGGATCGGAGGTCACGGTCGAGGGCGTCATGCTCAATCCCCTGCGCACAGGCCTCTTGGTGACCCTGCGCGAAATGGGCGCGGATTTGGTGATCGCCAACGAACGCGAAGAAGGCGGCGAACGGGTCGGCGATGTCACCGCCCGCCACTCGGCGCTGAAGGGCGTCGAGGTCCCGCCGGAGCGCGCAGTCTCGATGATCGACGAGTATCCGATCCTTGCCGTCGCCGCCGCCTTCGCCGAAGGCAGGACGGTGATGCGCGGTATCGGCGAACTGCGGGTCAAGGAGAGCGACCGTATCGCCTTGGCCGCGGCGGGCCTCGCCGCCTGCGGCGTGGGCGTCGAGGAGGAGCCCGAGGGCCTGATCGTCGAGGGGCGGCCCGCCGTCGCCGGCGGGGCGCGGGTGCAGACAGCCGGCGACCATCGGATCGCCATGAGCTTCCTGGTGCTCGGTATGGCCGCGCGCTCGCCGGTGAGCGTCGACGAGGCCGGCATGATCGCCACCAGTTTCCCAGGCTTTTCCGCCCTCATGGCCTCGTTGGGCGCCCGGCTTGAGGCGACCTGAATGGGGTTTGTGGTGGCCATCGACGGGCCGGCCGCGTCCGGCAAGGGAACCTTGGCTGCGCGACTGGGACAGGCGCTCGGCTTGCCGGTGTTGGATTCCGGTCTTCTTTACCGGGCCGTGGCCGCGGCCGTACTGAGTGACGGTGGCGATCTTGACGATGAGGCGGCCTGCGCCGCCGCCGCTGCTGGGCTCGATCTCGACGCATTGGACGACCCGGCATTGCGGTCGCCGCAGATGAGCGATGGCGCCAGCCGCGTCGCCATCCACCCCTCGGTGCGGGCGGCGCTGGTGAGCCTCCAGCGCGACTTCGCCGCTCGCGAACCAGGGGCCGTACTCGACGGCCGCGACATCGGCACGGTGATCGTCCCCGGCGCCGCCGCCAAGCTGTTCGTCACCGCCTCCGCCGATGCGCGCGCCCTGCGCCGCTGGCGCGAGCGTGACGCGCGCGGCGAGGGCATGACTTACGAAGACGTGCTGGCCGACATCCGCGAGCGCGACGAGCGCGACGAGCGCCGATCAGTGGCGCCGCTCAGGGCCGCGCCGGACGCCGTCTTGCTCGACACCACCGATCTTAGTATAGACGCCGCCTTCGATGCGGCCCGCCGTATCGTCGAGGCGGCGCGCGCCCGCGCCGGAGCAGCCTGAGGCGGCTCCCCGCGGGTAATCCCAACGCGCCGGCCCTCGCCAGCCGCGGGCGCGATTCAGCACACATTCCAGCCGTTCGGGCGACGCGCGGAGCGCATCCGGCCGGCCTTTCAAAAGGACGACTATGGCAGACGATCTCAGCATGAACCCCAGCCGCGACGATTTCGCGGCCCTGCTCGCCGAAAGCATTGGCGAAACCGGCGACTTCGCCGAGGGCACGGTGGTCAAGGGCCTCGTAGCGGCCATCGAAAAGGACATCGCGATCATCGACGTGGGCCTCAAGACCGAGGGCCGTATCGCGGTGAAGGAGTTCGGCGTCGACGAAGCCGGCAAGCCGACGCTCAAGGTGGGTGACACCGTCGAAGTGTTCCTGGAGCGCATCGAGAACGCGCTCGGCGAAGCGGTGATCAGCCGCGACAAGGCGCGCCGCGAAGAAGCCTGGACCCGTCTTGAGGCGGTGTTCGCCAAGAACGAGCCGGTGATGGGGGCCATCGTCGGCCGCGTGAAGGGTGGCTTCACGGTCGACCTCGGCGGCGCCTCGGCCTTCCTGCCCGGCTCGCAGGTCGACATCCGTCCGGTGCGCGATGTCGGCCCGCTCATGGGTCGCGAGCAGCCCTTCGCCATCCTCAAGATGGACCGTCCGCGTGGCAACATCGTCGTTTCGCGCCGAGCCATCCTCGAGGAGGCTCGCGCCGAACAGCGTACCGAGTTGGTCAGCCAGTTGCTCGAAGGCGAGGTGCGCGAGGGCGTGGTGAAGAACATCACCGACTACGGCGCGTTCGTCGACCTCGGCGGCATCGACGGCCTGCTTCACGTCACCGACATGAGCTGGAAGCGCGTCTCGCACCCCAGCCAGGTCCTGGCCGTTGGCGACACCATCAAGGTGCAGATCATCAAGATCAACCCGGAGACCCAGCGCATCAGCCTCGGCATGAAGCAGCTGCAGTCCGACCCGTGGGACGGCGTCGAAGCCAAGTATCCGGCCGGCGCCAAGTTCACCGGCCGAATCACCAACATCACCGACTATGGCGCCTTCGTGGAGCTGGAAGCGGGTGTGGAAGGCCTGGTTCACGTCTCCGAGATGAGCTGGACCAAGAAGAACGTCCATCCGGGCAAGATCGTCTCCACCTCGCAGGAAGTCGAGGTGGTGGTGCTGGACGTCGACGCCTCCAAGCGCCGGGTCAGCCTCGGCCTCAAGCAGGCGATGCAAAATCCCTGGGAGCAGTTCCTGGAACACCACCCCGTCGGCTCGGCGGTCGAGGGCGAGGTCAAGAACGCCACCGAGTTCGGCCTGTTCATCGGCCTGGATGGCGACATCGACGGCATGGTGCACCTGTCGGACATCGACTGGAACACGCCCGGCGAAGAGGCCATGGCCCGCTACAAGAAAGGCGAGACCGTCAAGGCTCGCGTTCTCGACGTCGATGTCGAGAAGGAGCGCATCAGCCTCGGCATCAAGCAACTGAGCGGCGACCCCATGGCCGGCGACCTTTACCGCAAGGGCCAGATTGTCACCGCCACGGTCACCGAGGTGACCAGCGGCGGCATCGAGGTGCGGTTCGGCGACGACGATGCGCCGCTCAGCGCCTTCATCCGCAAATCGGACCTGTCGCGCGATCGCTCCGAACAGCGCCCTGAGCGCTACGCGGTCGGCGACCGGCTCGACGCCCAGGTGACCAACATCGACAAGGCCGCACGGCGCTTGTCCCTGTCGGTCAAGGCCCTGGAGATGGCCGAGGACAAGGAGGCGATCGAGAAGTTCGGCTCCTCCGACAGTGGCGCGTCTCTGGGCGACATCCTCGGCGCCGCCTTGCGGGAGAAGGCCGGCGCGAAGGAATAGGCGCCTGACGCGGCCCGGCCGGCCGCGAACTGCAAGAACGCCAAACCGGCGGCGCCGGGGCTTGTCCCCCGGCGCGCTTCGGTGCGTCCGCGGCGTGCGCCTATCCCCTTGATCTCAAGAGTGAGTTCGCGCAAAGCTTAAGGTCGCGGCAGGGGCGCAGTGACATGATTAAGTCTGAGTTGATCGCGGCCCTTGCGGCGGAAAACACACACCTGACGCAAAAAGACATCGAACGCGTGGTCGGCGTGATCTTCGAACGCGTCGTCGCGGCTCTGGAATCGGGGGGGCGCGTCGAGCTTCGCGGATTTGGGGCGTTTTCGGTGCGCTCGCGCGCCGCCAGGGCCGGACGCAATCCCCGCACCGGCGCGACGGTTCAGGTGCAGGCTAAACACGTGCCCTTCTTCAAGAGCGGCAAGGAGTTGAGGGCGAAGCTCAACGCCGACTAGAACTCGAAAGGGAGTCTCCTCATGTCGGTGGTTTCGGAATTTCGCGACTTCATCGCCCGCGGAAATGTCGTCGACCTGGCCGTCGGTGTCGTGATCGGCGGCGCTTTCGGCAAGATCGTCTCCAGCCTGGTCGAAAATATCATCATGCCGCCCATCGGAGTTCTCACCGGCGGCGTCGACTTCTCCTCGCTCAAGGTCGTGCTCAAGGCGGCCGATCCGGCCCACAAGGTGGCGGAAGTCGCCATCGGCTATGGCGCCTTTGTCAACACCATCATCACCTTCCTGATCATCGCGGCGGCGATCTTTCTGATGGTCAAGGTGATCAATAGCCTGCAGAAGCCTCCGCCGGCGGCCGAGCCTGCGCCTACCGGCCCGACGACCGAGGAACTGCTGACACAGATCCGCGACCTCCTGGCCACCAGGACCTGACACTGCCGTGCCTTCGCCGGAGCTCTTCTAATGGATGGTGATGCGTGGCGCTCACTAAGATTTGCGGGCTCTCCACGCGCTCGACGCTGGACGCGGCGCTGCTCGGCGGCGCGGCGTACGTCGGTTTCGTCTTCTTCGAGGCCAGCCCCCGCCGCGTGAGTTTGGACGCCGCCGCCGATCTGGCGGAGGCCGCACGCGGCTACGCCAAGGTGGTCGCCCTGACCGTCGATCCCGATGACGCGTTGGTGAACGCCATCGCCACCCGCCTGGCGCCCGACTTCATCCAGCTTCACGGCCAGGAAAGTCCGGAGCGCGCCCGGCTGATCGGCGCGCGCGCCGGGGCCGGGATCATCAAGGCTCTGCCGGTGTCCGGCCCCGCCGACCTCGATCGCGCCGTCGCCTTCGAGGACGTGGCCGACCACCTGATGTTCGACGCCAGACCGCCGGCCGACGCCGACCGCCCCGGGGGCCACGGCCAGACCATCGACTGGGCCTTGCTCGCCGGTCTACGCCTTCGCCGGCCCTGGTTCCTCGCCGGCGGCCTGACGCCAGAGAACGTCGCCGAGGCGATCGCAGCCTCCGGCGCCCCCATGGTCGATGTTTCCTCTGGCGTGGAGGGGGCGGACGGCCTAAAGGACGCCGCTCTCATCGCCCGCTTCCTCGCGGCGGCCTCCGCCGCGCCAGAGACCCGACGCTGACCAGCCTTCCCCAGAACGCCTATGACGCCATGCCGGACGCCGAGGGCCGCTTTGGCCCGTTCGGCGGCCGCTTCGTGCCCGAAACCCTGATGCCGCTCGTCCTGGCGCTGGAGGCGGCCTATCTCGAGGCCAAAACCGACGCCGGCTTCCAGGCGGAGCTGGATGCGCATCTGGCCACTTATGTCGGCCGGCCGAGCCCGCTCTATTTCGCCAGCCGGCTCTCCGAGCACCATGGTGCGCGCATCTGGCTCAAGCGCGAGGAGCTGAACCACACCGGCTCGCACAAGATCAACAACTGCATGGGTCAGATCCTGCTGGCCCGGCGCATGGGCAAGACACGGATCATCGCCGAGACCGGCGCTGGACAGCACGGCGTCGCCACGGCCACGGCCTGCGCCCTCTTCGGCCTGCCCTGCGTGGTCTACATGGGCGCAGTGGATGTCGAACGGCAGGCGCCCAACGTGTTGCGCATGCGTCTGCTGGGGGCCGAGGTGCGGCCGGTGGAGAGCGGTTCGGCGACCCTCAAGGACGCCATGAATGAGGCCCTGCGCGACTGGGTCGCCAATGTCGCCGACACCTACTACCTGATCGGATCGGCGGCCGGCCCCCACCCCTATCCGATGCTGGTGCGCGATTTTCAGGCGGTGATCGGACGCGAGGCTCGCGCCCAGATGCTGGAGGCGGAGGGCCGCCTGCCGGACGCCCTGGCGGCCTGCGTCGGCGGCGGCTCCAACGCCATCGGCCTCTTCCACCCCTTCCTGGCCGACGAGGGCGTGCGCCTCTTTGGCGTCGAAGCGGCAGGCGAAGGCATGGGGAGCGGCCGGCACGCCGCGGCCCTGGCCGGTGGACGGCCGGGTGTGCTGCACGGCTCGCACTCCTACCTGATGCAGGACCGCGACGGTCAGATCGAGGAAGCGCACTCGATCTCCGCCGGCCTCGACTATCCGGGCATCGGTCCCGAGCACGCCTGGCTGCGCGATGTCGGCCGCGCCCGCTATCTCACAGCTACCGACGAGGAGACGCTGGACGCCTTCGCGCGCCTGGCCAAGCTCGAAGGCATCATCCC
>JBEKQJ010000090.1:0-10403 GCA_049519835.1 Caulobacteraceae bacterium | reverse complement strand
GTGGCCCGGATCGCCGGCCACTGCTCGTCGAGGAACTTCCGGCGCTCGCCCTCGAGCAGCAGCCCGCGCGCCCCGTCGTTGATGAACATGCCCAACCCTCGCCTCTTCTCCACCAGCTTTTCATCGACCAGTTGTTGGTAGCCCTTGAGAACGGTCAGGGGATTGACCCGGAAATCCGCGGCCACGACGCGCACGGACGGACGGGCGTCGCCCTCAGCCAGCACGCCGTCGAGGATCATCGCCGCCACGCGATCTCGCAGCTGACGGTAGATCGGCTGGCTGTCGTTCCAATCGGGATCCATGTCCGTCCCCGGCGCTCCGCCGTTCCTGTGTACTAGTGATATACATACATATAACACTAAAACGAGTCAAGACGCCCGCGATACGTCGACTCAAGAGGCTCAGGGGCCTTCGAGAACCTGGGCGATGCGCGCCGAGGATGGATGGCCGCCCAGGCCGTCGCTCGGATTGACGAGAATGGTCAGCGCGCCATTGCGCCACCAGGCCGTGGGCGTCGGACCGGCAAAGAAGTTGACCTTGACGAGCTTGGCCAGGGCAGCGCGCCCCGCCGGCCGGTTGGCGACGCCAATAATCCCATTCATGGCCGACAGGGCGGCGTCAGCAAAGAGCGCGGCCGACTTTTCATCGGCGTCAGGCGCGTCGAACACCACCAGGTGATGGGCCACGCGGCCACACCGTCCGCTGGCCATCACCATGCGCTCGTAGAGCGACTGCGCGCTCATCGGCGATATCCGGAGCGTACTGGCGGGGCCGTCGAGGCTGGCGGCGACTCCCATGGGCCAGCGAGTGGTGAAGACAGTCACGCCGCCCACCTTGGTGACTCGGAGCAGGATGTCGCCGACGTCATCCTTGAACAGCACATCGCCGCGCGGGCCACGGCTGGCCGAGACGGCCCAGACCTCGGCGCCGTCGTCGAATTTCAGGAGGGCCGGATGGTGGCTGCGGTCGAGTATGAAGCCACCGCCCTCGTCGTCAGAGAAGCGGGCCACGGTCGGAGCAGCGTGCAACTCGTCTTGGCGGCCCAGCGACAAGGCGTTTCTGACCCAGGCCGGGGCCTGGAGCCCGGAAAACGCCATGCATCCCATCCCGACGACCGCCATGGCGAACGCCCGCAAGGCGACGGATACCGGGGACGAGACCATGGATGGTCCGTGCGGCGCCAAGTGGGCGCTTTTTGGACGGCGGATTCAGCCGCTTATGTACTGGCCTCCATTCACCGACAGCGTCGCCCCGGTGATGAAGCCCGAATCCTCGGCGGCAAGAAAGGCGACGCAACGGGCGATCTCGTCAGCCATGCCCAGGCGCCCCACCGGAATGCCTGCAATGATCCGGTCGAGCACTTCTTTGGGCACGGCTGAGACCATCTCGGTGTCGATGTAGCCGGGCGCAATGGCGTTGACCGTAATCCCCTTCTTGGCGTTCTCCTGGGCAAGCGCCTTGGTGAATCCGATCATCCCGGCCTTGGCGGCCGAATAGTTGGTCTGCCCCATCTGACCCTTCTGGCCGTTGATCGAGCTGATATTGACGACGCGGCCGTAGCCGCGCTCGCGCATGCCTTCGATGACGTTTCGGGTCATGTTGAAGATCGAGGCGAGGTTGACGTGTATGACCTCATTCCATTGCTCTTCGCTCATCTTGTGGAGCACGGCGTCACGAGTGATGCCGGCATTGTTGACCAGCACGTCGATCGGCCCCAGCGCCGCCTCGACCGACTTCACAGCCTGCGTGCAGTCGGCGAAGGAGGAGACGTTGCCCTTGACCACCATGACGCCCAATTCGTCGGCGGCGGCCTGGGCGGCGACCTCGTTGCCTGCGTAGCCGGCGGCCACCTTGTAGCCCGCCGCTCGAAGCCGGGCGGTGATCGCCCGGCCTATGCCGCGCGTTCCGCCCGTCACGAACGCCACTCGAGTCATCAATGTCTCCTCCCAGAGTCTTTTTTCGTTACGGCGCCACGGCGTCGGTCGTGAGGGTCACACCTTTTCGACGCACATGGCCACCCCCATGCCGCCGCCGACGCACAAGGTGGCAAGGCCTTTGCCGGCGCCCTGGCGCTTCATCTCATGCAGCAGGGTGGTTAGAATGCGCGCGCCGGACGCCCCAATCGGGTGACCGATGGCGATTGCGCCGCCGTTGACGTTGACCTTGGCCGGATCGAGGCCGAGCTCGCGCACCACGGATAGAGACTGGGCAGCGAACGCCTCGTTCGATTCCACGAGATCGAGATCGGCGACCTTCCAGCCAGCCTTTTCCAGCGCCTTCCTGGTGGCCGGGATCGGGCCGGTGCCCATAATCTCCGGCTCGACCCCGGCGTGAGCCCACGAGGCGATGCGCGCCAGCGGCTTCAGCCCACGCTTGGCTGCCTCCTCGGCGGTCATCAGCACCAGGGCCGCGGCGCCATCGTTGAGTCCCGAGGCGTTGGCTGCGGTGACCGTGCCGTCCTTGGTGAACGCGGGCCTAAGGCCGGCGATGCTCTCATAGGTGACGCCATGACGGATGAACTCGTCCTGCTCGACGACGGTGTCGCCTTTGCGGCCTTTGATGGTGACCGGCGCGATCTCGTCAACGAACCTGCCGGATTTCTGGGCGGCCTCGGCCTTGTTCTGCGATGCGACCGCGAAGCGGTCCTGGTCCTCGCGGGTGATTTGCCAGCGCGCGGCGATGTTCTCGGCTGTCTGACCCATGTGATAGCCGTGAAAGGCATCCCAAAGTCCGTCCTTGATCATGGTGTCGACGAAGGCGAGGTCGCCCATCTTCTGGCCGCCGCGCAGGTTCTGAGCGTGCGGCGATTGACTCATGCTCTCCTGGCCGCCCGCCACCACGATGTCGGCGTCGCCGGCGGCGATCTGCTGGGCCGCCAGGGCCACGGCGCGCAAGCCAGAACCACACAGTTGGTTGACGCTCCAGGCCGGGCTCTCCACCGGCACCCCGGCGTTGACGCTCGCCTGGCGGGCGGGACCCTGGCCGGCCCCGGCTTGCAGCACCTGGCCCATCACCACCTCGTCTATGTCGGCAGCCTGGACCCCGGCCCGCGAGATAGCGGCCTGGATGGCGATCTTGCCTAGTTCGTGCGCCGGCAAAGAGGCCAGGGCGCCATTGAACGAGCCCACCGGCGTGCGGGCGGCGGAGACGATGACGATGTCGGCCATGAGAGTTTTCTCCGTTGAGCGCCTGGGCGCGCACAATGCCTAACTTGAAACGCCGCGTCACGCAGCTCCCGCCGCTCGTCCAGGGCGCTCGGCTGGCGCCGCGGCGCAGTATGGTTCAATATTGCGACTGCGATATCTCGCGGAAATGACAGGGATCAAGATGGCCGAAGAGCCGCAGACCGAAACGCCTCGCACGCCAAGCGAACGCGTCACCATCCAGAAGTACGCCAACCGCCGACTCTACAACAAGGCGACCAGCAGCTACATCACCCTCGACGACCTTTCCACCATGGTGAAAGAGGGCGTCGATTTCGTGGTCTACGACGCCAAGAGCGGCGAGGATATCACGCGCAAGGTCCTGACTCAGATCATCTTTGAGGAGGAGAGCCGCGGTCAGAACCTCCTCCCCATCCAGTTTCTGCGCCAGCTCATCGGCTTCTACGGCGACCGCATGCAGGCCTTCCTGCCGAGCTTCCTGGAGCTCTCCCTGGATTCCTTCATCCGCCAGCAGCAGCGCATGCAGAGTCAGTGGACAGCCGTGACGCCGTCGATGGGCGCCTTCGACGAGCAGATCCGTCAGAACATGGCCCTCTTCGACCGGGCCATGAAGATGTTCACGCCTTTTGCCTTCCGGGCCGATGAGGTGGCGCCTGCCGCGGCGCCGAAGGCCGCCGCAGACGACGACACCCTGGCCGAACTCAAGGCGCAGATGGCCGCTATGCAAGCGCAATTGAAGGCGCTGGAAGGGAAGAAATAGCTCCTAGGCTGCGCGAACCTTGAGCCGCGCGCCGTCGAGCACCTCGAGCACCTCGAGCTTGGCGCCGGCCGCCACGGGTCCCGGCCCATCGAGCTGGGCCGACCATTCCTTGCCGTCGACGAACACTCGACCGTCCTCGCCGTCGAAGGGGGCCACCGCCTCGCCGCGGTGACCCACGAGGCGCTGCAGCGGGTTGTTGAGGTTCGGTGCGTCCGTTCGGTGGCCGACGAGGTAGCGGCGCCCGACATAGGTGGTGATGATGGTCAGCACGCCGAAGAGCGCGATGGCCTCGGCCGTGTTCAGCGGGATAAGCAGGCTGACGACTGCCGTGATCGCCGCCGATCCGGCCGGCCACAGAAGCCAGCCCGAGCCGCTGACCACCTCGACAGCCAGGAACACCGCGCCCACGGCCATCCAACCCCAAAAGGGGTGAGACAGGATGAATTCGGAAATCCCACCCATGTCAGGCGCTCGGCGGCACGATGGGTGACGGCGGCCGCGGCGGCCGCGGTGGCGCCGGCGCGGCGCTCTCCCGACGGGCGGCGTTGACCAGTTCGGTTACCCCGGCGATCGAGCCGGCGATCCCAGCGAAATCCGCCGGCACGATGATGGTGCGCTGCTGTGGCGAGTCGGCGAGCTTTCCGAAAGCTTCGACGTATTTCTGGGCCACGAAGTAGTTGAGGGCGTTGACGCTGCCGGACTCGATGGCGTCGGAGACGCTCTTGGTGGCCGCCGCTTCGGCCTGGGCGGCCCGTTCGCGGGCTTCGGCGTCCCGGAACGCCGCCTCGCGTCGACCCTCGGCCTGCAGGATGGCCGACTGCTTGGCGCCCTCGGCCCGGGTGACGGCGGCCTGCTTCTCGCCCTCGGCCTCGGTGATCACCGCCCGTTTTTCGCGCTCGGCCTTCATCTGCCGCGTCATGGCGTTGGTGATGTCAGGCGGCGGTTGCAGGTCCTTGATCTCGATCCGCGCCACCTTGACGCCCCACGGGCCGGTGGCCTCGTCGATGACGGTGAGCAGGCGGGTGTTGATCATGTCGCGCTTGGAGAGCACCTCGTCGAGTTCCATCGAGCCGACCACCGTGCGCAGATTGGTCATGGTCAGCTGGCCGATGGCGAAGTTGAGATTGGCGACGCGGTAGGCCGCCGACGAGGCGTCCATTACCTGTATGAAGACGATGGCGTCGACTTTCACCATGACGTTGTCCCGGGTGATCACCTCCTGGCTCGGCACATCGAGCACCTGTTCCATCATCGAGACCTTGCGACCCACCCTGTCCACGAACGGGGTGAGGACGGTGATGCCGGGCTTGAGCGTGCGCGTGTAGCGGCCGAAGCGCTCGGCGGTGTACTCGTAGCCCTGTGGCACGACCTTGATCGCCGAGAGAGCCACGAAAATCGCGAGAACCACGATGGCGACCCCAAAGATCGAAAACCCCATGCAAGATTCCTTCCCTCAGCCGGCCGCGAGTCTAGCCCGGCGTAGACAGGGGCGCCATGGCTCCCTTGACCATCGCGGCGCGAGGCCGCATGGGCCAGCCATGCAAGCCTTCACGCACCTGACGGCCAAGGCGGTTCCGCTCGATATCGCCAACCTCGACACCGACCAGATCATCCCCAAGCAGTTCCTCAAGACCATCGGCCGCGAGGGGCTGGGCCGGGGCCTGTTCTACGACCTGCGCTTCGACACCGAGGGCCGTGAGCGGCCCGACTTCGCCCTCAACGACCCACGCTACAAGGGCGCCGGGGTCCTGATCGCGGGCGAGAACTTCGGCTGCGGCTCCAGCCGCGAGCACGCCCCATGGGCGCTGCAGGATTTCGGCATCCAGTGCGTGATCGCGCCGTCATTCGCTGACATCTTCAGGAACAACTGTTTCCAGAACGGCCTCCTGCCCATCGCGCTGCCGGCCGAGGCGGTGAACGCCCTGATGAGCGAGGCGCTGGGCCACAACCACGTCTTCGAGATCGACCTGGAGACCCAGACGGTCACCGCTCCGTCCGGCGCGCGCTACGCCTTCGAAATCGAGCCGAAGCTCAAGCGGAAGATGCTGAAGGGTCTCGACGCCATCGGCGAGACCCTGGTCCACAAGACTGACATCGACTCCTTCGAGCACAGACAAGCCCTGCAACAGCCCTGGTTGTCGCCGGTATGAGCTTAATCGTCGCCGGTACGGTGCGCGTGCCGCCCGCCAACGTCGATGCCTTCCGCCCGCAGATGGCGGCCATGATCGGGGCCAGCCTGGCCGAGGAAGGCTGCGAGGCCTACGTCTATGCCGAGGACGTCCGTGAGCCGGGCCTGATGCACGTCTTCGAGGTCTGGCGCGACCAGGCTGCGCTGGAGGCGCATTTCCGGACCGCGCACATGGCGGCCTGGCGGGCGGCGTGGCCGGCTTTCGGCGTCGCCGATCGCCGCCTGACCGTCTACGACATCGCCAGCCAGCGTTCCCTCTGATGCCCCGCACCCTCCTGCTCCTGCCCGGTGACGGCATCGGCCCGGAAGTGATCGCCGAGGTGAAACGGGTAGCCGCCAAGCTGACGCCGGACCTCAAGCTCGAGGAACGCTTGTTCGGCGGCCACGCCTACGACCTCGAAGGCTCGCCATTGCCGGCGGCGACACTGGAACTGGCCAAGGCTAGCGATGCGGTGCTCATGGGCGCGGTTGGCGGGCCGAAATGGGCGAGCGCGCCGCGCCAGTTGCGCCCCGAGGCGGGGTTGCTCGGATTGCGCGCCGGCATGGGCGTCTTCGCCAACCTGCGCCCGGCCCTCTGCTTCGCCCCGCTTGCCGACGCCTCGACGCTCAAGCGCGAGGTGGTCGAAGGCCTCGACATCATGATTGTCCGCGAGCTGACCGGTGGGGTCTATTTCGGCCAGCCGCGGGGCGTCGAGACCCTGGCGGACGGTCAGCGGCGCGGCGTCGACACCCAGGTCTATACGACCCACGAGATCGAGCGGGTCAGCCGTGTCGCCTTCGCGCTCGCCCGCGGCCGACGCGGCAAGGTGACCAGTTGCGAGAAGTCGAACGTCATGGAGACCGGCCTGCTCTGGCGCGAGGTGGTGACCGACCTGCACGCCCGCGAGTTCGCCGACGTGACGCTCGAGCACATGCTGGCCGACAGCGCCGCCATGCAGCTGGTCAGGAACCCGCGGCAGTTCGACGTCATCCTCACCGACAACCTGTTCGGCGACATCCTGTCGGACGAGGCGGCCCAGCTGACCGGCTCGCTCGGCATGCTGCCCTCGGCGGCGATCGGCGAACCCGGCCGGCCGGGCCTCTACGAGCCGATTCACGGTTCTGCGCCGGACATCGCTGGCCAAGGCGTGGCCAATCCACTGGCGGCGATCCTCTCCTTCGGCATGGCCCTGCGCTGGAGTCTGGGGGCGACGGAGCAGGCTGACCGCCTCGACGCAGCGGTGGAACAGGCTTTGGCCGCCGGCGCCCGCACCCGCGACCTCGGCGGCGCGCTCACCACCACCCAGATGGGCGATGCGGTGCTCGCGGAGCTTTAGACCGCCACCAGCTTCCGCCCTGTGATCCGTTCCAGGATCCGCGCCGGCGAAGCCTCTGGCGCGGCCATGGCCGAGAGCGGCAGGTAGAAGGTTTGCTCCAACGCGTAGCGACCGGCGATGGCGGCGTGGACGACACTGTCGGTGTAGACGATCCAGGTCGCGCCCGGCGGGAAGGCCACCTCGCGGCGCGGCGCGCTTGCCTGATAGTCGGCGTCGAGCTTGGCCGCATCATGCAGCTGAAGCATCAGGGCGTCATAGGGCGTGCGGCGCGCCTTGGTGAGGCCCACGGTCTCCAGCAGCCACGCCTCGCCCGGCAGGGGTGAGTGTGCCTTGCCCGCCCATCGACGTGCATAGTCCTCGAACGGTTCGCCGACGCGCCAAAGGCGGCTCTCGCCGACCGGGTTGATGTTGGAAAAGACGCGCAGAATGCGCTTGCCGCCGGTGGGCTGGGAGGCGAAGGCGTCGACGTGCAGCCGCCGGTCGTCCTTGCGAGCGCTGATCGGCGCATCGTCGATGCCGCGTGGCCGATAGCTGGTGCGGCCCGTCTCCAAGAACTTGGCGTAGGACGGTGCACGCGTAACGATCAGCTCGCGCGCCCAGTCACGGAAGCGCGCCAGCAGGCCCTCGACGCGTTCGGCCTCGGCGGCGTCCGCGGAGGTCCCGCGCACGCGCTGGCCGGGCGCCAGGCTGATGTTCTTGGCCTTGCCGTCGCCCAAATCGGCGTCGAGGAGTTCGCGCTCATCGGGCGTGAGGGCGAAGGTTACGTCCGCAAGGACGACAAGGCCGTCGCACTCTAGTCGGCGAGCGAAGGCGTCGTCGGTCATGAACAAAGAATAGCGGCCGCGCCCCGGCGCCGGCAATGCGAACGAGGTGTTCGACTCGGGCGTGGGCAGCCATAAGGTCGCGACGCGGCCGGATTGATCGGTAAGGGGGATGGAGATGTCGGCCGAGCCTTCCGATCACCTGGTCCATGAGGCCGTCGGTCCCTCGATCGGCGGTCGCGACGCGGCGGCGACCATCGGCGTCGGGGTCAACTCCCTGCTCGTTCTCGGGGTCCTGCCCGTGCTGCTGGGCTCGCTGGTGGACGAGCATCGCCTGACCAATGCCGGCATCGGTCAGATCGCCTCCCTGGAGCTGCTGGCCATGGCGGCCTCCACGGCCGCTTGCGGCGCATTCCTGAAAGCCGAGCGCCTGCGGCTGATCGGGGTCGCCTGCTCCGTCGGCCTCGCCATCGCCAACCTGTGCACCGCGACCGCGTCGGGCGTGCTGCTGTTTCCGCTGCGTGCGGTGGCCGGCGGCATCGAGGGCGTCCTCCTGTGGATCACGGTGAGCATGATCGCGCGCACGGTCACACCCGAGCGCTGGGCGGGTGTGTTCTTCGCCGCCCAGACCTTCGGCCAACTGGTGCTCGCCCTCGCCCTGGCCATGTGGGTGATGCCGAGGTTCGGGGCCAGCGGCGGCTACGTCGCCCTTGCCGTCGCTAGTCTGCTCGGCGTCGCCCCGGCGATTTTCACGCCGCACCGCTTCGCGCCCCTGCCGCTGCCCCCGGGCGAGGGCGGCATGCCGCCGTTCAGGGGCTGGCTCGCACTCCTCGCCACCGTGGTGTTCGTGGCCGCAGGCGGCGCGGTCAGCATCTACCTTCAGCCGTTAGCCCATGAAGCGGGGCTAGGGGCCGATGTGGCCCGCTCTGCCAACTGGGTCTCGCTGATCGCCCAGGTGCTGGGCGCGGGATTGGCGACGCTGCTCGCCGGCCGCGTGCGCTATTTCACGGTCTTCGTCGCCGTCACCGCGAGCACGCTCGTCGTCTGGCTGATTCTCGGGCGGCCCGGGCCTGGATGGCTGTTCATCGCCGCCAACGGCGTCTGGGGTCTGACGAGCCTCTTTCTGGCTCCGTTCCTCGTCCCGTTCACCATCGACGCCGATCCCAGCCGGCGCGCGGCGCTGCAGAGCGGAGCTGCGCAGCTGTTGGGCGGGGCGCTCGGTCCGCTGATGGCCTCGCTGTTCGTCAGCGACGCCGAGGTGCGCGGCAGCCTCTGGCTGGGCGGAGCGATGCTCCTGGTCGGCCTGGCCGGGGTGGCCGGCCTGCGCTTCACCAATCAGTCGCCGGTGATAGTGGATGCGTAGGCCGCATCGGAACCCTGATTGCCCTCCCAGAAAACCTCGCCTTGATCGTGCGGGCGCGCAGGCGTAATCCCTCGCTCCCGCACAAATCCGGAGATGTGACGATGGGTTACCGCGTCGCCGTCGTCGGCGCCACGGGGGCCGTGGGCCGTGAGATGCTGAATATCCTCGAGGAACTGCAGTTCCCCGTGGATCGCATGCACGCCATCGCCTCGCGCAATTCGCTGGGCGTCGAGGTCGGCTGGAAGAACGGCGTCATCAAATGCGAAGACTTGGCGCAGTTCGATTTTTCGCGCGTCGACATCGTGTTGATGAGCGCCGGCAAGGCGATTTCCAAGGCCTGGGCTGAGAAAATTGGCGAGGCCGGGCCGATCGTCATCGACAATTCCTCGGCCTGGCGGATGGACCCGGATGTGCCGCTGATCGTGCCGGAGGTGAACCCGGACGACGCTGAGTGGGCGGATCGCAAGAATATCATCGCCAATCCCAACTGCTCGACCGCGCAGCTGGTCGTGGCGCTCAAGCCGCTTCACGATGCGGCTCGCATCAAGCGCGCGGTGGTGGCGACTTATCAATCGGTCTCCGGCGCCGGCAAGCAAGGCATGGACGAGCTCTGGGACCAGACCAAGGGCATCTTCGTCCTCGGTCCCTCCGAGCCGAAAGTGTTCCCCAAGCAGATCGCCTTCAACGTCATCCCGTTCATCGGCACGGTGCGTGACGACGGCTACACTGACGAAGAAGCCAAGATGTGGGACGAGACCCACAAGATCCTCGATCCGGATATCGCGCTCACCGTCACCTGCGTGCGCGTGCCGGTGATGGTCGGCCACGCGGAGGTGGTGAACCTCGAGTTC
>JBEKQJ010000089.1:0-10967 GCA_049519835.1 Caulobacteraceae bacterium | reverse complement strand
CGACTGGGAGGGCGAATTCCTCGGTTCGGTCGAGCAGCGGGTCGAGACCTTCGGCCGCGCCTTCGCCGACCCCGAAAAAGGCGCCCCAGGCCGGGCCCTCTCGGCCCGCCAGACGGTCAAGCTTAAGGAAATCAGCGCCAAGGCCAAAGGCGAAGCCCCCAAACGCCCGTTCGGACGGAAGAAGGCGCCCCCTAGCCTTCCGAAATCCACTGGATAACAGATACTTTGCGTCATCCCGGCCGCCCCTGGGTCCCGGGCCTCAGCCCGGCTTTCGCCGGACTTCGCCCGGGATGACGCAATTTGAGGAAACGCAATCGGAGCCTTCGCCCAAAGGCTCTGAACGCTTAAGTACCCACCCATGAACGCCCCCGTCTCCCTGCCAGAAACGCCCCCCCGCTGGAGTCTCGACGATCTGTATCTCAGCCGCGGCGATCCGCGCATCGAGGCCGACCTCGCCGTCGCCGAGGCGGCTAGCCGCGAGCTCGCCGCCCTCGAGGGAGAGTTCATCGCCGCCCGCGCCGACCCAGCGAAACTCGGCGAACTGATCGACCGCGGCGTCCAGCTCAGCGAGCGGGCGGTCGACCACATCTGGAGCGTGGCGGCCTACGCCTCGCTCTCCGCCTCCGTCGACCACGCCGACCCGGCCTGGACCCGCTTCGAGGCCGACGTCCGCGCCCGTGGATCGAAGAACGACGGCCTGACGCTCTTTTTCACCCTCGAGCTGAACCAGCTCGACGACGCCGAGATCGCGGCGGCCCTCGCCGCCCATCCGTCGGCGGCGCGCTGGGCGCCATGGCTGCGGCGCGTGCGCCAGGGCCGTCCGCACGAGCTCTCGGCCGACCTCGAGCGCATGCTGGTCGACCGCGCCCCGGCGGTCGCCAACTGGACGCGGCTCTATGACGACGTCCTCGCCAGGCTGGACGTCAGGGTCGGCCGCGAGCGGCTGACGCTTTCCGAGACGCTCAATCGCCTGAGCGATCCCCAGCCCCGCCGCCGGCGCGCCGCCGGCGTCGCCCTCGCCGAAGCCCTGGCCGAGCGCGAGGAGACCCTGGCGCTCGCCTACAACACCGTCGCCGCCGAGAAGGAGGTCGAGGACCGCTGGCGGCGCTTTGCCGATCCGGCCGCCTCGCGGCACCTGGCCAACGAGGTCGACGCCGAGGCCGTGGCGGCGCTCGAGGCGGCGGTGGTCGAGTCCTACCCGGCCCTCAGCCACCGCTATTACCGGCTGAAGGCCAAGGTCATGGGTCGGCGGGTGCTCGACTATTGGGACCGTAACGCACCGCTCAGCGAAGCGCCGCCCCGGCTCTACGCCTGGAGCGAGGCCAAGACCCTGGTCCTCGACTGCTTCGGCGGCCTGACGCCCAGGTTCGCCGCCATCGCCGAGGCCTTCCTGGCTTCGCCCTGGACCGACGCCGAGCCGCGGGCCGGCAAGCAGTCCGGGGCCTACTCCCATCCCGTCACCGCCGAGCGGCACCCTTACGTCTTCCTCAACTACATGGGCGAGCGCCGCGACGTCCTGACCCTCGCCCACGAGCTCGGCCACGCCGTGCACCAGACCCTGGCCGCGCCGCACGGCACCCTCCTCGCCGACACGCCGCTGACGCTCGCCGAGACCGCCTCGATCTTCGGCGAAGGCCTGGTCTTCGAGCGCCTGCTGGCCGAGTCGACGCCGGCCGAGCGCCGTGACCTCTTGGCCGGGCGCATCGAGGATGCGCTCAATTCCGTCGTCCGCCAGATCGCCTTTCACCGCTTCGAGACCCGCTTCCACGCCGCCCGCCGCGACGGCGAGGTCTCGCCGGAGGCCATCGGCGCGATCTGGACCGAGGTCATGGGCGAGAGCCTGGGTCCGGCCATTCGCCTCGGTCCCGGCTACGAGCACTACTGGGCCTACGTCAGCCACTTCGTGCACACGCCGTTCTACGTCTACGCCTACGCCTTCGGGAACCTCCTGGTTGAATCCCTGATGGCGGCGCGCGCCGCCGATCCGGCCGGCTTCGCCCCGGCTTACGAGGCGCTCCTCGCCGCCGGCGGCACGAAAACCTACGTCGAGGCCCTCGCGCCCTTCGGGCTCGACCCGCGCAAGAAGGCGTTCTGGGCCGCCGGCTGCGCCCACCTCACCCACCTCGTCGACGAGTTCGAGGCGCTCACGTGACCGGCCGGATAGTCCCGGAGCGCGGGCGTCCCGCCCGCATGGCGCCTCCGCCCCCTCCCATTGCGTCATCCCGGAACCGAGCGGAGCGAGGTGTCCGGGACCCAGGGGCTTCAGGCTGGGTGCGAGTCGCCCCTGGGTCCCGGGTCTCAGCCCTGACGGGCTTCGCCCGGGATGACGCAGATTGGAGACGCAGCCGCGCTCCGCGCTCAACTGGACTCTTCGCATGACCGATCGCGATCCCGAGCGGGATCGCTTCGCCGGCCGCGCCATGCGCCTGGCCAAGGTCGGGGCGGGGCTTTCCGGCGCGGCGGCGACGTTCGGGGCCAACGCCCTGTTCACGCCGGGCGACGCCGAGGCGCGCAACGCCCGCGCCCTGCGCGAAGCCCTCGGCAAGCTGAAGGGGCCGCTGATGAAGGTGGCGCAGATGTTCGCCACCGTCCCCGATCTGCTGCCGCCGGAGTTCGCCGCCGAGCTGGCCGAGCTGCAGTCGAACGCCCCGGCCATGGGACCGGCCTTCGTGCGCCGGCGGATGGCCGCCGAACTGGGGCCGGATTGGCGCGGCCGCTTCGCCGACTTCGACCTCCATCCCGCCGCCGCCGCCTCGCTCGGCCAGGTGCATCGCGCCACCGCCCTCGACGGCCGCCCGCTGGCGGTCAAGCTGCAGTATCCGGAGATGCAGAGCGCCATCGAGAGCGATCTCGCTCAGCTGCAGGCGATCATGGGCCTGGCGCGGCGGATGAACGCCGCCATCGACACCCGCGAGGCGGTGGTCGAGATCGGGGCCCGCCTGCGTGAGGAACTCGACTACGATCACGAGGCGCGGGCCATGCGCCTCTACCACGGCTTCTTCGCCGACCGCGACGACATCGCCGTCCCCTTCCCGGACGCCGATCTCTCCACCGGCCGGCTGCTGGCCATGGACTGGCTGGAGGGCCAGGGCCTGGCGACGTTCAAGGACGCCGACCTCGAGACCCGCAACCGCGTGGCGCGCCAGCTCTTCGAGGCCTGGTGGACGCCGCTGACCCACATCGGCGTCATCCACGGCGACCCGCACCTCGGCAACTACAGCTTCACCCCCGGGGCCGGACGCCTCAACCTGCTCGACTTCGGCTGCGTGCGCGTCTTCCCGCCCGCCTTCGTCGGCGGTGTCGCCCGGCTGTTCCGCGCCCTGGTCGACGATGACCGCGCCGGCGAGATGGCGGCCTACCGCGCCTGGGGCTTCAAGGACCTTTCCGACGACATGGCCGACGTGCTCGGCCTGTGGGCGCGGTTCATCTACGGACCCCTCCTCGACGACCGGGTGCGCACCGTCGCCGACGGCGTCGCCCCCGGCGCCTACGGCCGGCGTGAGGCCTTCCAGGTCAAGAAGGCGCTCGACGAGAAGGGCCCGGTGACCATCCCGCGCGAGTTCGTGTTCATGGACCGGGCGGCGATCGGCCTCGGCTCCGCCTTCCTCCACCTCGGCGCGGCGCTCAACTGGCGCCAGCTCTTCGAGGCCTCGCTGGAGGGCTTCTCAGAGGAAGCCCTGGCGCAGCGCCAGGCGGAGGCGCTGGCGGCGGTGGGGTTGGCGTAGGCCGCCCCGCTGCGCAGTCTCGGCGTCTTCCACCCTTGCGTCATCCCGGACGAGGCCATGCGCAGCATGGCGGAGATCCGGGACCTAGGGGCCACAGGCGCGCTGCCAGCCGCCCCTGGGTCCCGGACAGCCTCGCTGTGCTCGACTTCCGGGATGACGCACTGAAATTGGCAAGCGCTCTGCGGGCCTGCCTATCACCTCACCCCGCCGCCGCCTTCGCCGCCGCGCCCCCGCTCCCCGGCGCCAGCGTCCGCCGGAACACCCAGCCACACCCCAGCAGCAGCACGCCGGCGATGGCCACCAGTCCGGCGTGCAGGGTCCAGAACGCCGCGCCCGGCATCTTGCCGAGCAGGCCGGCCAGCCAGCCGACCGCCAGGTTGCTGAGGAAGATGGCGAAGGTGAAGCTGTTGACCACCGTCGCGCCCAGGGCCGGCGGCGCCGCCCTGGAAAACAGCGCCAGGCCCACCGGGTAGAGCATCGAAAAGCCGATATCGTTGACGATGTGGAAGCCCAGGCCCCAGACGAGGCCCACCTTGTGGCCGCCCACGGCCTCGAGCGAGGCGGCGGCCAGCACCAGCGGCCCGCCCGCGGCGATCAGGGCCCCGATCCCCGCCTTGACGATCTCGTCCGGCTCGCGCCAGCGCTTGGCCCACCAGCGCCAGAAGATCACCACCGTCACGATCGTCCCCGACGAGACGAACGCGTCGAGCGACAACAGCCACGACACCGGCATGGTCTGGCCGAAGAACGCCAGCTGGTAGTGATCGCGGCCCCACAGCAGATAGGCGTTGAAGATCTCGTTGTTGCCGACGAACGACAGGGCGAAGATCGGCACCAGCAGCACCAGCACCGCCATGGTGCGCCAGTCGTGCCCGGTCATGGGCGGATGCTCGGGCTTGGCCGCGCCCTTGGCCATCGGGTCGGGCGGCAGCCAGCGCAGGCCCGACAGGTAGACGACGAGGCCGATGGACATGCCGAGCCCGGCGGCGCCGAAGCCCCAGTGCCAGGCCACCTTCTCGCCAAGGCCGCCACAGACGATCGGCGCCACGATCACCGCCAGCTGCACCACCAGAACATAGATCTGGAAGGCGTCGGCGCGGCGCAGGTCCTCCGTCGAATAAAGCCCGCCCACCTGCGCCTTGAGCACCCCGGCCAGGCCCGTGCCGGTGACGAGGCACAGCAGGGCCAGCAGAAAGCTGACGTCGAAGGCCATCAGGAAGTGGCCGAGCGTCATCAGCACCGATCCGGCGATGATCGAGCGCGTGCGGCCGATCCAGCGGTCGGCGATCAGGCCGCCCAGCAGCGGCGTGCCGAAGGCGAGCGCCCCGTAAAGCCCGGTGATGGCCGAGGCCAGCGCCTGGCCGCTGACGTGGCCATAGAGCGGGGCCAGAAAGGCGCGGAACTGGGTGAAGCCCAGGATGTGCTCGATATGCCCCGGCTGCAGCAGGTAGCCGGTCATGTACAGCACCAGCAGCGACTGCATGCCGTAGTAGGAGAACGCGACCCACACCTCGGTCCCGGCGAGAAAGCCCAGCCCCCGCGGGTGGCCGAAGAAGGCGCGGTCCGTGCGCAGAGAGGTCTCGTTCGCCATCACGCGCCTTCGCAATCGTCTCCGGCCAGCATTGGAACAAGCCGAAGCGGAGCGCCAGTGGCCTGACTCACCTCTCCCTTGAGGGAGAGGTCGAGACGCGGCGCGAGCCGCGTCCGGGTGAGGGGTTATTCGGGCTGGTCGCGATGACCGCTTTCGACCCGAAGCACACATTGCCACGCGTGACGTGCTGCGTCGCTTTCCGTGGGAATTCGACGCCGCGTCATGGTCGACTACGGCGTTGAAGCCACGGCCGCGGCGGCTCCGGCAAACGGTCGTCAATGGCGACCCTCGACGGCGCTGAAAGCGCCCACCGGTTATCAAGGGGCCTCAGGTCTCTTAAGACGCGTTCTGGTGGCGAGTGACGGGGGTTTGAATGCAGGGATGGATTCAATTCTACGCGGTCACGGGCGCGGCGGCCGCGACGTTGATGGGACTGCTGTTCGTGGCGGTGTCTGTCAATCTGGTGGCCGCTTTTGATCACGGGCCGACTGGATCTCGTCGACACATTGAACAGGCGTTTGAGAACTACCTTGCCGTGTTGATGGTGTCTCTGATCGAGCTTGTCCCCAACCTCGATTTGACAAGGCGCGGATGCATCACGCTCGCCGTCACGGCTGGCTGGTCGATCTGGGTTGTCCGCAGGCTGTTTCAGGCGATGGGGGAGCCATCGGCGCAAGAGACAGCCGTGGTTGCGATCAGAAGGCATCTTCCTACGCTCATTGGATTTGGCCTCCTGGTCTCGGCGGCCGCCTACACGATCATCACCGGCAGGGGCGCCTCAAATCTAACCGCGGTCTCGATCGTGATTTTATTGTTCTCCGCCACGTCGAAGGCTTGGACGTTTCTGGACCGCTTGGCGCAGCGTGCGGTGGGAGAAAAGCGATGAATGATGGAGCGAGACGTCGAGCATTCAATTCGATTGCGTTGATCGCCTGCATCGCCGCCGCCTCTCCCTGCCTCGCGCAGCCAAGCGCGCCGGAGCCGCCCGCCAACGGGGCCTCGAGCAAAGCTGCGACCACCGAGGAGGAGAAAGCGGCCATGGATGCGGGCGTCGAGGCGGTCGTCTACGGGCTGCCGCTGGTGATGATGGACCTCACCATGAAGCGGATGACCAACGTCAGCCGGGCGCGCGGCATCGCCGCGCCAGTGAACCAGTTCGCCCACGCCCCGATCTTTCCGCCGGCCAGCTTCAGGAACGTCGTCCGCGCCAACGTCGACACGCTTTATTCGTCGGCTTTCCTCGACCTTTCCGCGGAGCCGTTGGTGCTTTCGGCCCCCGATACGGGCGGCCGCTATTACCTGTTCCCGATGTTCGACGCCTGGACCAATGTCTTCGCGACGCCAGGCGCACGCACGACGGGGACGAAGGCGGCGACGTTTGTCATCACCGGTCCGAACTGGAAGGGAGAGCTTCCCGTCGGCCTGCGGGAATTCAGGTCCCCGACCAACATCGTCTGGATCCTCGGGCGCATACAGACCAATGGACCGGCCGACTATGCGGCGGTGCATGCCATCCAGGCCGGGTTCAAGCTCGTTCCGCTCTCGAAGTACGGCCAGCCCTACGCGCCGCCGGCCGGGGCGGTCGACCCGAGCGCCGACATGAAGACGCCGCCAGTCGACCAGCTCAAGGCGATGACCGGCGCACAGTTCCTGTCCGCTCTGGCGCGGCTGATGAAGGTCGACCCGCCGCCGGCGGCGGACGCGCCGGTGCTGGCCAGGCTGGCGACGATCGGCGTCGTTCCAGGTGAGGATTTCGATCCGGGCAAGATCGATCCAGAGGTTGCGAAGAGCCTCGAAGGCATCGTGCCGGCTGCGCTCGCGAGGCTGCATGAAAGGGAGCGCCGATTCGGCAAGGTCGAGAACGGCTGGCACATTCCCGCGCCGGACGTCGGCGCCTATGGGTCAGACTACGACACCCGGGCGATCATCGGCCTCATTGCCTTCGGCGCCAACCTCAAGGAGGACGCCCTCTACCCGACCACCTTTGTCGACGGCGACGGTGCGCCGCTCAACGGCGCCAACAAGTACAGGCTGCATTTCGAACCGGGCTTGACGCCGCCAGTCAACGCCTTCTGGTCGGTGACGATGTATGACCCGGACTCGTTCTTCGTGGAGAACCCGATCCATCGCTATGCGATCAGCAGCTGGATGCCGCTCGAGCACAACCCCGACGGCTCGCTGGACATCTATGTCCAGCATGACTCCCCGGGCCCCCACAAAGAGGTGAACTGGCTCCCGGCTCCGGCGGGCGGTTTCAACCTCACCATGCGGCTCTACTGGCCCAAGAGCGAGAGGCCCTCGATCCTCGATGGCAGCTGGAAGCTCCCGCCGGTCACCAAGGAACCTTAGGCTTTGGCGACGAATGGAAATTCGGGGACGGAAATTCGGGGACAGTTTACTCAATTCTGATCTAGCGGTCGGCCGAGCTCTGCGGCGATGGAATTGAGTAAACTGTCCCCGAATCCCCGGTTCGGCCTCCCGGCGCGTGACCTGCGGGTGCGGGCGCGGCGGCTTTAGGCCTTGTCCGCGCGCGTCTCCGGCCCATTTGGCGCGCGGGACGTGCATGTGGGCGGAATGTGATCAAATGTCGCGCAGCGAGCTGAACGGCCAGGCGCGCAACAATAGACCGTGGTCGGGAACTATGTGTGCTAAGCTAGGGTTACCGTCGAGTGCGAGGCCCACCTTTCAGGGTGGCGTGACCTCTCCGTCGCCGCGCCGGGTATGACCCTCAATTCGCGAGTCTCCGGCTCCCACGAAAGGCCGTCCATGGCCGCCCGCCCACCGCTTGCACCAGAAATCGCCCAAAGCCTCGCCCTCGCGATGGTCGCCGCATCCGAGGCGCCTGTCCTGCTGCTCGACGGGGATCTGACGGTGATTGCGGCGAGCGCGTCCTTCTGCCGGTCGTTCGAGATCGAGCCGGCTGAAACCTCTGGCCTCCCGGTCTTTGAGCTCGGTTCCGGCGAATGGAACGTGCGCCAGCTGCGCGCTCTGCTCAAGGCCGTGGCTTCCGGCATGGCCGCCGTGCCAGCCTACGAGATGAGACTGAACAGAGACGGCAGGGAGTCTCGCCAACTTGTGGTCACGGCCCATAAGCTGGAGTTCGGCGACACCGAACACGTCCACCTTCTGGTGACGGTGTCCGATGTCACCGAGGCCCGCATCGCCGAGAAGCTCAAGGACGATCTGCTGCGGGAGAAGGCCATCCTGTTGCAGGAGGTGCAGCATCGTGTCGCCAACAGCCTCCAGATCATCGCCAGCGTGCTGATGCAGAGCGCCCGCAACGTTCAATCGGAAGAAACCCGCACCTACCTGCACGACGCCCACAGCCGCGTGATGTCGATCGCCGCGGTGCAGAAACAGCTCGCGGCCTCACGCTTGGGCGATGTGGAGCTTCGCCCCTATTTCACGCAGCTATGCGAAAGCCTGGGCGCGTCGATGATCCGCGACCATGATCGCCAGACGATCGAGGTTCACACTGACGATAGCGCGGTCAAGGCCGACGTCTCGGTGAGCCTGGGGCTGATCGTAACCGAGTTGGTGATCAACGCCTTGAAGCACGCCTTTCCCGGTGGTCGCGGCGGTAAGATAAGCGTCGACTATCTCGCCCACGGACCCAACTGGACGCTGTCGGTCGGGGACGATGGGGTGGGAATGCCCGAAGATCTCGCCAGCGCCACGCCGGGCCTTGGCACCAGCATCGTCGAGGCTCTCGCCAGGCAGCTGCGCGCTCGCGTGCAGGTGGCGGACGGGCGACCCGGAACGGTGGTTTCTGTCATCCACACCCAGATCGTGGCCGTGGAGGACGAACCGGAAGCGGAGGCCGTCTAGCGATCAGGCGGCGCAAGGGCCGGTGGAGACCTCGACGCGGCCTCCGAGCAGCTCGGCCGCCGCCAGCCAAAGCGTCTCCTGCTCGTAGGGCTTGGCGATCAACACGCTCCTGGCTGGCAGGTCGCGCGGCTGCGTCTCCGGCCATCCCGAAGCAACGATGATCTTCACAGGCGGCCAGCGCTTTCGCACATGATGGGCGAGGCGGACGCCATCCATGGAGCCGGACATTCTGATGTCGGTCACCATGAGCCTGACTTCCGGATGCTCGTTCAGGAGGGCGATAGCCTCGTCCGCGTCCTGCGCTTCGAGCACACGCAGCCCCATTTCGCGAAAGCCATAAACAAGTTCGCGACGCACAAGCCCCTCGTTCTCCACGATCAGAATCGTCGCGGAGTCCTTGGGATTGGGCCGGGCCATCAGCCCTCAACGCCTGGCAGGGCAATTTGGCTCCGACCACGGCCGCCCAGTCCCGCCGCTCCCTATATGACCACGCGTCGCGCGGAAATTCGGGGACAGTTTACCTAATTCCACGCCCGCCATCGGGGTGCGGCTGGCGTCGCCGTCCAGTAAACTGTCCCCGAAATACCTCAGCGCTTCATCCAGGGTTTCGACTTTCCCGAGGCGAGGGCGGCCGCCTGCTGGCGCTGGAACTTGCCGCCACGCGGCGGCTTGGGCCTGGCGTCGGTGGCCGCCCGCTTCAGTCGCAGCGCGCGCTGGATAGGCGTCTCGGCGTCGGGCGGGTCGCTCATTCTCCTGTCTTACCACTCATTCGGCTTTGGGACGCCGCCAGACTCGCGCGCCCTATGCCGGTTACCGGCGCGAAACCAATGTCCGATTACGGTGGCAGTGCACAAAATCCTCTCCTCGGCGCGGCGCTCAACCGGCGCCAGCTCTTCGCGGTCTCGCTGGAGGGCTGGCCGAGGCGGCGCTGGCGGAGGTGGCGTGAGGCGGCGCTGGCGGAGGTGGCGTGAGGCGAAACCGGCGCGCGTGCCGGCGCGACCGCGCCCGACTCCCAGGCGACCCTGGGGATGTCTGCCCTCGGGACGGACGCCAGTGTCTGCTCCTGCCATTTGGCGGAAGTTCGCCGCCCCTCGTTGCTGGCTTAAGCGGTTTGGCGCTCGGTTTCCGCCGGACGCATCGCCGCCGCCTTCGCCGCCAACCGCTCACGTATTGCCGCGATGATGGGGCCCTGGTCCACGAACGGGCGCGCCTAGCGGGTCAGGCTCTCGGCCACACGTCCGGGGTCGATCGTTTCGAGACGGCGAACTCGGCGAACTCGTGGCCGCCTTGAGCGCCGAAGGCGTCGATCTGGTACTCGCCGGCGCCGCCGGCGGGCACGGTGAAGTACTGGATGGAACCGGTATAGTTGAACGTCGCCATGCGCGCCCCCGCCGCTGTTCGCGCGCCGGGAGCCTGGGATCGTCCCAACGATCCCCCCTTTGCCTGATCAGTAGGATCACGCCGTCCAAGGCCTGTAAGGCCGGGCTTCGGTGTCGCCCAAATGACAGCTCCCGACCCTAAGCGGACATCGCCGCCCGCTTCTTCGGGGGCGCGGTCAGATCAAATTCGCCGCGCGATGATGAGCGTTGCTCGAGGTCACGGCGACGGCCGACGTCCAGTCTCGGTTTGCGGTCAAACGCGCTAAGCTTGGCGGAATGCGAGGCAGGCGATGGTCAGGATCTTCAAGGACGAACTCTTCGAAGCCCAATGGCTGCGCACGGCCGGCTACGCCAGCTATGGCGGGGCCGAGCTCGGCGAGTGCCTGGCGATCGCCAGCCACATCCGTGAGCTCGACGCGGAGAGCTGGTTCGCCGCCTGGGCGA
>JBEKQJ010000088.1:0-11040 GCA_049519835.1 Caulobacteraceae bacterium | reverse complement strand
CAGCGGCTAGGGGGCCGGCTGTCGTGATGTCGAGGTCGCCCGCCGTTGAAGTGGCGGAGACATTGATCGTGTCCGTTCCGGCGCCCGTCGACTTGAGCGTCGTGGCGTCCGAACTGACCGTGTCGATGGTGAAGGTGTCGGCAGTGATGATCGCTGTTCCCGCCGGAGCCGTGACGGTCGCGCCGGTCGAGGTGAAGGCGCCGCTGTCGGTGACAGACAGGTTCCCGGTCGTCGCGGTCAGCGCCGCCGTAACCGTGAAAGCCCCGCCGGTGTTGACCGCGACACCGGTCCCGCCCGTGACCGTGCCGGCGTCGCTGGCCGCCGCACCTGTCGCGGTGAGATTGACGGTCGCCGGCGCCGTCGCCGTCGCGATGTCGAAGCTTGCGGCCGAAACATTGACGTTGCCGGTGGCGAAGGTCGAGGAGAGCGTCGCCGCGCCGGCGTTCAGCGGACCGGCCGCGGTGATGTCGAGATCGCCGCCGGTCGAGGTGGCGGAGGTCTCCACCGCGCTCGCGCCGGCGCCGGTCGCGGTGAAGGTGGTCACCAGCGATCTGGCCGTCCCGATGTCAAAGGTGTCGGCGTTGACGGTGATGTCGCCGCGCAGGGCGGTCAGGGTCGCGGCGCCAGCGTTCACAGCGCCGGCCGTGTTGACGAGAATGCTTCCCGGCGTCCGCACCGAGCCAGCGGTGGCGCTGGTGGTCAGGTCGAAGTCGCCGGTGGTGGTGACCGTGATCCCGGTCAGCCCCGTCAGCACGCCCGCCGTGCTCGTCGCCAACAAAGCGCCAGTCCCGTTGGCAATCAGGTCGAGGCTGCCGCCATCGGCCGTGCCGATATCGAAGCTGGAAGAGGTGACATCCACCGCGCCGCCCGCCGTCAGGGTCGCATTGCCCGCCGCCAGTGGACCCGCCGTGGTGATGTCGAGATCGCCGCCCGTCGAGGTCGCCGCCACATTGATCGTGGAGGTCCCCGTCCCCGTCGCCGTGAGGGTGGTGAGATCCGAGCTCACCGAGTCGATGTCGAAGGTGGTGGCGCTGATTGTAACGTCGCCGGCCGGCGCGGTCACCGTGGCTCCGGTCGAGCTGAAGGCGCCGCCGTCGGTGATCTGGGCGTTTCCAGTCGTAGCCGTCAGCGCGCCAGTGACCGTGAACGCGCCGCCGGTGTTGACGGTGACGCCGGTCGCGCCGGTGACCGTACCCGCCTGGCTCGCGCCCGCGCCCGTCGCCGTCAGCGAAGCGGCGCCGCCGGCGGTGACCGTGCCGAGGTCGAAGCTCGTACCGGAGATATTGACGTTGGCGAGGGTGGCCTGAAGCGTCGCGCCGGTCGCCGTCACCGCCCCGCCGGCGGTGATGTCGAGGTCGCCGGTGGTCGCCGTGGCGTTGGTCAGCAGCGTGAAGGCGCCGCTGGTGTTGATGGTGATCGAGGCGGCGGTGATCGGGTCGATCTCGCCGGTTCCCGCCGCGCCGGGGCCGGTCGCGGTCAGGGTGGCGGCGCCAGCAGCGTCGACCGTGCCGATGTCGAAACTGACCGCCGAGACATTCACCGCGCCAGCGCTGGATGTGAGGGTGGCGGTCGGCGCCGTGAGCGGGCCGGCCGCAGTGACGTTCAGGTCGCCGGTGGTCGAGGTCACGGTTCCGGCGATCGAGTCGCCGCCCGGGCCGGTTCCCTTGATGGTCGTGACGTCGGAAGTCACCCCGCCGAGGGCGAAGGTGTCGGCGGTCACGCTGGCGTCGCCCGCCGGCGCGCTGAGCGTCGCGCCGGTCGAAGTGAAAGCGCTGCTGTCGGTGACGGTGAGATTGCCGGTGGTCGCGGTCGCCGCCGTGGTGATGGCAAACGGCCCCACCATGGTGGCCGTCACGCCCGTACCGCCGGTCAGCGTCCCAGCCGTGCTGGCCGCCGCGCCGGTTCCGGTCAGATTCACCATGCCCGGCGCCGTCGCGGTCCCGATGGCGAAGTCCGTCGACTGGACGTTCACATTGCCCAGAATCGGCCCGAAGTTGGTGAAGATCTCGCCCGCCGTCAGGGTCGCATTGCCGGCCGCCAGCGGGCCGGCTGTAGTGATGTCGAGATCACCCGTCGTCGAGGCGGCAGAGATGTTGATCGTGCTCGTTCCCGCGCCCGTGGCGTTGAGCGTCGTGATGTCGGAGCTGATGGAATCGATGGTGAAGGTGGTGGCCGTGATCGTCGCCGGCCCGCCGGGCGCCGTGACCGGCGCGCCGGTCGAGGTGAAGGCGCCGCCGTCGGTGACGGAGAGGACGCCGGTGGTGGCAGTGAGCGCGCTCGTGACGGTGAACGCGCCGCCCGTATTGACCGTGACGCCGGACTCGCCGGTGACGGTTCCAGCCTGACTGGCCCCCGCGCCGGTGGCGGTCAGGGTGACCACGTTCGGCGCCGTCGCCGTGCCGATATTGAAGCTGGCCGCCGAGACGTTCACGTTGCCGGTGTCGAGGGTCGAGGAAAGCGTCGCCGCGCCGGCGTTGAGCGGACCGGTCGTGGTGATGTCCAGGTCGCCGCCGGTCGAGGTGGCGGCGGTTTCCACCGCGCTCGCCCCGGCGCCGGTGGCGGTGAGCGTGGTCACCACCGAGGTCGCCGAGCCGATGTCGAAGGTGGTGGCGGCGTTGACGTTGATCACGCCTTGCGCGGTCGACAACGTCGCCGCCCCGGCATTCACGGCGCCACCGGAGGAGGTAATGTCGATGTCGGGCGAGATGTCGGGCGGTCCGGTCAGCCCGGAACCCGCCGAAGCGCTGGTCGCGAGATCGAAGTCGCCGGTGGTGTTAACGACGATCGGTCCTAGACTGGCGAACAGCACGCCGGCGCTGCTCGGCGCCAGCGCCGGACCCGTTCCGTTGGCGGTGAGGTTGATCTCGAAGTCAGCGTCCACGGTCCCGAGGGCAAAACTGGTCCCGGTGATGTTGACGTCATCGGCCTCGGACTGGATCGTCGTCCCGGTGGCCGTCACCGCGCCGCCGGCGGTGATATTGACATTGCCGGTCGTCGCCGTGGCAGCGCCGAGCAGAGTGAAGGCGCCGGTCGTGTTGATGGTGATCGAGCCGGCGGTGATAGGGTCGATCTCGCCAGTCCCGGCTGCGCCAGGGCCCGTAGCGCTCAGGGTCGCGGCCCCGGAAGCGTTTACGGTATCGATATCGAAACTCGCCGCCGTGACGCTCACTGGGCCATTGGGCGAAGAGAGGGTCGCGTTCGGCGCGTTCAGAGTTCCGGCGTCGGTGATGGTGAGAGCGCCATTGTTCGCTGTCGCGGCGGTGTTGATTGCGCTCGCGCCGGTCCCCGTCCCGGCCAAGGTGACGGCGTTGGCCCCGATCACCGTGCCGATGTCGAAGCTGGCGGCGCTGACCGATACGTTGCCGAGGGATGATGTGAGGGTCGCGGCTCCGGCCGCCAGCGGGCCGGCCGTGGTGATGTCCAGGTCGCCCTGCGTCGAGGTCGCGGCGGTCTCCACCGCGCTCGTCCCCGTCCCCGTCGCGGTCAGAGTGGTCACTTGCGACGTGGCCGTGCCGATGTCGAAAGTGACAGCGTTAACGGTGATGTCGCCGAGGCCCGCCGACAAGGTTGCGGCCCCGGCGTTCACGGCCCCGCCCGCGGTGATGGTGATGTTGGCGAAATACCCGGTCGTGATACCGGTCGTGACGTCGAAGTCGCCGGTGGTGTTCACAATCGTGTCGTAGAGGCTGTTGACGACGCCGACCGTGCTCGGGGCCAGCGCGGCGCCGGTCCCGTTGGCGGTAAGGGTGACCCCCCCGAGGTTCGCGGTGGCCGTGCCGATGTCGAAGCTGGCGCCCGTAACGGCCACCGCGCCGCCGGAAGTGAGCGTGGCGGTTCCGGCGGCGATCGCGCCGGTTGCGGTCAGATCGATGTCGCCGGTCGTTGTCGTGGCGGTGTTGGTGAAGGCCAACGACCCGTTCGAGACCAGGTCGATCTCGTTATCTGCCGTCAACGCCCCGCCGATGGTGACGTTGCTCGCACCCGCCCCTGCCGTCGCCGGCGTGGTGATGGTTCCGGCATTGTTGCCGACCCCTCCGCCTGCGGAGAGGACGATGTCACCGTCGCTGCCGCCGGCTGCGGTGGCGGTGATCGCGCCTGGCGCCACCACGGCGCCCACGACGCCCGCCTGGTTGACCGCGGCCATGTAGACATTACCGGCGCCGGTCGCCGCGCCCAGCGTGAGCGGCGTGGTCGAAGCCGAGCCGCCGCCGGTTGGCACCACGAACGAGAATAGGTCGAGATCGTTGTTGGCGTTGGCCTGGAAGGTGATGCTGAAGGCGTTGGCGGCGCCATAGAGCACGTCGGAGCCGCATGTAGTTCCGGCGACGCAGGTTGCGGCGGGAGTCGCCTGGGTGATCGTCGCCCCGGCCTGAGTGGTCACCACCGGCGCGACGAAAGCCAGCACGCCGCCGCTGGCGGTGAGGTTCGCCCCATTCTGCACGGTGACCGCGGCGGCAGGATTCGTGGGCGCCACGGAGAACGTATAGGTCGTGGCCGAGCCGCCGTTGAGGAAGGTCGTCTCGTCGGCCGCGGTCAGGCTGGAGGTGGTCGCCAGCAGGCCGCCGGTGCTCACGACGGCGTTGGCGCCGAACACCACACCGGCCGGATTGATGATCCAGATATTGCCGCCGGGAGTCGGGTTGCAGACGGCGGCGCACACCGTCGGCTGCACCAGACCGTTGAGGGCGCCGTCGATCTGGGTTGCCGACGCGGTCGGCGAGGTGACCAGGTTGATGACGATGTCGTTGCGCGCGGTGAACACGAAGTCGACCGTCTGGGTCGGTGCGATGTCGAACTGCTGCCAGTTGATGATCGTTCTGGCGGAGCCAATCGCGATCGTCGTCTCAGGCGGCGTAACCGGGCCCGTGGCGTTGGTGGCGAGAGTCGTCGCCGTGCAGGCCGCGCCGCCGGCGCAGATTGAGTTGGCGGGGAGATCGAAGTTGGCGGTGGTGAGGTTCACTCCCTTGGCGCCGCTGGCGAGGACCAGACCGGGCACGGGTTGTGGGAAAGCGGTAGCGGCGCGCGCCGGCGCGGTAGCCAGCAGCGCGGCGGCGACGGCCCCGCACAGGGCGCTGCCGATCAACAGTTGATCGCGGCGGGATCGAACGGACCGAGACATGGCGTTGGCCTTCCGCATCACGGGAACCGGGCGACGAGGCTGACCAGCACGCGGTCGGGCGGCGCGACTGGCTGGACGGCGCTCACCCCGTCGAACGGGTGAGCGTAGGTGACATCGATGCTGAGCCGGGGCGTCAGGCCGATGCGCAGACCACCGCCGGCCGACACGATCGTGCGGCTGAAATCAGCCGCATCGACCAGGCTGTCCACGCGGGCGACGTCGGTGAACCCGTAGAGCTGCACCGTCGCCCAGGAGTTGAGCCGGTAGGGGCCGAGCCGCGCTTCGAAAGAGCCGGAGACGCCGTTGTCCCCGGCCACCGACGACGGATCATAGCCGCGACCGATGGTCAGGTTCCCAACCTGCAATTCCTCATAAGAGAGCACCGGCAGGTTGGCCCACTGGGCCTGGAAGGAGACCACGGTGGAGAACTTGCTCGTCCACTGCGTGACCCAATGACCGTCGGCGCGCAGCACGGTGGCGTCGGAGCGGCCGCCGATGCGCGAGACGTCGGTCTCGTAGGGCGAGCTGGCCCCAAGGCCGTTGACCCCCTGGCGGATCTCGATTCCGGCCTCGAAGTCCGAACCTAGGCCGATATCGGCGCGCACGTCGCCGTCCATGCGGGCGTGGAAAATCCTCAGCTTGTCGTGGTTGAGGTCGGCCGCAAAGCCACCGAGCTTGGTCGTCTGATCAACGAAATCGAAACCGGCGGAGACGTTGAGGTTGTCCCGGCGCTCTCGGATCAGCGGATAGAGGACCAGGAACGTGCCGACGAACGACGTACCCTTGAGATCGACCGGCGCGAGCTCGGCGCCCGGGTGATCCCAGCCGAAGGCGATCGAGCCGCGCAGCACCAGCCCCTCCGAGCCCGGACGGATCTCCTCCGTCAGCTGCACTACCTGCTGCTCATCGTCGAACAGGGTGCTGTAGGCCACCAGGCTGGTGCGGTCGCCCAGGGGGGTCAGGTTGTTGAGGTCGAGGCGGGCCAGGCCGCCCCACGGCCCCAATTCCTTGGCGCCGTAGTTGGTGACATTGACGAGGCCGTCGATCGGCTGGCTCGAGACATTGACGATCATGTCGACCGCGCCCGGCCCCTGCGAAGACGGGGTCAGCGAGGCTGTGACGTGCAAGCCCGGGATGTCGGAGGCGAGGAGCAGATAGCGCTGGGCGGTCCTGAGATCGAACGGCGCCAACCCACGCAGGTGTTCGACATAGTCCTCGACCTTGGCCTGCCCCGGCCCCGCGTGGCCCACGACCCGCACCGAGGCGATGCGGGCCTCGACCACGTTGATGATCAGCCGCCCGTCTTCGATGTGCTGCGGCGGAATGGTGACGCTGACCAGGTAGCCCTTGTGGAAGATGATCGCCGCGGCGCGGTCGCGAATCTCGCAAACCGCCGACATCGGCGTGTCCTTGCCGGCGTAGGCGGCCCAGGCCGGCGCGAGATCTTCGGCCGGAACCGATTTGAGGCCCTGGAATTCGACCGAGGTCAGCTTGAAGGTCAGGGTCGAGGTCGCCAGCGGACAGGCGCCCTGGCCCGGCGCCTCGAGCAGATCACGCTTGGGTGCAGGTGGCTGGGCCTGGACCTGCCCGGCGGGGTTGAGCTGTTGCGGCGTCGGCAAGGCGCCAGCCGCGGGCGGCGGGGCGGCCTGAGCTAGCGCCAGGCCAGGCGCCGTCAAACCGCCGAGCGCCATGGCGAGCGCGAACGCGCCCCTTGGCTTCGGCCTTCTTGCTCGCCCCCCTGACATAAGACAGTCGCTCCCTTGCGCGGCTTCGCCACCCCCGACGACGCCGCGCGCGATCTAGTTGAGACGCCGCGCTTCGACCCGGCGATTCACGGCCGCGTCGGGATTTTTCGGATCCGCCGGTTGGTCGGAGCCGTAGCCCACCGACTTCAGCCGGTTCGGATCCGCGCCCTGGTCGATCATGAATTGCCGCACGGCGTCAGCGCGCTGCTGGGCCAGGATCCGATTGCGGGCCGGCGACCCGGTGGCGTCGGTGTGGCCGCCAATCTCGAAGCTCGCGCCGGCGAGTTCCGGCCGATTGAGGGCGGCGACGAAGGTGCGGGCGTTGGTCTTGCTTCGATCGGTCAGCTCCGAGGAGCCCGAGCGGAAGCTGATCAGGAGATCTCGCCGGCTCGCGGAGGTCGTCGAAACGGCGGCCTCTTCGTGACGTCGCTCGACGGTCGCCACCCGGGTTCGAGACGGCGCCGGCGCATGGGACTTGGTCGCGGCGGGCGCATGAGCGCCGATCGGCGGGGCGGGGGTGGAGGAGTCCTCGAGACTGAAGCCTCGGCTGTCCTTTGACGGCTGACAGACGCCATCTGCGTCCGGATTACATTTGTCCGCAGCCGGCGGCTTCTGAGAGAAGCCTTTGACGACGTCCTCGACGCTGTAGTCGCCCTGCGAGCCGGCAGGCGGCTGCGCGGGCTGCGCCGCCGCTCCCCCGGCTAGCGCAATGAAAACCACGGCGGAGGTTAGGATCCCTCGCATAAAGCGTCCCCGCGTATTGGTTGACGAAACCTTAACGCCGGAGTCTGGGCGGTACAAGGAGCCGCAAAACGGCGTCCTCGTCAGGACCATGACCCCGATGGACCTATTAGAGACCTGCGCTGGCCGCGCGGCTACCTACAAGACCTGATGATTTGCCGATCAATCACCGATTTATGGGGTCGGATAAAGCTTTGCCTCAGAGCGCTTCGACGATCGTTACGTTCGCGAGGCCGCCACCTTCGCACATCGTTTGCAGGCCCCACGTCTTGCCACGGGCGCGCAGCGCATGGATCAGGGTGGTCATCAGCTTGGTCCCCGAGGCCCCGAGCGGATGACCGAGCGCGATGGCCCCGCCATTGACGTTCAGGCGGGCCGGGTCGGCCCCCGTCTGCTGCAGCCAGGCGACGGGAACCGAAGCAAAGGCTTCGTTGACCTCGAAAAGGTCGATGTCGTCGATCGATATGCCGGCCTTTTCCAGGGCTCGCTTGGTGGCCGGGATCGGCGTCTCGAGCATGATCACCGGATCGCCGCCGATCACCGACAGGTGATGGATGCGAGCCAAAGGCTCGACGCCGAGGGTCTTGAGGCCCTTTTCCGAGACCACCAGCACGCCCGAGGCGCCGTCGCAGATCTGGCTGGAGGTCGCGGCGGTGATCCGGCCACCCTCCTGCAGCAGCTTCACGCCCCGGATGCCGTCCAGGCTGATGTCAAAGCGGATGCCCTCGTCGGCCGCGTGCAGCGTCTCGGCGCCTTCGGGGTCCTTGACCGCGATCGGCAGGATCTCGTCCTTGAACGCCCCACCCTGGGTGGCCGCGATCGCTTTCTGGTGGCTCTCGTAACCAAACTGGTCGAGCTGGTCCTTCGTCAGGCCGTACTTCTTGGCCATCATCTCGGCGCCTGCGAACTGGCTGAACTGGATGCCTGGATAGCGGGCCTGTTGCGCCGGGCTCATCGGTTGGCCGAAGCCGGCCTTGAGAAGGGGAACCACGGAGCTGCCCATCGGCGCGCGGGTCATGCTCTCGACGCCGGCGGCGATGACGATGTCCTGGGTCCCGCTCATCACCGCCTGGGCGGCGAACTGCAGGGCCTGCTGCGAAGAACCGCACTGCCGGTCGACACTGGTGGCGGGTACGCTCTCGGGGAATTTCGACGAGAGCACCGCACCGCGCGCGACGTTGATCGCCTGCTCGCCGGCCTGCGTGACGCAGCCCATGATCACGTCCTCGACGAGCGCCGGGTCGGCGTCAACCCGCTCGACCAGCCCATCCAGCACCTTGCCGGCCAGATCCGCCGGGTGCCAGCCGGCCAGCTTGCCGCCTTTGCGGCCTCCGGCGGTGCGCGTGGCGGCGACGATGTAGGCTGCGGACATGACTCTTCCTTCCTCGCGGAGCTTTGACACACAAATATTGAGGGCGACGCAGCGTCAGCCAAGCCCCAGAGGCGCACCGACCCTACCCCCGCCCGTGAAAATCGCCAGAGAGCCATGGTCGACGCCCCGCCGCAGCGATAGCTTTGCGCCAAACGAGCGGAGGAACAGTCATGGGCATGGCAGACGACTACGCCGAACACGACGGCGTCGGGTTGGCCGCGCGGGTTGCGCGCAAAGAGGTCACTCCGGCGGAGCTGGTTGAGGCGGCCATCGAGCGGATCGAGCGCCACAACGGCGCGCTCAACGCCGTGGTCTACAAGGCCTATGACGAGGCCCGCGCCGCCGCCAAGGGCGATCTGCCCGACGGCCCCTTCCGCGGCGTGCCGTTCCTGATCAAGGACCTTGGCGTACCGGTGGCGGGATGGCCCCGCACCAGCGGCAGCCGCTACATGCGCGATCTCGTCGACGGGGCGGACTCCACCCTGGCCGCGCGCTATCGGGCCAGCGGCGTCGTGTTGCTCGGCAAGACCAACACCCCTGAGTTCGGCATCACGGGCACCACGGAGTCGTCCCGGCTCGGCCCCTGCCGCAACCCGTGGAACCGCGACCACATCTCCGGCGGTTCGTCCGGGGGGGCGGCCGCCTCGGTTGCGGCCGGAATCGTGCCGCTCGCCCACGCCAGCGATGGCCTTGGCTCGATCCGAATCCCCGCCGCCTGTTGCGGCCTGGTCGGTCTCAAGGTCACGCGTGACCGCAACCCCTCCCTCCCAGACGCCAACGCCTATGGCAATGCGGTCGACCACGTGGTCAGCCGCACAGTGCGCGACAGCGCCGCCATGCTCGACCACACCGGCGTGCCGATTCCCGGCTCGGCCTATCCGGCGCCGCCCAAGGCCCGACCCTATGTCGAGGAGGTCGGCGCCTCGCCAGGACGGCTCAAGATCGCCTTCTCCGGCGAGACGCCGTCCGGCCAGGTCCTCGACCCGGAGGTCGTGGACGCGCTCAATGCGACAGCGGACCTCCTGCGCCGCCTCGGCCATGACGTCGAGGAGCGCGGCATGGGCCTCGACTGGCGCGACTTCTATCGCCAGACCGGACGGGCCGGGGCGGCCAACTTCGCCGCCGACATTGCCCGCTGGATCGAGCGACTGGAGCGCGAGCCGGAGGAAGATGACTTCGAGCCTCTGACCTGGGCCAGCTACAAGTCGGGCTTGAAGGTCACCGGCGCCCAGGCCATGCAGAGCATGATCGACCGCCGCCTGTGGGGCCGGAAGATCAACGAGTTCTTTGAGACCTGCGATGTCTTCCTGACCCCGGTCATGGGCATGCCTGCGCCGCAGGTCGGCTGGATCGACACGGTTTACCTCGATCCCCGCGAAGTGAATCGCCGTCAGGCCCAGGCCTTCCCGTTCACCCCGCCGTTCAACGTCAGCGGCCAGCCGTCGATGTCCCTGCCGCTGGCCTGGGCCTGCCGATCGGCATGATGTTCAGCGGCCGCTACGCAGACGAGGCGACCCTGTTCCGCCTGGCAGGGCAGCTGGAGAAAGAGGCGCCGTGGAAGGACCGGCGCCCGCCGATCTGGAACTGACGCATTAAGCACCGGGGGGACGATGAAGCCGACAGGGGTTGCGATCGTCATGGTTTCGGCCGTCCTTGCCGGGGTCTGCCTTATGATTGTGGCCCCGCTGGCCGTCCGAACGCTTGTCTATGAACCCTACACCGTGCCTTCGGCCGCGATGGAGCCGACTCTCCAGCAAGGCGACTATCTGATCGTGTCGAAAGCCGCTTACGGCTACGGCCGGCACTCGATTTGGGGCAGTCCCCCGGGAATATCTGGCAGGATAAGGTTCCACTCCCCTGAACGGGGCGACGTCGTCGTGTTCAAACTCCCGCGCGATGGTCGCACCAGCTACATCAAGCGGCTCATCGGCCAGCCCGGCGATAAGGTGCAGATCACCCGCGGAATCGTGTCGATCAACGGGAAGTCCCTGCCGCAACAGCCGGTGCGGTCGATCGCGACCACTGATGGTGGGCCCCCCGGGCGGGCCGAGGTCTTGCGTGAA
>JBEKQJ010000087.1:0-10663 GCA_049519835.1 Caulobacteraceae bacterium | reverse complement strand
GGCTACGACGCCACCGAACATGTCCGCACCCGGGCCAACCGCGACGCGCTGGTGAGGCTCTCTGACCGGATTGGCGACCTGGCCGATCCGGACGCCATCGCTTTCGTCGCCGCCGAAATTCTTGGCGAGGTCTTGAGAACCAGCCGGGTCGGCTATGGGACGATAGATCCGGTCGCCGAGACTCTGCGCGTCCGGCGAGACTGGAACGCGCCTGGCGTCGAGACGCTCGCCGGGGTGCTGCCGCTCCGCGACTACGGGTCGTTCATCGATAGTCTGAAGCGCGGCGAATTCGTCAGCATCAACGATGTCGATCGAGACGAACGGACCGCTGACGCGGCCGAGGCGCTCAGGGCGCGAAACGCCTCCAGCTTCGTCAATGTGCCGATCATCGAACAGGGCGAGCTGGTCGCGGTTCTCTACGTCAATCACGCCGCCGTCCGAGAGTGGACGGCGGAAGAACTCACACTCATTCGGGAAGTGGCCTCCAGAACCCGCAACGCGGTCGAGCGCAGCCGCAATGACGCGGCCTTGCGCGATCTCAACGCGACGCTCCAGGAGCGCATCGAGGTCGCCCTGAAGGAGCAGGCGGCCGCCGAAGAGGCCCTGCGCCAATCACAGAAGATGGAAGCGATCGGGCAGCTCACGGGCGGCCTGGCGCACGATTTCAACAACCTGCTGGCGGGTATCTCCGGCTCGCTGGAAATGATGCATATCCGTGTGCGGCAGGGCCGCCTCACCGATCTCGAACGGTATATGGTCGCGGCGCAGGGCGCGGCGAAACGCGCCGGCGCCCTGACCCATCGTTTGCTGGCGTTCGCGCGGCGACAGACTCTCGATCCGAAGCCGACGGATGTGAACCGTCTCGTCGTCGGCATGCAGGAACTGATCGAGCGCACGGTCGGGCCGGCCATCCAGATCGAGGTCGTCGGCGCCTCAGGCCTTTGGTCGGCGTTCGTCGATCCGCCTCAGCTCGAGAACGCGCTGCTCAATCTTTGCATCAACGCCCGTGACGCGATGCCGAACGGCGGTCGCATCACCATCGAGACCGCCAACAAGTGGTTGGACGACCGGGCGGCGCGCCAGCTCGACATGCCAGAAGGGCAATACTTGTCGTTGTCGGTCACCGACACCGGGACGGGAATGACCCCAGAGGTGATCGAGCACGCGTTCGAGCCGTTTTTCACCACCAAGCCGATCGGCGAAGGCACCGGGCTCGGCCTCTCGATGACCTACGGCTTCGCCAGACAATCGGGTGGCGAGGTGCGGATCTATTCCGAGGTCGGCGAAGGCACGACGGTGTGCATCTATCTGCCACGCCATTCCAGCGAGATTGCCGAAGAAGTTCTCGCGCCGAGATTATCTGAACTGCCGCCTTCCGGGCGAGCGGCGACCGTGCTGATCGTGGACGACGAGCCGACTGTGCGGATGCTGTTGACCGAAATTGTCGAGGACCTTGGCTATACGGCCATCAACGCCGGCGACAGCGTAGCGGGTCTCAAGCTTCTGCAATCCGACGTGGCCATCGACTTGCTGGTGACGGATGTCGGCCTGCCGGGCGGCATGAACGGACGGCAGATGGCCGACGCCGGCCGCGTACGTCGCCCGGACATGAAGGTCCTGTTCATAACCGGCTATGCGGAGAACGCCGTCGTCGGCAATGGACGGCTGGAGCCCGGAATGGCCGTGCTGACCAAGCCCTTCCCGATCGAGACGATGGCGGCGCGCATCCGCTCCATGATCGAGGCGCGGCAGGCGCAGACCGGTGGCGTCCAACCGGCCGCCAGGCGGTAGCCGCCTCGGCAAGGTGCGGGCGCTCGGCTCCAGGCGGTTTGACGGCGCCGCGGCGCCAGGGCAGCGCGTCTCGCCGCCCCTCTACCCCGCCGCCTCCAGTCCATGCCCGTGCGGACCGCGCTCGCGGCGCCAGAGCGCCAAGGTCGAGGCCAGACCCACCACGCTGAGGCCCCCCAGCAGGATCAGCATCGGCGTATAGCCGCCGCCGTTGCCGGGGCCGGCGCGGAAAGCGTCGTTGAGGGCGCCCGCCGCCCAGTTGGCGGCGAACATGCCGGACGACTGCAGCACGTTGATCAGGCCATAGGCGGCGCCGAGACGCTTTTCCTCGACCAGCATGGCGGTGGCCGGCCAGATGACCGCCGGCACGACGCTGAAGCTGACGCCCATCAGCACGGTGGTGATCCACAGGTTGGCGTTGGTGGCCCCGAGCAGCAGGAAGGTGATGGGCAGCAGGGCGGCGCCGAGGCTGAGCCACGCGGCGCGATGGCCGAAACGGTCGGCGAGCGCGCCGATGATCGGCGTGCAGAAGATGGCGGCGAAGAACACCCAGCTGTTGAGGAGGCCAGCCTCAGGGAGGCTGAGGCCCTTGGCGTCCTGGAAGAACACCACCGCGAAGGTCGAGCGGAACGGGAAGAAGGTCGAGGCGAAGAGGACATTCAGGCCGAGGATGTACCAGAACGAGCGGTCGAAGCCGCGGAAGCTGGCGAGGTCGAAGCGCTCCGGCGGTTTGGCCGGCCGCCCTGGACGATGGCGATCGACGATCAGGAAGCCGATCGAGGCGAGGAGGCTGAAGGCGCAGAGGCCGGCGGCGAGGACCAGCGGCGGGCGCCAGCCCTCGGCGTAGAGGTTGGCCGCCCAGCGCGGGGAGATGTCGGCGAGGTAGGAACCGACCCGCGCCAGGCTGAAGAGCAGGCTCATGGCCAGCGCCGCGCGACCTCCCGCTTTGCCCGGGGCGGTTTCCCGCCCCGGGTGGCCGCTGAACCATTGGGCGACGCCGGCCAGCAGGCAGATCAGCAGGGTCTCCTCGCCGATCCCGAACAGCAGGCGCCCGAGCGCCATCAGCCAGAACGGCTCGCCCCAGGCAGTGAGGGCGGCGCCGACGAACCCAAACGCGGCCGTGAGCACGGCCGTGCGGGCGGCGCCGAAGCGATCGATGAACAGGCCGCCGACCAGCGAGAGTGGAATGTTGGGCAGGCTGAAGATGGCGTTGAGGAGGCCGATCTGGGTCTGGCTGAGACCGTGCAGCCGGCGCAGCAGGTCGGCGTCCGGCGCGATGGCGTCATAGGCGTAGTAGTCGCCCATGATCGACAGGGCCGCGAGCGCGAGCGCCAGCCAGGGGAGCCAGGGGCTGAACGGACCGCGGGCCTCTGGCCCGCCTGCGGGCGGGACGCCCGCGGTCCGGGGGTCGCTCACGAAATCCGCGCGCCTTGCCGCACGAGCTCGGCCTGGACGTCGGCGACGTTGACCTCGCGCGGCGTGCGGCCGGTCTTGAGCGACACGGCCGCCGCCGTTCCGGCCCCCTGGCCGCTGACCGAGCAGCACATCATGTTGCGCACCGCCGCGTGGCTCAGCTTGTCGCCGCCGATCGGGCGGCCGGCGACCAGCAGGCCCTCCACGCCCTTGGGCACGAGGGCGCCGTAGGACACGTGGAAATAGCGGCCGGTGGTCGGCAGGATCAGGACGCCGTAGCCGTCGATGAACTCGGGGAAGATGCCGATGGAGTCCTCGAAGCGGGCCTGGCCGCGGACGTCGGCCTCGGTGAGGTTGTAGGCGGCGTCGATCTTGCGGGTGTCGCGCACGCCCAGCGTCATGCCGAAGTTGCGCAGCTTGGCGCCCTCACAGCCCGGCATGAAGGCCTTGAGCGCCTCGATGGCCAGCATGGCCTGCTTGCGGCCCTCGATCTCGCCGGCGGTGAGCTCGTCCGGGTCCGTGCCGTCGTAGTTGAGGTGGACGAGGTTGAGGTAGGTGAGATCGCCCTGGTCGCTGATCCCGCCCCAGGTGCCGGCGATGGTCGAGAGGTTGGGCGGCAGCAGGCCGGCTTCCAGCGCCTTGCGGAACGGCTTGCGCAGGAACGGGCTGAAGAGGGCGTCCTCCTTGCCGTCGGTCTCGATGTCCCATTCGCCGTTGCCGCCCCAGTCCTTGTAGGTCTGCGGATCGGCCTTCACGGCGGCGATGAAGCGGGCCTTGTCGACCCCGGCCATGGAGAACATCACCGAGACGCTCATCATCTCGGCCTTGGGGGTCTTGTGGGTCGGGGCGCCGGCGCGGTGGGCGACGTCGGCATCGCCGGTGCAGTCGACGACGCGCTGGGCGAGGATCGCCTCGCGGCCGGCCTTGCTCTCGACGATGACGCCCTTGATCTCGCCGCCTTCGACGATCGGGGCGACGAACAGGCGGTGCATCAGCGGGTGGACGCCGGCCTCGGCGGTCATGAGGTCGGCGACGTATTTGCAGCCCTCGGCGTCGAGGGCGTGGCTCACCGACTGCGGCTCCGGCTGGGCCGCGCCCATGTCCCTGGCGCGGGCCTCGAGCTCTGTGCCGATGCCCTGGGAATCGACCGTCTCGGGATGCCGGTACCAGGCGAAACCCTCGACCCCGACCTGGGTGATGTTGCCGCCGAAGCAGCCGTAGCGCTCGAGGAGGCTGGTCTCCACGCCCGCTCGCGCCGAGGCGATCGCCGCCGAGAGTCCCGACGGGCCGGAGCCGACCACCAGCACCTCGGTCTCATGGACGACCGGGATCTGGCGGGCGGGTTCGGGGATGACGCGGGTCATGGCTGAGCTTTGCCCCAACCGCATATCAGTTTTGCGACAGCGAACCTCCCTCCCCTTGATAAGGCAGCCGCACACTTCTTCCTCTTACCGTCATGGCCGGGCGACAGTCCCGGCCATCCATATCCTCCCGGCCCAGTGTGACCGCGCACCGCGGTCACGGTGCGGTCTCGCAGCCTCCGCGTGGCCATGCCCGGCATGGCCACCCGAACTCCGGCGCGCATGGGTCGCCGGGACTGGCGCCCGGCGATGACGGTAGAGGGAGGGGATCTTCTCTGTGCCGATCTTTCGCCGATGAAACGCCGATATCGCCTGGCGGCGGATTGTCTGCGCGCCGGCCCGGTGAGCTAGTAGCCTCGACGGATCCACGCAGGGGCGGCGAATGGATTTCGACGGCGCCATCAAGACCTTCGAGACCTACGCGGTCGATTTCGTCCGCTACATCCTGTCGCTCTTCAGCCGCCAGGCCTTCAGGCGGCGGGCGTCGGATCTCGAGAAGAAGCTGTTCACCTTCGCCCTGATCAGCGCGCTTCTGGGCGCCTTCCTCAACATGAAATACGTGAGCGGCCTGACCGTCGGCGAAAACGACCTCGTCACGCCGGTGGTGACCGAATTCTCGATCTGGATCGCCTTCTCGGTCCTGGTGTGGGTGGGGGTGGGAGTGGGCCGTCCCGGACCGACGCCCTACACGCCGGCCCTGACCGCGGTGCTGCGGGTTCTGCCGGTGACCTATGTCATCGGCGCCTATGTCGGCTTCTTGCTGACCAACCTCGCGCAGCTGTGGACCTCGCCCGGCTGCGCGCCGTGGCAGGCCTACGCCGGCATCCTCGTGGTGCGGTTCGTGCTGCTCGTCGCCTACATGCCGCTGTCGATCTGCCTGGTCGCCAGCCACCTGTCGCCAGGGCGGACGCGGATCGTGGGGCTGGCGGTGGCCGGCGCCATGCTCGCCGTCCAGGCCGGAACGCTGGGCGCCTTTCTGGTCAGCCAGGCCGACAAGGCCTGCGCGCACGCCAATGCCTGCGCCAACCCGGGCGCCGTCCACGGCTATGTGATCCAGGAACTCCAGTCTCTCGGGAGGTGCCTATGAAGGTGCGCGCCAAAGTGATGCTGGTCGCGGCGCTGGCGAGCTTGACCGCGGGTTGCCAGCGCGGCGGCCTTGTCTGCCAGTGGTTCGGCTGGGGTTGCCCACCGCCGAACCAGGTTCCAGGCGTGGGCCCGGGCGTGGTCGCGCCGTCGGCCCTGCCGGCGCCGCCGCCGGTGATCTTGGAGGACGCGCACAAACATTGGCCGCCGGTCGTCGCGCAGAGTCATCCGGGTCAGCCGCCACCGGCCTTGATCGAAGGTCTGCACGCAAAGCCGGTCCCGCCGCGTGTCGTCGTGCTTCATCCCGGACACTCGCCGACGGGCAATCCCGGCGGCTAGTCCTCGATCAGGCGCCCGAGCTTGGGGTCGGCCTCGATGCGGCGCAGGAGCACGGCCTGAGCGATGAGCAGGCCGAGACCGGAGGCGAAAGCGGCGAGCGCGCCGGCCGGGTCGCGGCCGCCATGGGCCGCGCCGGCGATGCGCCAGAACACCACCCCGGCCAAAAGCAGGACGAGGCCCACGCCGGCCAGCACCGAGATGACGCTCTGGCCGTAGCCGACGCGGTAGCTGGTCCACAGATGCGCGGTCATCAGCCGCGAGAGGGCGGGGACGAAGAGGATCAGTCCGCCAGAGACGATGAGGAAGGCGCCGGGAAAAATGGCCGTGCGCAGCAGCTTGAGCGCCTCGCCCGTCCCCGGCACCCGTCGCCAAGCCTCGATGGCGGCCACGGCGTAGATCAGGCCGGCGACGGCGACCAGGGTCAACTGCATGCGGCGAAACAGCCGCCACGAACGGGCGTAGGCCATGACCTCAAGATGGCGATTGCCGCCACCGTGGGAAGCCCTTTCTGCGAAATGCTAGCCGGCGCCTTGCGATCTCTCCCGCGCCGCGAGAGCGCGGGGGCTGACGCCGGTCCAGCGCTTGAAGGCGCGGGAAAAGGCCGCCGGCTCGGAAAAGCCGACGAGGTAGGCGGTCTCGTTCACCGACACCTTGCGGGCCGTCAGGTAGTCCACGGCAAGGCGATGACGCAGGGCGTCGAGCACGCTTTCGAACGCGGCGCCCTCGGCCCGCAGGCGCCGCCAGAGAGTCTGACGGCTGACGCCGAGACGGGCCGCGACGGCGTCGGCGCTGGCCTGGCCGGTGTGCAGCATGGGAAGGATCAGGCGTTCAACCCGGCCGCGCATCGACTTGGAAGCCTCGAGCTCGGCGAGCAGGGCGTCGCCGCGCTGGCTGAGCACCGCGAAGGCGTAGCGCGGCAGGCGGGCGACCTGGTGCGTCGCCCATTCCGGATCGACCCGCATGGCGTTCCAGGCCGCGTCGAAGGTGATCGGGGCGCCGAGGATGCGCTCGTATTCGCCAGGGTAGCCGGGGTCGGGATGGGTGACCTCGACGGCCATGACCAGGGGCGTCGTTCCGAACTTGCGGGTGCCGCAGACGAGGTGGGCGAAGGCCGATTCGGTGAGTTCGGGAAAGGCGTTGGGGTCGAGGCGCGTATCGACGACCCAGGCGCCGCCGCGCTCGAAGCGGACCTGGAAGCGGTCGCCCTCGGAAACGCCCTCCACCTCGACGATCAGGCGGACGTAGCGGTTCAGCTGTTGGAAGGCGTCGGTCATCGTCGCGGCGGCCTCGCCGATCAGGCCGACGATGGAGAACTGGGCGACCTCGATCGCCTCGCCATAGTGGAGGGCGAGGGCCGGATCGCCGGTGAGGGTTTTCGCCGCGGCCATCAAGGCGACGTAGCGGGCGAACGGCAGGCGGCTATCCTGGTCTTCGAGGCGTGAGGGATCGATGGCGGCGGCGGCGAGCAAAGCCGTCCGGTCCGCGCCGCGCGCGACCGCGAAGTCGGCGAGGGCGCGGACGAAGCCGGCGGAGACCGTGGGTTCAGACATGCGCGGGCGTGTTACGCAGGATCAAGCGATGGGTCCGCCCCGTCATGGCCATCCGCCCCGGCCCGGCCCAGGCTGCGGAGCATGTCGCCGGTTCTCATCCTTCATATCAGCGCGGCCAGCGTCGGCCTACTGACCGGCGCCGTGGCGCTCGTCGCGCGCAAGGGAGAGGGAGTCCACCGGGCCATGGGGCGGGCGTTTTGCGTCGCCATGCTGACCATGACGGCGGCGGCGGCGTGGCTGGCGGTGACCATCCCAGGTCAGAGCGGCAATCTGCCCGGGGCGGTGTTCACCTTCTATCTGGTGGCGACGGCCTGGGCGACGATGCGCCGGCCGCCGATGACGGTCGGACGCTGGGACAGGGCGGCGCTGGTCGTCCCGGCGGCGATGGCAGGGTTGATGGTGTTCCTGACCTTTCTGGCCGTCACGAACCCGGCCAGCCAGCCGATGAGCGCCCCACCCCTGCCCGCCTATTTCATCCTCACCGGCGTGATTCTGCTGGTGGCGGGCCTGGATCTCAAGGTGGTGCTGGCCGGTGGCGTCGCCGGGCGGGCTCGCCTGACGCGGCACCTGTGGCGGATGTGCGTGGGCTTTTTCGTCGCCACCGGCTCGTTCTTCCTCGGCAAGCAGGCGCACATGCCGGCCTTCGTGCGCGGCTCGCCCGTCCTGATCCTGCTGGCCGTGGCGCCGCTGCTGGCGATGGGGTTCTGGCTGGTGTGGGTCGGACTGGCGAAGGGCCTCCCTCAGCCACAGCCCGAGCGCGCCTGACGGGGCTCAGTGCCCCTCGAAGCTGACCAGGGCGTGGACCGGCACGCCGGCGGCGCGCAGCCTGGCGGCGCCGCCGAGATCGGGCAGATCGATCACCGCGCCCACGCCGACCACCTCGGCGCCAGCCTCGGTCAGCAGCCGCACCGCGGCCAGCGCCGTGCCGCCGGTGGCGATGAGGTCGTCGACCAGGAACACCTTCTCACCCGCCAGCACGGCGTCGAGGTGCATCTCCATTACGTCGACGCCGTATTCCAGGGCGTACTCCACCGCCCGGGTGGCGTGCGGCAGCTTGCCCTGCTTGCGCAGGGGCACGAAGCCGGCCCCGAGGGCATGGGCGATCGCCCCACCGAAGATGAATCCGCGCGCCTCGATGGCGGCGATCTTGTGCACATCACGCCCGATCAGCGGCTCGACCATCCGTTCCACCGCCACGCGGAAGGCGATCGGATCGGCCAGCAGGGTGGTGATGTCGCGGAACAGGATCCCGGGCTTGGGATGATCCGGGATGGTGCGGATGGCGGCGGCGAGATCGATGCTCATGCGCCGAGCGCCCGTCCGGCCACGGCCGAGAGCCTGGCCACCATGGCCGGATCGCGCGCCTCCGGCGGGGTGATGATGGCGCCGTCGAGGGCCCGGTCGATCGGCGAGGGCTCGCGGCGCTTGGGCAACGCGCCGACGAGACGGCGGACGAGTTCGCGCGCCCTGGCGGCGTTGGCGTGCATGACTTCGACGATGTGGGTCACCTCGACGTGGGCGATCTCATCGTGCCAGCCGTCGTAGTCGGTGACCATGGCGACGCTGGCGTAGGGCAGCTCGGCCTCGCGGGCGAGCTTGGCCTCGGGCATGTTGGTCATCCCGATGACGTCGCACCCCCACGACCGATAGAGGGCGCTCTCGGCCTTGGTGGAGAATTGCGGGCCCTCCATGGCCAGGTAGCAGCCGGTCGGAAAGACCTGCGCGCCGGCGGCGCGGGCCGCCTCGGCCGCCAGAGCGGAGAGGCGCGGGCAGACCGGCTCGGCGACGCTGACGTGGGCGACGAGGCCTGGGCCGAAGAAGCTCTTCTCGCGCGCGAAGGTGCGGTCGATGAACTGGTCGACGACCACGAAGTCGCCCGGCGCGATGGCCTCACGCAGCGAGCCGACGGCCGAGAGCGAAAGGATGTCGGTGCAGCCGAGGCGCTTCAAGGCGTCGATGTTGGCGCGGGCGTCGACGGCGGAGGGCGGCAGGCGGTGACCGCGGCCGTGGCGCGGCAGGAAGGCGAGGCTGACATGGCCGAGCCGCCCGGTGAGGATCTCGTCGGACGGGGTTCCGAACGGGCTCTCGACCGCCACCCATTTGCGGTCTTCCAGGCCTTCGAGGTCATAGACCCCCGAACCGCCGATCACGCCCAAAGTCCAGCCGGCCATCGGCCCTCCGCAAAAACGTCCGGGGGCGTAAGACCGGCCAGCGGCTCGCGAGTCAACTGACGATGGAAAGGGAAGCTATCCGCAGATGACACAGATGAGCACAGATTGATGGCGCAGATGGCGGAGCGTGTTCAAGGCTAGCCTCGCTGAAGCCCTTTTTCTTGCGCGCCCTTGGCGCGCGAAAGAATCCGCTCGAAGGCGCGGCCCGCGCCGATCGACCTAATCGGCGTGAATCAATCTGTGCTCATCTGTGTCATCTGTGGATCGATGAATCGGCTGGGACCGCGAGTCGCGACGCTTGTGATTCCACTGGCCCTCGCTGCGTGGGCGGCGGCTGCCGGTGAAACACCGTGCCGGCTTGACCGCGGCCGGATCGTGGTGACCGCGGCGTTCGGCGACGTGGCGGGCGATTTCGTGCTCGACGCGGCCGCTCCGCGGAGCACCCTGGACGCCACGGTGGCGGGGATGTGGAACCTCGGCGAAACCGACGCCCGCGCCGACCTGCGCCTGGCCGGGCAGCGCCTGCCGCAATTCCCGATGCAGGTCGCCGACCTCGACGCGGCGGGCATCTCCGGCGTCATCGGCGCCGATGCGCTCGCCGGCTTCGTCACCGAAATCAGGACGGCGCCTTGCCGCGTCACGCTCTCACGCCGCGTCGGCCAACCGTGGCCCATCCGCCTGCCCCTGCGGGTGATCGGCGGCGCTTTCGCAGTACCGGCGGCGGTGTCGGACGGCGTGACGAGCCGCAGCGGCTGGTTCGCGGTCGCCACCGGCGCGCCGGGCGTCATGGTGACCGACGCCAAGCTCACCCGCGCGCCGCCCAACCCCGCCGATCCAAACTGCCCGCCGGCCCGGATGCGCGCTCTCTCGCTCGGGGGCGGGCTGCTCTACGAAAACACCCCGGCCGCCGTCGACGCCGCCGCGCCGCCCGGCCTCGCCGGTGCGATTGGCGAGGAGG
>JBEKQJ010000086.1:0-10674 GCA_049519835.1 Caulobacteraceae bacterium | reverse complement strand
CCGCGTTTCCGAGAGCGACGTAGAGACGGGCTTCCTGGCCGATGAGGACATCGACGACCACCTGCTGCCTCGGCCTCCGGTGGTGGCGGTCATGGGCCACGTCGACCACGGCAAGACCAGCCTGCTCGACGCCCTGCGCTCCACCGACGTGGCGGGGGGCGAGCACGGCGGCATCACCCAGCATATCGGCGCCTATCAGGTCCGTCTGGCCGACGGCGATCGGGTGACCTTCCTCGACACTCCTGGCCACGCCGCGTTCAGCGCCATGCGCGCCCGTGGCGCCAACGTCACCGATATCGTGGTGCTGGTCGTGGCGGCTGACGACGGCGTCATGCCCCAGACCATCGAAGCCATCCAACATGCCAAGGCCGCCGACGCGCCGCTGATCGTTGCGATCAACAAGGTCGACAAGCCCGGCGCCGATCCGACCCGAGTGATCAACGAGCTTCTGCAGCACGAGGTGGTGGCCGAGAGCCTCGGCGGCGAGACCCAGACCGTGGAGGTTTCGGCGCTCAAGAAGACCGGCCTCGACGAGCTGCTGGAGGCCATCCTGCTCCAGGCTGAGGTCATGGATCTGCGGGCCAACCCCGACCGTACGGCCGAGGGCGTGGTCATCGAAGCGAAGCTCGACCGCGGCCGCGGCGCGGTGGCCACGGTGCTCGTCAAGCGCGGTACGCTCAAGCGCGGAGAGATTGTCGTGGCCGGCGAACAGTTCGGCCGCGTGCGCGCCTTGCTCAACGAGCGTGATGAGCAGGTCGAGGAGGCCGGCCCTTCGACGCCGGTTGAGATCCTGGGCCTCGATGGCGCTCCGTCGCCCGGCGAAGCCTTCGCCGTGGTCGAGAGCGAGGCCCGAGCCCGCGAACTCACCGACTATCGCATCCGCCAAAAGCGGGAGCGCAATCTCACGCCGGTGGGCGCGGCGCCTGGCGTCTCGCTGGCCGACATGATGGCCAAGCTCGCCAACAAGAAAGTCTCCGAACTGCCGCTGGTCATCAAGGCGGATGTGCAGGGCTCGGCCGAGGCTATCGTCGGCGCGCTCGACCGGATGGCCACCGACGAAGTCCGTGTCCGGACGATCCTCTCGGGCGCGGGCGGGATCAACGAGAGCGACGTGATGCTGGCCAAGGGGGCCGGGGCTTCGGTCATCGGCTTCAACGTGCGCGCCTCGAAACAGGCTCGCGACCTTGCCGAGCGTGAGGGCGTGGAGATCCGCTATTACGCGATCATCTACGACCTGATCGACGACATCAAAGGCGTGCTGTCGGGCATGCTGGCCCCGATCCAGCGCGAAAGCTTCCTCGGCAACGCCGAGGTGCTGCAGGCGTTCGACATCTCCAAGGTCGGCCGTGTGGCTGGGTGTCGCGTCCGCGAGGGCGTGGTCCGCCGCGGAGCGCGCGTGCGCATCATCCGCAATGACGTGGTGGTGCTCGAACTCGGCACGCTGCAGACCCTCAAGCGCTTCAAGGACGATGTCGCCGAGGTACAGGCAGGCTACGAGTGCGGCATGGCCTTCGCCGGCTTCCAGGACATCCAGGCCGGCGACCAGATCGAGTGCTTCACCGTCGAAGAGGTCAAGCGCACGCTCTGAAGACATGAGGGAGCGCGCGGTGCTCCAACTGCTCGTTGCGCTCCAGGCCGTTCAGGTCGCCATCTAGCGCTCCTCGACGCGCGGTTTCATCGCCGCAAGGAATGTCCGCGTACCGGTCTCGGCGCCTGAGCCGGGCCGGAAGCGAAGCTCGCGCGGCGTCAGTGTTCTCCCCTCCGAGGATACGGATACCGCGTCGATCTCCCCGCCCTCTGCGTCGGTGACGACAACCGGCGGCCGCTCGTCCGAGACCCAGCGATCGCCCCACTGCATGAGGGCGATCAAGGCCGGCGCCAGCGCCAGACCCTTTTCCGTCAGCTGGTAAACAGGCCGTCGTTCTGGGCCCTCGCGCGCCAGCACGCCATCGGCTGTCAGGCGTCTAAGGCGATCGGCTAGGATGTTCCTGGCCAAGCCCAGGCTGCGCTGAAACTCAGCGAAGCGTCGCGCGCCCAGCAAGGCATCCCGCACGATGAGCAGTGACCACCAGTCGCCGACGATGCTGAGCGCGCCGGCGAGCGAGCAGTTCAGCCGGGAGAGATCGGTCTTGTGCGCCAATTTGGTTGCAATCCAGGACCATTCATGGTTGGTTTTATCTTGAAACCAAATGCTGACGCTCGGCAAGGAGAAAACGCTATGGCGACCACCCATGTGAATGTCCTCGGCGCGCGGAAGACGTCGGCGCAGACCGATCCGCTGATCGTCGGCGGCTGGCTCTCGCTCGTCGGCGCGATCGCGGTGGTTGCGACGAGCGCCTTCTACGTGGCCTCGCCGTCGGCTGCGGCCGGGCCGGTGCGTCCATTCGATCTCGCCGCCGCGGCGGCCGGCGCGGCAAGCGGCGCGGCGACATTGCACGCGGCCGGAACGGTCGGCGTTTTCGGCGACCTCGTATGGGCCGTAGCGACCCTGCTGATCGCACAGGAGCTCGGTCGTCGGGGCCGGGGAGTCGCCGCGGCCGGATGGCTCGGCCTCTTCCTCTCCATCGTCATCTTCATCTTCGTCGATGGAATGACCGGCTTCGTGTTCCCGCCATTGGCGGCGCACGGAAATCTAACCGCATTCGAAGGCTTCCGGCGCCTGTGGGACGTGCTCTTCCAGTTGGGCGTGATCGCCTACGGCGCCGGGGTCGCCACGGCGTTTGGCGCCGAGCGGACTGCGCCTCGTCCGATGGTCGGCCGCAACCTGTCGTTGGCGATCGTCGTCGTCGGCGTCGTCGGCGTCGTCGGTGCGCTCGCCGGTCTGGCGGACGTGGCCGCCGTTCCTACCGACAAGATCGCCGGCGCCAGCATCGGCCTCGGTTCGCTCCTCCTCGCAGCAGCCAGCTGGCAAATCGTTCGCTCCGAGCGGCCGGTCTAGTCCCGCTCGCGCGCCCGGTAGCGGGCGCGGCTGGCCTTGTGGATGGCGATCCAGCGCTTGCGACGCTCCTCGCGCAGCAGGGGATCCTCCTGCGCCGCCTGATGGGCCGCCTCGCGCCTCAGCTTCTGGAAGCTGCGCCAGCGGCCCGTGTCCAGGTCGCCGGCCTCCAGCGCCGCACGAACGGCGCAGCCGGGCTCGCCCTCGTGCGCGCAATCCGAGAACCGGCACTGGCTGGCGAGCGCCTCGATATCGTCGAACGCCGAGGCCAGGCCTTCGCCGGCGTCGTCAAGCGCCAGCTCACGCATGCCCGGCGTGTCGAGCAATAGGCCGCCGCCCGGCAGGAAGATGAGTTCGCGACGCGTGGTGGTGTGTCGCCCGCGGCTGTCATCGGCGCGGACCTCGCCGACGGCGAGTCTGGCCTCGCCCAGCAGGGCGTTGGCCAGGGTCGACTTGCCGGCCCCGGAAGCGCCGACCAACACGCCGGTCAGGCCCGGTTCCAGTTGCACGCGCATGGCCTCAAGGCCTTCGCCGGTAAGCGACGAGATCGGGATCACCGGCGCGCCGGCCGCGCTCCGCCGCGCCGCCGCCGTCGCCGCCGCCGGGTCGGGACTGAGATCCGCCTTGGTCAGCAGCACGATGGGATTGGCTCCGCTGGCCCAGGCGGCGGTGAGATAACGTTCCAGGCGGCGCAGATTGGGCGCCGTCTCCAGCGACAGCACGACAAAGGCGAGGTCGGCATTGGCCGCCACCACCTGCAGTTCGCCCATCGGCCCGCGGCGCGTGAAGGCCGTTCGTCGCGCGAGGACGGCGCGTACGAGGGCCGGGCCGCCCGCCTGCGGCGGCTGGGCGGCGATCCAGTCACCGACGCATGGAAGCTCGCCCTCGCGGGCTTCGAAGGCGAGCCGGCCGGCGACTTCAGCCGAGGTCTCGCCGGCTTCGGTGATGAGGCCTAGGCGATCGCGATGCTGCGCGATCACCCGCGCGGGAACGAGTCCCTGCGCCGCGAACGGCGCGAATTGATGCTGGAGCCGCTCGCTCCAGCCGTAGTCTTGCAGCAATGTCTGAGTTCCTTCGAACGGCGTTTGCGAAGGCGCCGGCCGAAGGCGGATGGCCTAGCGGCGGGCGCGCGGAAGGGCTTCGCGGCAGGACACAGTCATCGGCAAAACCCTCCTTTCCGTCTCGGGATGGACTGAAGCGAAGCTAGACGCCGCCGGCGCGGACATCAAGTCCGGCGATCGGAGGGCGTTTCAGTAGATCCACGGGATCAGCCGCCAGGTGCGGGCGCGATAGGCGAGGTAGACCTCGCCAAACTGACTTTCGAGCAGGCGCTCCTCCGATCCCATGCGGGCGATCAGGGGTGGCAGCAGCGCCGCGGTCAGCAGCACCCCCGCCCACGACCGGAACACGATCGCCCAACCGAGGGTCAGGAGCAGCAGGCCGACGTAGCTCGGGTTGCGCACGAGGCTGTAGAGCCCGCGGGTCTCCAGGCGGTGGCCGGCCTGGATCGCCACCAGACCGCTGAAGCGGTCGCCAAGCGCGAACACCGGCGCCATGCGCAGCACGCCGCCCACCAGGTAGAGCGCCAGGCCCCACCAGCGGATCGCCTCGCCGCCGAATGTCCAGATGTTATGGCGGTCGGTCCAGGCCGGAACGAACCCGTCGAGGAGACCAATGACGCTGAATGCCACGAGCACCCATCGATTGCCTCGGTCCTCTCGCTCGCCCTGGCTCAGCGAACCGGGTGTGAACGGGGCCACGAAAGCCAGTAGATAGCTCGCCGCCGCGAGTCCGATGAAGGCCGGGCGCGCCAGAAAGGCCATCAGGCCGCCTTCGCCCATCACCGCCAGGCCGAGGTAGAGGGTCACCGAAACCAGCGAAATGACGCCGATCACAAGCCTGCGCATGGCGAGCGCTCCAGAAGGCCCCCGGCTTGCGCCGGCGGGCAATTCCCAGGAAGGATATAGGCAATCCGTCCGGGGAGCTCGCATGACCGACGCCAGCGCGCCCCCGCAGGGCCTCCTCCGCATTCTCGGCCTCGTCTTCGGCCTGGCGGTGGTGGTCGGCGGGGTGATCGGTTCCGGCATCATGCGCGCGCCGGGGATCATCGCTCAGGCCTTCACCACAACGCCACTGATCCTCTTCGCCTGGGTCGTGGGCGGGCTCGTGGCCATGCTCTCGGCCATGCCGCTCGTGGAGGCCGGCGCTTCGGTGCCGCTGGCGGGCGGTCCGTATCCCATTGCCGGTCGTGCCTTCGGGCCCTCCGTGGCCTTCTTCACCGGCTGGATCGGCTGGATGCAATATTCGGCATCCAGCGCCTTTATCGCCGCGGTGTTCGGCGAGTACGTCCAGCGCCTGGGTTTCTTCACAAATGTCTCCACGCACATCCTGGCCTGCGCGCTCCTGGTCGCCGTCGGCGCGCTCAACTGGACGGGCACGCGGATCAGCGGCAATTCCCAGAGCATAGCCAGCGCCATCAAGGGTGGGGCGTTCATCGTTCTCACCGTCATCCTGTTCCTGACGCCCCGGGCGCCGGCCCCGCCGCCGCACCCGCTCGCCATGGTGACCAGCCTGGGCGCGGCGGTGATGGCGGTGCGGCTCATCTACCAGACCTATGCCGGCTGGGACGCCGCCATCTATTTCTCCGAGGAGGTCCAGAGGCCCGACCGCAACATCGCCCGCGCCACCTTTCTGGGCATCGGGCTCGTGACCGTCGTCTATGTCCTGGTCAACGCCGGGGTGCTGAAAGTGCTGGCGCCATCGCAGGTCGCCGGCTCGGCCCTGGCGGTGGGCGATGCGGCCAAGGTCGGCCTCGGCAGGGCGGCCGACACCCTGATCACCGCTATCGGCCTGTTCTCGCTGGCGGCCATCGTCAACCAGCAGACCATGACCGCGCCGCGCATCGCCTTCCGCATGGCCCGGGACGGCGCCTTGCCGACCTGGCTCGGCCGCGTGGCCCCGGGCGGCACGCCGCGTCAGGCCCTGGTAGTGACCGTCATCTGCTCGCTGATCTTTGCCGCCATCGGCGACTATCAGAGCATCGTGCGCGTCTACGCGCCGTGGTCGATCGGGCCCATTCTCATCGTCTGCCTGTCGGCCATCGTCCTGCGCTATCGGGAGCCGGACCTGGCGCGACCATGGAAAATGCCGCTCTTTCCATGGCCGGCGGTGATCGCCGCGATCATCCAGGCCTCGCTGGTGACTGTGATGATCGTCGATGATCCGGGCTCGGCGGTATGGACGGCGCTCGCCGCCCTGGTCCCGCTGCCGATCTTCTGGCTGCTGCGCCCACGCTGGCGGGCGGCGGCGGCGCGCGAGTTCGGATCAGCTTAGAGGATCAACATGGACTACCTGGACGCTCTCAAAGACTACCAGCGGTTCGACTTCACCGATCCGGCCGGGCGGTGGACGCGGCCGGTTTGGCGGCGCGGAACGGGGCCGGCGGTGATCGTTATTCACGAGATTCCCGGTCTGCATCCCCTGGTGATCCGCTTCGCCGACCATGTGGCGGCGGCGGGCATGACGGTGTTCTGTCCAAGCCTCTTCGGGGACCCGGGGCGCGACGTGACGCCGGGTTATGCGCTGGGGACGATGCTGAAGACGCTCTGCGTCCGGCGCGAGTTCAACGCCTGGGCCCGCGACCGCTCGAGCCCGATCGTCGACTGGCTGCGCGCCCTGGCCGCCCACGCTCACGCCGAATGCGGCGGCAAGGGCGTCGGGGCGGTCGGCATGTGCTTCACCGGCAATTTCGCCCTGGCCATGATGACAGAACCGGCGATGGTGGCGCCGGTCCTGTCGCAGCCGTCCTTGCCGATCGCCCGCCGAAAGGGGCCCAGCGCCGCCGCTATCGGCGTCTCGCCCGAGGAGATCGCCTGCGCCAAGCGGCGCTTCGAGGAAGAAGACCTCTCCCTCATGGCGCTGAGGTTCCATGGCGATCCCTTCGTGCCGCCGGAGCGGTTCGACACATTGAAGCGAGAATTTGGAGACAAGTTGGAAGCCTGGGAAATTGACGGCAAGGACGGCTACCCCGACCCTCGGATGCCGGCCCATTCCGTCCTGACCCTGCATCTGGTGGACGACGATCCGGAGAACCCGACCAAGAAATGCGAACAGCGCGTGATCCAGTTCTTCAAGGAGCGTACCGGGGCGTGAGAAGGCTCGCAGCCGCTTTCGGCCTGCTGGCGCTGGCCGGCTGCGCCACGGGTGAGCGCCTGTCGGCGGCGGGCGATGTCCACGCCCTGATGATCGCCATCCGCGACGACGACCGGCCGACATTCGACGCCCACGTCGATCGCCGGGCGCTCGAGGCCCAGATCCAGGAACGCATCGTCGAGCGCGCGGCCGCGCCCGGTTCGCCGACCGCCGTCAAGGGTCTCGGCATCCTGATGTCGGGGCCTCTGGCGCGCGCCGCCGGCGGCGTCCTCATCCAGCCGGAAGTGTTCCGCGCCGTCGCCGACTACTACGGCTACCGTCCCGCCACGCCAATCCCGGGGACCTTCGCGATCGCCAGCGCCCTCAGGCCCCTGCCGGACGGCCGGGTCTGCGCGGTGACCAGGAGCCGCGGACCATGTCTCGTCACCTTCGCTGAAGAGGATGGCGTCTGGCGGCTGGTGTCCTTCGATGGCGACTCGGCGATGCTGAGGTTGCGCTGAACCTGGACCGCGGGCCTCCGGCCCGCATGCGGGCGCGACGCCCGCGGTCCTAAATCACCCCTTCCGGCGCCAGCTCATACTCCCGCGCGCAGTACTCGCAGGTGACCCGGATGCGGCCGTCGTCGCCGACCATGGCCGCGCGCTCGGACTCCGGAAACGCGCTCAGCACCTCAGCGATGCGCTCGGGCGAGCAGCGGCAGAAGGCGGTGATCTGCGTCTCCTCGAACAGCCGCACGCCTTCCTCGTGGAATAGACGCCAGAGCAGGGTGGAGGCCGCCAGCTCCGGATCGATCAGTTCGTCCTCACCAAGGGTCTCAAAAAGGGCCTGGGCGGTGATCCAGGCCTCGTCTGTCGGTCCGCGCGCGGCGTCCTCGGCGATGTTCTGGATCAGCATCCCGCCGGCCCGCCAGGCGCGGCCCGCTCCCGCACGGCCGACCGCCAGGCGCACGCGCGTCGGCGTCTGCTCGGACTGGGTGAAGTAGGTCTCGGCGGCGAGCGCCAAGGATTCGCCCTCGATGGCCGTGACGCCCTGATAGCGGTCCATATCCGGACCCTGGTCGATGGTCATGATGAAGACGCCCTGGCCGAGCAGCGCCCCGGCCCCCGGGCGGGCGAAGCCTTCGCCGGCCGCGGCGACCCGTTCGGCGTCGAAGCGGGCGTAGCCGCGCAGGGCGCCGGTGGTGTCATAGTCGGCCACCACCAGGGCCACGGGACCATCGCCCTGGGCCTGGACGATCAATCGGCCGTCGAACTTGAGACTCGCGCCGACCAGGGCTGCCAGCGCGCAGGCTTCGCCCAACAGTTCGGCCACCGGCTCGGGATAAGCGTGGCGGGTGAGGATCTCGTCGATCGCAGGTCCGAGGCGCGCAATGCGCCCGCGAACAGGCTGGGTCTCGATCTGGAAGGGAGCGACAATGTCGTCGCGGAGGGTCTGGGTCATGCGGCGACGATATGGGGTCCGAGATCGCCGAATTCACCCGATGGCGCCGAAGCACCAGGCAAGGATCGATTTCTGGGCGTGGATGCGGTTCTCGGCTTCGTCCCAGACCAGCGACCGCGGGCCGTCGATGACGCCGGCGGTCACCTCCTCGCCGCGGTGGGCGGGCAGGCAGTGCAGGAACACTGCGCCCGGCGCCGCCAGGGCCATGAGGTCCTCGTCGACCTGAAAGGGCGCGAAGGCTTCGACGCGGGCCATGTGGTCGACATCGCCCATGCTGACCCAGGCGTCGGAGATCACGCAGTCGGCCCCGCGGACGGCCGGTTCCAAGTCGTTGGTCACCTCGACATCGCCGCCATGGGCCAGATCCCAGTTGTCAGGCTGATAGCGGGGCGGGCAGGCCACGTTGAGCCTGAAACCGAACTTGGCCGAGGCGTGGATGAAGCTGGCGCAGACGTTGTTGCCGTCGCCGACGAAGGCCAGCGTCTTGCCGGCCAGGGGGCCGCGATGCTCCTCGAGGGTCATCAGGTCGGCCAGGATCTGGCACGGGTGGCTGCGGTCGGTCAGGCCATTGATCACCGGCACGCTGGCGGCCTCGGCAAAGCGCTCGACATCGACGTGACGGTCGGCGCGGATCATCACCGCGTCGACCATCCGTGAGAGCACGCGCGCGGTGTCCTCGATGGTCTCACCGCGGCCGAGCTGCATGTCGGCGCCGGTGGAGATGATGCCGGCGCCGCCGAGCTGGCGGATGGCGGCGTCGAACGAAAACCGGGTCCGGGTCGAATTCTTCTGGAAGATCATCGCCAGGGTGCGGCCGGCCGCCGGCGCATCGGCGTCGACGCGGGCCTGACCCCAGCCCTTGCGGGCGGCCTTCCGGGCGTGGGCGTCGTCAAGGATGGCCCGCAGGGCCGCCGGCTCCAGCGCCCAGATGTCCAGGAAGTGGCGCGTCATCAGGCCGCCGCCTTGCGGCGCATGGCCTGGCAGGTCGCCTCCAGCTTCTCGATCGCCTCGCGCGCCTCATCCTGGGTCAGGACAAGTGGAGGCAACAACCTAACGCAGTTGTCGCCGCCGCCCGCGATCAGCAGGCGTTCGTCACGCGCGGCGGCCATGAACTCGCGGTTGTTGGGGACCAACTTGACGCCAATCAGCAGGCCCTTGCCGCGGATGTCGTCGATCACGTCGGGATAGCGGTCCTTGAGGCCGGCGAGCTGTTGGCCGAAGTAGCCGGCGATCTGGCGCACGTGTTCGAGCAGCTCCGGGTTCGACAACTCCTCGAACGCCGCCAGTCCCACGGCCATGGCCAGCGGATTGCCGCCGTAGGTCGAGCCGTGCGAGCCGACGGTCATGCCGGAAGCGGCGCGGGCGGTGGCGAGGCAGGCGCCAACCGGGAAGCCGTCGCCAAGCGCCTTGGCCACGCACATGATGTCCGGCGTCGCGTCGCTCGCCCACTCGTGGGCGAAGAGCTTGCCGGTGCGACCTAGGCCGCACTGGATCTCGTCGTAGATGAGCAGGGCGCCCTTGTCGTCGCAAAGCCGGCGCAGGCGGTTCAGGTCGGCTTCCGGCAGGGCGCGCGCGCCACCCTCGCCTTGCACCGGTTCGATGATCACCGCCGCGGTCGTTGGCCCCATCGCCGCCTCGAGGGCGTCAAGATCGCCGAATGGCAGACGCTGGTAGCCAGGCAAGGCTGGCCCGAAACCCTCGACGTAGGACGGATTGCCGGCCGCGAATACGGCGGCGTAGCTGCGGCCATGGAAGGCGCCGTCGAAGCCGATGATCTCGACCCGCTCGTGATCGCCCGCCGCCCAGTGATACTTGCGCGCCGTCTTGAGGGCGCACTCGATCGCTTCGGTGCCGGAATTGGTGAAGAACACCACGTCGGCGAAGGTGGCGTCGGTCAGTCGCCTGGCGAGCGCCTCCTGGCCGGGAATGCGGAAGATGTTGGACACGTGCCACAGCTTCTCGGCCTGGGCCTTGAGCGCGGCGACGAGCTTGGGGTGGGCGTGGCCGAGGCCGGTGGTGGCGATGCCGGCGAGACAGTCGAGGTAGGCTTCGCCCTCAGCGGTGTAGAGGCGGGCTCCCTCGCCGCGCTCAAAGGCCAGCGGCGCGCGCGCATAGACCGCCATGAGGTGATCGGCGGGGACGGATTG
>JBEKQJ010000085.1:0-10908 GCA_049519835.1 Caulobacteraceae bacterium | reverse complement strand
GCCGGCGCCATGCAGTCGCGCACCTTCGCCGTCGCCCAGCAGATCGAAAACTACTACCTGACCAAGGAAGCGGCCAACATCGACAACGTTTTCGTGGTCACCGGCTTCGGCTTCGGCGGTCAGGGCCAGAACCAGGGCATGGCCTTCATCCACCTGAAGAACTGGAAGGACCGCCCCGGCGAGGCCAACCGCGCCCAGGCCATCGCCCGCCGCGCCAACCAGGCCTTCGCCAAGATCCGCGACGCCCAGGTCTTCGCTCTCGTTCCGCCGGCCGTGCAGTCGCTCGGCAACGCCTCGGGCTTCGATCTCGAGCTGGAGGACCAGGCCGGCCTCGGCCACCGCGCCCTGCTCCAGGCCAAGGACCAGCTGCTGGCCTTGGCGGCCAAGGACCCGATCCTGACCAACGTCCGCTTCAACGGCCTGGACGACACCACCCAGCTGCACGTCGATGTCGACCAGTCCAAGGCCGGCGCGCTCGGCCTCGACCTCAACGACGTCAATGACACCCTGAGCGCGGCCTGGGGGGGCGAATTCGTCAACAACTTCATCGACCGCGGGCGGGTGAAGCAGGTCTACATGCAAGCCGACGCCCCGTTCCGCGCCTCGCCGGAAGATATCGGGCGTTGGTATGTGCGCGGGTCCAGCGGGACCATGGCGCCTTTCTCGGCCTTCTCGAGCTGGAAGTGGACCACCGGACCGGCCCAGTTGCAGCGCTACAACGGCGTCGCCGCCGTCGAGGTGCAGGGCGAACCGGCCCCCGGCAAGAGCAGCGGCGCCGCCATGGCCGAGATCCAGAAGCTGATCGGCAAGCTGCCGCTCGGCATCGGCTACGAGTGGACCGGCATCTCCTACCAGGAGCGGCTGTCCGGTTCCCAGGCGCCGGCCCTCTACGGCATCTCGATCCTGGTGGTCTTCCTCTGCCTGGCGGCGCTTTACGAGAGCTGGTCGATCCCGTTCTCGGTCATGCTTGTCATCCCGCTGGGGGTGGTGGGGGCCCTGACCGCCGCCACCATGCGCGGCTACTACAACGACGTCTATTTTCAGGTCGGCCTGCTCACCACCATCGGCCTCTCTTCGAAGAACGCCATCCTCATCGTGCAATTCGCCGACGAGGCGGAAAAGCGCGGGGCCGGGCCGGTCGAGGCGGCGCTCGAGGCGGCGAGGCTCAGGCTGCGGCCGATCCTGATGACCTCGCTGGCTTTCGTGGCCGGGGTCTTCCCGCTGGCCATCGCCACCGGGGCGGGGGCCGGCAGCCAGAACGACATCGGCACCGGCGTCATTGGCGGCATGGTCTCTGCGACCGTGCTGGCGATCTTCTTCGTGCCGATGTTCTTCGTCATCGTACGCTCGCTATTCCGCGCCCGCCTGCGGCCGGCGCCTGCCGCGAGCTCGGCCAAATGAGCCGCCGCCTCGCCTGGCTGGTTGCCGTCGCCGCACTGGGCGGATGCGTCGACCTCGCCCCGACCTACCACCGGCCAGCGAACCCGACTCCCGCTGCTTTCCCGTCGGGCCCGGCCTATGCGCCGGCCGCTAGCGCCGACCAGGCGCCGGTCGGCTGGCAGGCCTTCTTCTCCGACTCGAAGCTGAAGCGGATCATCCAGGCGGCGCTGGCCAACAACCGCGACCTCCGGATCGCGGTGGCCAACATCGAGGCGGCGCGGGCGCAGTATCACGTCCAGCGCGCCGCCCTCTACCCGACCATCGGGGCTAACGCCACGGCCACTTACTCTCAGCAGCCGCTCAGCGTTGTCTCAGGTGGCGCGCTCGCTCCCGGCCAGTCCACCATCTACAACGAGCGTCTCTATAGCCTCACCGCCGGCGTCTCCGCCTGGCAGCTCGACCTGTTCGGCAAGACCCGCAACCTGACCCGGGCCGCCCAGGACCAGTACTTCGCCACCCGCTCGGCCCGCGACGCCGCCCAGATCACCCTGGTTGGCGAGGTGGCCACTGACTACCTGACCCTGGCCGCCGATCGCGCCCAGCTCCTCATCGCCCAACAGACCCTGCAAAGCGGCCAGGCCTCGCTCGACCTGACGCAGCACCGGCTCGACGCCGGCGTCGCCTCGGCCCTCGATGTCGAACAGGCCAAGACCACCGTCCAGCAAGCGACTTACGACCAGGCCCGCCTGACCACGCAAGTGGCCCAGGATCGCAACGCTCTGGAGTTGGTCGTTGGCGCGCCGGTCGCCGACACCGACCTGCCGGACACCCTCGATGGCGAGGTGGTGGTCATGGAGCGCCTGCCGGCCGCCGTCAGCTCTCAGGTGCTGCTCGGCCGCCCGGACGTCGTCCAGGCCGAGGATGTCCTGCGCGGCGCCAACGCCAGCATCGGCGCGGCGCGGGCCAACTTCTTCCCGTCGATCTCCCTGACCGGCTCCGGCGGCCTGACCAGCCTGGCGCTCTCCAGCCTGTTCGAAGGCCCTGCCGCGACCTGGACCTTTGTCCCGACGATCAGCCAGACGATCTTCGATTTCGGGGCCAATCGCGGCAACCTCGCCTACGCCAAGGCCGAGCGTGACGTCGACGTGGCGACCTACGAAAAGGCTGTCCAGACCGCTTTCCGCGAGGTCGCCGACGCTCTGGCCCAGCGCGGCACGATCGACACCCAGGTCGCCGCCCAGGCCGCCCTCGTTGAGGCCAACCGCCAGTCCCTGTTTCTCAGCAACGCCCGCTACGAGCGCGGCGCCGACACCTACCTCAACGTGCTCATCGCCCAGCGCGCCTACTACGCCGCCCAGCAGACGCTGGTGACGACTCGGCTGGCGAGGTCGCTCAACCTGGTGACGCTCTACGGCGCTCTCGGCGGCGGGCTGGATGCCCCGGCGGGTTGAATACGTAGCAACCTACTGATTGACCCATGACCTTACCCTCGCCCCACGAAGTGGGGAGAGGGCAGGGTGAGGGGTGGTTCCGCGATACGCGGATGTGCCGAAACGTTCTGGTGGCCGGCGCCGCCCCCTCACCCCAATCCTCTCCCCCGCAAGCGGGGGCGAGGGAGAAGAGGCGCCGCCCGTTTACCGATCCACCTTGGTCGACAGCACGATCGAGGAGGTGGTGCGCTCGACACCGGGGAGGGCGCCAAGGGCGTCGATCAGGGCGTCCATCTCCTTGACGCCGGGAGCGACGGCGCGGGCAATGAGGTCGAAGGGGCCGCTCACCGACTGCAAGAGGCGCACGCCGCTCATCTTGCGGACGGCCTGGACCACGCCCGCCGACTGCTTGTGCGAGACGGTCATCAACACATAGGCGTGGATCTGGCCGCGTTCGTGGGCGTCCGATAGCCGCACGGTGTAGCCGGTGATGACGCCAGTGCGCTCCAGGCGCTCAAGCCGGCTCTGCAAGGTGGTGCGCGAAACGCCCAGCGCCCGAGCGAGCTGGGCGGCCGCGGCGCGGGCGTCGTCGCGCAGCAGGTCGAGGAGGCGGTTGTCGAGTTCGTCCATTCGTCCAATCCAGTCGGCGATACGCCGCAAACTGTTCGGCGTTCCGTCGAAAATGCAATGGGATTCGACCACCGGGGCGGCCATATTCCGATCTCGCCTACGCGGAGGAAAGAACCTTGAAAGACGTCGTCGTGATCGGCGCGGGCCATATCGGCTCGACCATCGCCCACCTGCTGTCCGGCACGGGGGACTATCAGGTCACGGTCGCCGACCAGTCGGCCAAGGCCCTCGCCTCGATGGCCGTCATGCCGCGCGTCGAACACAGGGTGCTGGACGTCACCGACGCCGCCGCGCTGCGTGAACTGCTGGCCGGCAAGTTCGCCGTGCTCTCCGCCGCGCCCTATCACCTGACCTTCCACGTCGCCGAAGCGGCGAAGGCGGCCGGCGCCCACTATCTCGACCTCACCGAGGACGTCGCCACCACCCGCAAGGTCAAGGCGTTGGCCGAGGACGCGGCGACGGCGTTCATTCCCCAGTGCGGCCTCGCCCCTGGTTTCATCTCCATCGTCGCCGCGGACCTGGCGCGGCATTTCGACGAGCTGCATGACGTGCGCCTGCGCGTCGGGGCCCTGCCGAAGTACCCGTCCAACGCCCTCAACTACAACCTCACCTGGTCCACCGACGGGGTGATCAACGAATACTGCGAACCGTGCGAGGCGATCGTCGACGGCCTGCCGCGCCACACCCGGGCGCTGGAAGAGTGCGAGGCCTTCGCCCTCGACGGCGTCGCCTACGAGGCGTTCAACACTTCCGGCGGCCTCGGCACCCTCTGCGAAACTCTCGAAGGCAAGGTCCGCAACCTCAACTACCGCACCATCCGCTATCCCGGCCACGCGGCGATCATGAAGGCCCTGCTCAACGACCTGCGACTGCGCGACCGTCGCCACATCCTCAAGGACATCCTCGAGCACGCCGTGCCGGCCACTCTGCAGGACGTGGTCATCGTCTTCGTCACCGTCTCCGGAATGAAGGACGGCAGCCTCGTCCAGGAGACCTACGCCAACAAGATCTACGCCCGCGAGATGGGCGGCCGGATGACCAGCGCCATTCAGATCACCACCGCTTCGGCCGCCTGCGCCGTCCTCGACATGCTGGCTGACGGCGCTCTTCGGGCCCGCGGCTTCGTGCGCCAGGAGGAAATCACCCTGGCCGGCTTCCTCGCCAACCGTTTCGGCCGCGCCTACGCCACCGACGAGACCCCGACCCGCGCCCTGGAGAGCGTGGCGTGAGCGGCGACTCGACCGTTCAGGAGACCCGCGAGGTCCTGAAACGCCTCGGCGTCGCCGACGCCGTCGTCACAGGCGGCGCGCGGGCGGTGACCTCACCCATCGACGGGGCGGTGATCGCCCACGTCCACGATACGCCCACGGCCGAGGTGGCGGCCGCCATCGAGGCGGCCCAAGAGGCCTTCCTCGCCTGGCGCAACGTTCCGGCTCCGCGCCGCGGCGAGCTCGTCCGCCTGCTGGGCGAAGAGCTGCGCGCCGCCAAGACCGATCTCGGCCGCTTGGTGACCCTGGAAGCCGGCAAGACGCTTTCCGAGGGCCTTGGCGAGGTCCAGGAGATGATCGACATCTGCGACTACGCCGTCGGCCTGTCGCGCCAGCTGTTCGGCCTGACCCTCGCCACCGAGCGCGCCGACCACCGGATGATGGAGACCTGGCAGCCGCTGGGCGTTGTCGGCGTGATCAGCGCCTTCAACTTCCCGGTCGCCGTGTGGTCGTGGAACGCCGCCCTGGCCTTCGTCTGCGGCGACCCGGTGGTCTGGAAGCCGTCCGAGAAGACGCCGCTCACCGCCCTGGCCGTCCAGGCCCTCTTTGAGCGGGCGGCCGCGAAGTTCAGCGAGGCGCCGGCTGGCCTCTCCACCGTCATCCTCGGCGGCCGCGAGGTCGGCGAGGCGCTGGTCAGCCACGAGCTCGTCCGGCTGGTCTCGGCCACCGGCTCGACGGCCATGGGCCGCGCCGTCGGCCCGCTGCTGGCCAAGCGCTTCGCCCGCGCCCTGCTCGAGCTCGGCGGCAACAACGCCGCCATCGTCGCCCCCTCGGCCGACCTAGACCTCACCCTGCGTGGCGCCGCCTTCGCGGCCATGGGGACGGCCGGCCAAAGGTGCACCACCCTGCGCCGCCTGTTCGTGCACGAGAGCGTCTACGACGCCCTGCTGCCACGCCTGAAGGCCGCCTACGCCGGCGTGCCGATCGGCGATCCGCGCATGGAGGGAACCCTGGTCGGTCCGCTGATCGATCCGGCCGCTCACGTCCTGATGGACAAGGCCCTGACCGACGCCAAGAACGAAGGCGGCGCCGTGCACGGCGGCGAGCGCGTCACCGGCCCGGGCGAGGGTGTCTATGTGCGTCCAGCCCTGGTCGAGATGCCCGGCCAGACCGGCGTTGTGCTGCGCGAGACCTTCGCGCCGATCCTCTACGTCATGAAGTATCGCCACCTCGAGGAGGCGATCGCGCTCAACAACGCCGCGCCCCAGGGCCTGTCGTCGTCGATCTTTACCCTCGACATGCGCGAGGCTGAGCGCTTCACCTCGGCCGCCGGCTCGGACTGCGGCATCGCCAACGTCAACATCGGGCCCTCGGGGGCCGAGATCGGCGGGGCCTTCGGCGGCGAGAAGGAAACCGGCGGCGGCCGCGAGGCCGGATCGGATTCGTGGAAGGCCTACATGCGCCGCGCCACCAATACGATTAACTACGGCACGAGCCTGCCGCTGGCCCAGGGGGTCCGGTTCGACATCTGACCTACGGCGGCCCACCCTTGCGTCATCCCGCACGCAGGGCGCGTAGCGCCCGAAGATGCGGGACCCAGGGGGATTTCGCCGGCGCTTGTCGCCCCTGGGTCCCGGCTCTCCGCGCTAGCGCGCTTCGGCCGGGATGACGCAACTGGAGTGGAAGTTGGCGGACCGGCACTTCCCCCAGAGGGGGAAGAGAGCGCAAAGAGCGAGTCGAAACTGACACTGGCTGGTATCAGATGGACGGAACCCCGACCCTCGCGACCGATCGCTATATCCCGGGCTTCGGCGCCCATGTCTCCACCGAGGCGGTCGCCGGCGCCTTGCCGATCGGCCGCAACGCGCCGCAACGCGCGCCGCTCGGCCTCTACGCCGAGCAGCTGAGCGGAACGGCGTTCACCGCGCCGCGGGCCGAGAACCGCCGCTCGTGGCTCTACCGCATGCGACCGGCGGCCGCCCACGGCCCCTTCAAGCCCGCCGCCTTCCCGGCCTGGAAGACCGCGCCCTTCGCCCTGGCCGCCAGCCCCAACCGCCTGCGTTGGGATCCGCTACCTATGCCTGAGGCGCCGACCGATTTCGTGGACGGCATGGTGACCCTGGCCGGTAATGGCGAGGCCGCCGGCCGCGTCGGCGTCGGCATCCACGCCTACCTGGCCAGCCGTTCCATGGATGGCCGCTACTTCTACAATGCCGACGGCGAGCTGCTGATCGTGCCGCAACAGGGCGCGCTCGAGATCGCCACCGAGCTGGGCGTGCTGGACGTTCGCCCCGGCGAGATCGGCCTTGTCCCGCGCGGCGTCCGCTTCGCCGTCCGCCTGCCCGAAGGCTCAGCGCGCGGCTGGGTGTGCGAGAACTATGGCGAACTCCTGCGTCTGCCGGAGCTTGGACCCATCGGCGCCAACGGCCTCGCCAATCCGCGCGACTTCCTCACCCCCGTGGCGGCCTTCGAGGATCGCGCCGGCCCCGTCGAACTGATTGCCAAGTTCGACGGCGGCTTCTGGCGGACCGAACTGGCCGCCTCGCCGCTCGACGTCGTCGCCTGGCACGGCAATTACGCGCCGTTCAAATACGACCTCGCCCACTTCAACACGATCAATACGGTCAGTTTCGACCATCCCGATCCGTCGATCTTCACCGTGCTGACCTCGCCCTCCGGCCAGGCGGGCGTCGCCAATATGGATTTCGTGATCTTCCCGCCGCGCTGGATGGTGGCCGAGGACACCTTCCGGCCGCCGTGGTTCCACCGCAACGTGATGAGCGAGTTCATGGGCCTGATCCACGGCGTCTACGACGCCAAGGCCCAGGGCTTCGCGCCGGGCGGCGCCTCGCTGCACAACTGCATGTCCGGTCACGGTCCCGACGCCGAGACCTTCGCCAAGGCCAGCGCCGCCGCCCTGGCCCCGATGAAGATTGCCGACACCCTGGCCTTCATGTTCGAGACCCGCCTCGTCATCCGACCCACCGAGTTCGCCTTGACCACCCCGGCGCTGCAAGCCGACTACGACCACGCCTGGGCGGGACTGGAGCGGAGGTTTCCCGGCGGGTAACGGCCCAGTGCGCGGCGTGTCCGCGCAATCAGCTGTCACAGTCCTCTGCGAAGCCAAGCTCGGCCTGGGGCCTAGATGTGGGAGACGATGCGATGAACGGCGCCGAACTGCTGGTCGCGGCTCTGGAGAACGAGGGCGTCACGCATGTCTTCGGCGTGCCGGGCGAGGAGAACCTCGACGTCGTCGATGCACTCCGCCGCTCGAGCATCGAACTGGTGATCACTCGCCACGAGCAGCCGGCGGCATTCATGGCCGCCACCCATGGCCGCCTCACCGGCCAGCCGGGCGTCTGCCTGGCGACGCTGGGGCCCGGCGCCCTCAACCTCACCACCGGCGCCGCCTACGCCCTGCTGGGCGCCATGCCGATGATCCTCATCACCGGCCAGAAGGGCGTTCTGCACAGCAAGCAGGGGCATTTCCAGGTCGTCGACATCGTCGCCACCATGAAGCCGCTGACCAAGATGTCGCGCCAGATCGTCAGTCCGGGCACGATCCCGGCCCTGGTCCGCGAGGCCTTCCGCATGGCCAAGCTCGAGCGGCCGGGCCCGGTCCATCTCGAACTGCCGGAAGATATTGCCGCCGAACCGGCCCCGGACGTGTCGGTGGTGCCGCTCCATCCCCTCGAGCCGCCGGTGGCGTCGTCGGCGGCCCTCGACCGGGCGGCCGACCTGATCATGGGCGCCGAGCGGCCCCTGCTGATGCTGGGGGCGGCGGCCAGCCGGCCGCGGCTCACCGACGCCTTGTCGTCGTTCGTTCGGCGGCTGGGAATCCCGTTCTTCAACACCCAGATGGGCAAGGGCGCGGTCTCCGGCGTCTCCGACCTCTATGTCGGCACCGCCGCGCTTTCCGAGCGCGACTATGTCCACGACGCGGTCGACCGCGCCGATCTGATCATCGCCATCGGCCACGACACGGTGGAAAAGCCGCCATTCCTGATGGGTCCGCATGGCCCGGTGGTGCTGCACGTCGGCTGGCAGCCGGCCACCATCGAGGAGGTCTACTTCCCGCACGCCGAGCTGGTCGGCGACCTCGACGTCAGCCTCGGCCTGCTGGCCGACCGCCTGGAGGGCGCCCTTCCTAACGCCGGGGCCCTGCTGCCGCTCAGGGACGAGATCCTCGCCCACCTGCGCGAGGGCGATGAGGATTCGTCCTTCCCGCTCAAGCCGCAGCGCATCGTCCACGACGTCCGCAGCGTGCTGCCGGAGGATGGCGTCGCCTGCCTCGACAACGGCATGTACAAGATCTGGTTCGCCCGCAATTACCGCACGCGGGTGGCCAACACCCTGCTGCTCGACAATGCGCTCGCGACGATGGGCGCGGGCCTGCCATCGGCGATCATGGCGGCCATGCTCAATCCACAAAAGCGCGTCCTCGCCGTCTGCGGCGACGGCGGCTTCATGATGAACTCGCAGGAGATGGAGACCGCCGTCCGCCTGGGGCTGAACCTGGTGGTTCTGATCATCCAGGATTTCGCCTATGGGATGATCCGTTGGAAGCAGGCGGTCGACGGTTTCCCGGATTTCGGCATGACCTTCGGCGATCCGGACTTCGTCGCCTACGCCCGCGCCTATGGGGCGGAGGGGGCGCGGGTGACCACCGCCGACGGCCTCGCCCCGGCGCTCGAGGCGGCCTTCCAAGCCGGCGGCGTCCACGTCGTCGCCTGTCCGGTGGACTACTCGGAGAACGTCCGCGTGCTGGTCGACGAGCTCAAGGCCCACGCCGCGCAACACGGAGTGAAATCATGATCGAGGTGGTCCAGGCCTTCGACCGCGCGCCCATCGCCGAACTGCCGAGCGACGACGCGGCGGCGCTGGAGCGCAAGCTGGAGGCGGCGCGCAAGGTGTTCGCCGACCGCGGCCAGTGGCTGAAGACCCACGAACGCATCGCCATCCTGCGCAAGCTGGTCACGCTGATGGAGGCGCGCCTCGACCACCTTTCCCTGCAGATCGCCCGCGAGGGCGGCAAGCCGCTTACTGACGCCCGCGTCGAGGCTCTCCGCGCGGTCGACGGGGTGCGCAACGCCGCCGAGGAGCTGCGGGTCATGGCCGGCCGCGAGATTCCCATGGGCCTGACGCCGGCCGCCGACGGCCGGCGGGCCTGGACCATCGTCGAGCCGATCGGGGTGGTGGCGGCGATCTCGGCCTTCAACCATCCGCTCAACCTGATCGTCCACCAGGTCGCGCCGGCCATCGCCGTTGGCTGCCCGGTGATCGTCAAGCCGGCGACCTCGACGCCGCTGTCGTGCTTCGAGTTTGTGGCCATGGTCCACGAGGCGGGCCTGCCGCCGGACTGGTGCCAAACCTTCCTACCGGAGGGCAACGACCTCGCCGGCGCCCTGGCCGCCGATCCGCGGGTCGCTTTCCTTAGCTTCATCGGCTCAGCCAGGGTCGGCTGGAGCCTGCGCTCGAAGCTCGCGCCCGGCGCCCGTTGCGCCCTCGAGCATGGCGGCGTCGCGCCGGTGATCATCGACAAGTCCGCCGATCTCAGCCGGCTCATCGAGCCCCTGGTCAAGGGCGGCTACTACCACGCCGGCCAGGTGTGCGTTTCGGTGCAGCGCATCTTCGTCCACGAGAGCCTGGCCGCCGAGTTCACCGAGCGCTTCGCCACCCGCGTGTCGGCGCTCCGGACCGGCGATCCGACCCTGGCCGAGACCGAGGTGGGCCCGCTGATCCTGCCGCGCGAGACTGAGCGGGTGCAGGTCTGGATCGACGAGGCGGCGGCCGGCGGGGCCAAGGTGCTGGGCGGCGGCCGCATGAACGCCTCGACTTTGATCCCGGCCGTGCTGGTGAACCCCCCGGTCGACGCCAAGGTCTCGACCCTGGAGGTGTTCGGCCCGATCACCTGCGTCTATCCCTATGCCGATCTCGACGCCGCGATCGCCCAGGCCAACAGCTTGCCGGTGGCCTTCCAGTCGAGCGTCTTCACCGAGGACCTGCGCACCGCCCTGTCGGTCGCCGAACGCCTCGACGCCTCGGCGGTGATGATCAACGATCACACCGCCTTCCGCACCGACTGGATGCCCTTCGCCGGCCGCCGCCAGTCCGGCTACGGCGTCGGCGGCATCCCCTGGACCATGGCCGAAATGACCGAAGACAAGATGATCGTGTTCAAGGCTTGATCGGCGAATGAGCGGCCGAGCCCCCCTCCCGGCCTTCGGCCGTACTCCCCCCAGAGGGGGGAGAGAGGCGCC